>JAQTQG010000051.1 GCA_028712375.1 Candidatus Omnitrophota bacterium
CTGAAACTTATTATGGATAGGATGTTCTCGCTCTACAAATGGGATAATAAGGCTAACACTATGACCACTCCCCTAGAAGGCAAAACCCTGGTTTTGCTGGCCAGCGCCTTTGAAGATATAGGCTTAGATACACTGGAGAAATCTTTTGCGATTACCGCGGATTATTCCGGCATGAAATTCGAATCTCTGCTGGTAGCCAACGCCGGTGAATCCGGAGAAATTAAAAAACTAAAAAGCGCCCGTAAAAAAGCGATAGCCTTAGGTAGCAAGGTCGCATAGTGTGCGCCAGGAGAGCGCATATTATATTGAGCAGGAAACCCGCTTAATTGCTATAAAAATAAAAGTATTTTTATCATCAATGAAAAAAACATCCGAAGAAATTTTGTATAAAGGCCAATGGCTGCTTTTAAAAAAAGACAACTTTGTCAACTCCAAAAATGAACCGGTTGCCTGGGAAATTGTAGAAAGAATTCATAATTCCCCGTCATTTGCCGTCCTTGCTAAACTTATTCCTTCCAACAGGTATGTTCTGATTAAACAATTCCGCCACGCGATCAACAATTACGTCATTGCCCTGCCGGCAGGCGTATCCGGCCCCGAAGTTGCCAGCGATGAAGATTTAAACAAATGCATACTAAAAGAACTTTTGGAAGAAACAGGCTACACCGGAATAATCAAATCCCGAAGCCCCGTATTAAAACTTAACCCCGCGATAATGAACAGCGATTTTTTGTTAATTTCAGCGCAAATTGATGAAAAAGACCCCCGGAATATCAACGTCCGGCAGCGCCTTGAGCCGGCCGAAGAGATCGAAACCATTCTGATCAAGCAGGATAAGATAAAAGATTTCTTATTGGACCAGCGCGCTAAAGGTATTGACATAACTTCGGGCGTATGGTTCCTGGTGCATAATTTAAGTTAATATTCCTTTAAACACCCGATTAACTATGAAAAGAGTTTTCTTAAGCTTTGCTAGTGAAGATTTTCAGAAGGTGGAGAAGTTATTGCCTTTGCTTAATAGCCTGGAGTATGAGTTGGATTTTTACCCGGATTTTTTAGGTATGGATATCGATGCGCCGGGTGCCCAGGTTATTAAGCAGGCAATCGGTGAAAAAATTACCAAATGCAATACTGCCGTTTGTTTGATCGGGGAAAATACGCATCAGAGCAAATGGGTCGATTCCCAGCTGCAAAAAAACCGTAATAAAGGTAACCGGATTATCGCCATGGCTTTAAAAGGCACGGAAAGCGCGGTATTGCCTGCCGTAATCAGAGAGGAAAATCTCACTTTTTATCCCTGGGATCCGCAGCGCTTGAAAAACCTTATCCTTCAGGACACCGGCAAGTTTTTTAATAATTCCGCTTGAATCCAGCTTCCTAATAATCATTGACAATCTCTAACTAGTTGCTATGATTATGTTAATATTCTTTTATGCATTAAAATAATTAATAAAAGAGAGGAGGTGAATGAAAATGAAAAAAATACTTTTTGTACTTATGGCTCTTTGTTTGGCCAGCTCTTTAGCTTTTGCTGCTGAGGAGGCTGCTACCGTTGCTGCTACTACCGATACGGCTGCTGCCGTTGCTCCTGAAGTTGCAGCTGCTGATATGCCTGCAGCTGCCGCCGCCGCATCCGAAGAAATGATGGTCAAGGGCGATATTATTGATAATATGTGCGCAGGTGCCAACAAAGATAAAATCGCGGAATTTGTCAAAACGCATACTAAAGAATGTGCTTTGCAGCCGGCTTGTATTGAAAGCGGTTATTCTATCTTTGCTGATGGAAAGCTTTATGCTTTTGACAAAGTTTCAAGCGCCAAAGTCGCAGAGTTTTTAAAACAAGCTGACAGCAAGTTACAGGTCGCAATTACTGCCAAGCAGGTTGGCGATGAGTTGAGCTTAGTCTCAATCGAAAACCAGAAATAATTCTTTTTCTTACTTATTTATAAAACAGCCTCTCTTTTTAGATCCAAGGGAGGCTGTTTTATTCTCTACCGAACTCTTGTTTGTGCCGGAAGCCTTCTTTACACCGGTAGATAATTCAGGTATAATTATATTTCAGGTTGATATGAGTTGCGTATTTAATATTACAGAAAGGCAGGATGAATAAATGGCAAAGCTTATGAAGCCAAAGTTGTTGTCCCCGATTGTTTTTGTATTATTAATTATTTCCACCGCCTATTGCCAGGATGCCCCGCAGCCGCCAGAAATTAGCGCGCAGGAATATGCGGTATATTCTGATTTATTGGCAGATTCTCCCGACCATATTTGTGTTGCCGCAGAGCAAGTCGGGGGCCAAGGGAGCTATCTGTCCAGCCATCCGTTCACAATAGAGACGGTGGATTATTTTGAAAAGAGCTCCGGCGTTAAATTAGATAAGGAAATGGTGCAGAGTTTTATTGCTTTAACCAAGTCTCCTTCCTTAACCCTGGAAAATAAATTTCACAAAACCATTAAAGTGGTAATCCTTTCGGAGAAAGAACAGCGGGAAATTTTTAACCAGGAGGATGGCTGGAAAGCCTTTCGCCAGAAATATCCCGATGCTTGCATAGTGGAATTATTCAGAGTTGCTTTTAACGCTGAAAAAAATATGGCTTTTACCTATCGCGGCGTCCAATGCGACTACCTGATCGGCAATGGAGTATATCTGCTGCTGAAAAAAGAAAATGATAAATGGGTTACTGTCGCGCATGTGCGCGCCTGGATTTCTTAACCAAAGTATCTTTGCTGATTTAGCAAACATTTTCCCGGAGAGTTTTTTAAAAAAATGAGGTGCAGGAATGAAAAAACCTAAAACAAAAATATCCAAAGACGAATTGCGCAAAATTAACGCTTATTGGCGGGCAGCCAACTATCTGTCCGTGGGTCAAATCTATCTTTTGGATAATCCTTTGCTTAAAGAACCCCTGTCGCTTAAGCATATTAAACCGCGCCTCCTGGGGCACTGGGGTACCACCCCGGGTTTAAATTTTATTTACGTGCACCTTAACCGGATCATTAAAAGATACGATCTGGATATGATTTACATTACCGGCCCCGGCCATGGCGGCCCCGGCTTGGTGGCTAATGCGTATTTGGAGGGGACTTACAGCGAATATTATCCGGATGTTGCGCAGGATAGCCAGGGAATGAAGAAGCTCTTTAAACAGTTTTCATTCCCCGGCGGAATTCCCAGCCATGTCGGCGCAGAAACCCCCGGCTCTATGCATGAAGGCGGAGAGCTTGGATATTCCTTATCGCATGCGTATGGGGCGGCATTTGATAATCCGGATTTGATTGTGGCTTGCGTTGTGGGCGACGGAGAGGCAGAGACCGGCCCCTTAGCCGCGGCCTGGCATTCCAACAAATTTCTTAATCCTGCCCAGGATGGAGCAGTGCTGCCGATCTTGCATCTTAACGGTTATAAAATATCCAATCCTACGGTCCTGGCGCGGATCAGTAAAAATGAACTTAAACAATTCTTTACCGGGCAGGGGTATAAGCCTTATTTTGTGGAAGGCGCTGATCCGGAGAAAATGCATCAGTTAATGGCTAAAACCCTGGATTTAGTTTTAGCTGAGATTAAAGCCATCCAGAAAAAAGCCCGCAGCAGCAAAAAATATATTGCGCGTCCGTTTTGGCCAATGATCGTTTTAAATACCCCTAAAGGCTGGACCGGGCCTAAAGAAATTGACGGTTTAAAAACCGAAGGGTATTGGCGTTCGCACCAGGTGCCTTTTGCGGAAATGGCGGAGAAGCCCGGCCACCTGATTGCCCTTGCCAAATGGATGAAAAGCTATAAACCTGAAGAACTTTTCGATCAAGATGGAAAATTAATTAATGAATTAGCACAGTTGCCGCCGCAGAAAAAACTCCGCATGAGCGATAACCCGCATACTAACGGCGGCTTGCTCTTGCGCGACCTGAAGCTTCCGGATTTTCGCAAATATGCCGTGAAAGTGGATAAGCCCGGCGTAGTTGAATCCGAACCGACCAAAGTGATGGGGTTTTTCCTGCGCGATGTAATGAAGGATAACCTCAAGAGTAAAAATTTCCGTGTTTTTGGCCCGGACGAAACTACTTCCAACCGTTTGGGCGCGGTATTGGATGCGACTAACCGCACCTGGATGGCTAAAATTCTACCGGAGGATGATCATTTATCCGTCGATGGCCGGGTAATGGAAATCTTAAGCGAGCACACCTGCCAGGGTTGGTTAGAAGGGTACTTGCTTACCGGCAGGCACGGTTTTTTTTCCTGCTATGAAGCATTTATTCATATCGTGGATTCCATGTTTAACCAGCATGCCAAGTGGCTGAAAACCTCGCGCAAAATTGCCTGGCGCCGTCCGATTGCTTCATTAAATTATCTGCTTACCTCGCATGTCTGGAGGCAGGACCATAACGGCTCTTCCCATCAGGATCCGGGCTTTATCGACCACGTAGTAAATAAAAAATCCGAGATTATCCGGGTTTATCTGCCCCCGGACACCAATACTTTGCTTTCTGTAACCGATCATTGCCTGCGCAGCCGCCACTATGTAAATGTCGTGATTGCCGGCAAACATCCGGGATTGCAGTATCTGGATATGGATGCGGCTATCCGTCATTGCACTAAAGGTATCGGCATCTGGGACTGGGCAAGCAATGACCACGGCCAGGAGCCGGATGTGGTGATGGCCTGCGCCGGTGACGTCCCGACCATGGAGGCATTGGCAGCGGTAGATATATTAAGGAAAAAGTTTCCCGATTTAAAAGTAAGAGTGGTTAATGTTGTGGATTTAATGACCCTGCAGCCGCAGAGTGAACATCCGCATGGGCTTTCCGATAAAGATTTCGACAGCCTTTTTACGGTGGATAAGCCGGTAATTTTTGCTTTTCACGGCTATCCCTGGCTTATTCATCGGCTGCTTTATCGCCGCGCCAACCATAAAAATGTGCATGTGCGCGGCTACAAAGAAGAAGGCACCACTACCACACCGTTTGATATGGCCGTGTTAAATGAGATTGACCGTTTTAACCTGGCCGATGATGTGATTGACCGGGTCGGCAGGCTGCAAAATCAGGCGGCGCATGTTAAGGAGTGGCTGCATAATAAACTGATTGAACATAAGCAGTACATTATGGCCCACGGAGAAGACCTTCCGGAGATCCGTAATTGGAGATGGCCATATTAAAAAGTAGGGGATAGATGGACAAAACTGCCTATTTAGAAAAACAGCAGATAATGCAGCATGCTTATGAATCCCGCTGCAAAAGATGCGGCGCCTGTTGCGGGGCCCTGGGAGATGACCCTTGCGCGCGCCTGAAAAAGGATGGGCAGGGTAAATATTACTGCAGCGTTTATGCGGACAGGATTGG
>JAQTQG010000025.1 GCA_028712375.1 Candidatus Omnitrophota bacterium
CATCATAAGAATCCTGGTTACTAAGATTTTGCTTAACTTAGGTGATCAAGAAATGGAGCCTAAGCTGCTTGATTTTTTAAACAGCGAACAAGCTTCAACACGAGCAGCCATTGTAGAACAATTAGGACAATTTAAAGACAAATATATGCCTAAATTGGCAGAGGTGCTGGCAAAAGATAGTAGTGACCTGGTAAAAATAAGCGCTATCCAGCAGTTAGGCGCCAACACATTCAGCCCGGCTCTTCCTCTGATAGAGCAGGCTTTAAACAACCCTAATCCTAAAATACGTCAAGCCGCCTGCATTGCCATAGGCCAAATTCGGGATAATAAAACATTGGGTTTACTCGTTGACAGATTAACTGATAATGAAGCTCTTGTGCGGGCCGCTGCCAAAGAATCCATAGCCATGTTCAAAGATAGCCTGGATATGGCTAAAATAAAAGCTGAGGTATCCAGCGCAGGCAAAACAGAGCAGGAAGACATCCTTGCTTCGCTTAAAAAAGATTTATCTAGTAAGGATCCCGTTTTACGGGTAAGTTCTTTTATAAGTCTGGCTAATCTAGGAGATGTGACAATATTGCCGGTACTTTTAAGAGAAGTTATCCTTCCGGAAAACCCCACTTGGATTAAAAAGCGCGCTGCCCGGGCTTTGCGCATACTGAAACCATATGTTATTAAATACTTTGATGAAATAGCAAAAGCCAGCGTTATCTCTTCGCAAAATATAGAAATATATTATAAAATTAATGGTCAGAACTTACTCGCTTTAGTTATTGATGCTTTAGAAAACGATACCAATCCGCTACACCCTGATTCTATTTTCATACTTGGAGAATTAAAAGATAAGGCGAGTTTACACGCATTGCGTAAAGCCCTCTCTCAGAATGATCCCAACATCGTAGCTAATGCTGCCTATGTTTTGGGGCTTTTCCAAGACAAAGAAGCGGTTCCCTATCTTATTGATGTTTGCTATAATTACGGCCTTTAATGTCTGGGCAAAATTTTCAATTAAAAACTAAACTTAAGCCTGCCGGAGATCAGCCCAAGGCAATTCAGCAGCTTTCCAAGTCTATCCTGGCTAAACAACGGTATTCTACGCTTTTAGGCGTTACCGGTAGCGGCAAAACATTTACTTTGGCGAATGTTATCGCTAAAATAAATATGCCCACACTAGTAATTTCACACAATAAAACTTTAGCTGCCCAGCTTTATTCTGAATTCAAAGAATTTTTTCCGCACAATGCAGTCGAATATTTTGTAAGTTACTACGATTATTACCAGCCAGAAGCGTATATTCCTTCTACGGACACCTATATTGAAAAAGACTCTTCAATTAATGAGCGCCTTGATCGTTTACGGCTATCCGCGACAACATCCCTAATGAGCAGGCCAGATGTAATTGTGGTTGCTTCGGTTTCCTGTATCTATAATCTAGGCTCTCCGCAAGATTATAAAAAAATGCTGATCATTCTGGATAAAAATATTGCTATTGAGCGGGATGAATTAATCGCTAAGCTTATTCAAGTACAATATGAGCGCAATGATTACGAATTTAAGCGCGGAAAGATCCGGGTACGCGGGGATGTTGTAGAAGTTTTTCCATCTTACAGTGAGCAGGGAGTTCGCTTGGAGTTTAAACAAAACAATATTTCACAAATCTCTGTATTTGACCCGGTATCGGCAAAAATAATTAATCGCCTTAATAAAATAGCCATCTATCCGGCCAAACATTTTATTGCTTCAGAAGACCGGATCCAATCAGCATTTATCTCTATCAGGGAAGAATTGACAAGTCAACTAAAAAAATTACGGGAAAAAGGTAAGCTGCTAGAAGCTCAACGCCTTGAATCGCGCACCAACTATGACCTGGAAATGCTTAAAGAAATCGGCTACTGCCATGGCATAGAAAATTATTCCCGCCATCTTAATGGTTCCTTACCGGGATCCCGGCCGTCGGCAATGATCGATTATTTTCAAGGTGATTTTTTGACGATCATTGATGAATCACACGCCACTATACCGCAAATAAAAGGCATGTTTGCCGGAGACAGGGCCCGTAAAGAAACGCTGGTAGATTATGGATTCAGGTTACCTTCATGCCTGGATAACCGCCCGCTAAAATTTGATGAATTTAGCCGGCTGGTTAAACAATTAGTTTTTGTTTCCGCAACCCCGGATGAATATGAATTAAACTTATGCAAAAATAAAGTTACGGAACAGATTATCCGGCCGACCGGATTAATTGACCCGGCAATTATTGTTAAACCCACCGAAGGCCAGATTGAAGATTTGATTATACAGATAAAACAGCGGTCAAAAAACAACCAAAGAGTCCTGGTAACCACCTTGACTAAAAGAATGTCTGAAGATCTGGCAAATTACCTTTCAGAGCAGGGAATTAAGGTAAAATATCTGCATTCCGAAATCCAAACTATTCAACGTTCGACGATACTCAAAGAATTGCGAGAAAAAAAGTTTGACTGCCTGGTGGGGATTAATTTGCTGCGCGAAGGCCTGGATCTGCCGGAAGTTTCACTGGTAGCAATTCTGGACGCAGACAAAGAAGGTTTCTTGCGCAGCGCCACTGCGCTCATCCAGGTGGGTGGGCGTGCCGCCCGCAACTTAGACGGAACAATAATTATGTACGCCGACACCGTTACGCAATCTATGCAAAAAGCAATAAATGAAAGCAATAGGCGCAGAATCATCCAAATCGAATTCAACCATAAATACAAGATTACCCCGCGCTCAATCAATAAAGCTATCCAAAAAGGCATTGAAGATTCGGAGCAAATCGAAGAATTTGTGCAGGAATTAACCGGAGAGCCGGCAGAGCAATATCAATTGCATAAATATATTACTGAGTTAGAATATGAAATGGAGCTGGCAGCCAGGAACCTACAATTTGAAAAAGCCGCCGGCTTAAGAGATAAAATTAAGGAAATTAGCCACCTTAAACATACAAATAATCTTGGTAAAATAAAATAAGAATGTTGCTAGCCATCGATATCGGTAATACAAATATAACTGCCGGGGTTTTTTACGCGAATAAACTTAAATATCAGTTTGATATTCTAACTAAAAACTATAAAAAGAGCGAACTGATTAAAAAATTAAGGGCATTCCCCGGGATATCCGCCGGTATTATTTGCAGTGTTGTTCCCAGATTAACTCTTACCCTCCAAGAAGACCTTAAATTACTTATCGGGAAGAATATATATATAGTAGGTAAAGACCTAATTGTCCCCATAGTAAACCGTTACCGCATACCAAAACAAGTAGGGCAAGACCGTTTAGTAAATGCTTACGCTGCCAAAACTCTTTACCGAGCGCCCCTGATTGTAATTGATTCCGGAACAGCCGTGACTTTTGATGTAATTTCTAAAAATCAGGCATACCTTGGCGGATTAATATTTCCGGGAATGAAGATGTGCCTTAAGGCCTTAAAGGAAAAAACCGCATTACTGCCTGAGGTTAAATTACAGACACCAAAAACGCTTATCGGGCACGATACTAAAAACAGCATCCTTAGCGGAGTAGTTTTTGGCATAGCATCTTTAAGCGAAACATTGACTGCTAAAATTAAACAGCGTTTAGGAAAAAACACGCTGATCGTTGGCACTGGCGGCAATATAGCTTTAATTAAAAAATACTCCGGCATGCCAATGAAAATTAACAAAAACCTAACCTTAACCGGGCTAAAACTTATTTATGAAGAAAAAATTGGTGAATTTATAAAAAACTCTTGACAAGAAATTTTTTTTATCTATAATTAGCACTCTAGGAAAAAGAGTGCTAGTTTTAAGTCAACTTATTATTTAAGGAGGTGACAGGATGGAGATTAAACCATTGGGTGATCGCATCGTCGTTAAACCTTTAGAAGCGGAGAATAAAAGCAAAGGCGGCATACTTCTGCCTGATACAGCCAAGGAAAAGCCGCAAGAAGCCAAAGTAGTGGCAGTTGGTAAGGGCAAAGTGTTAGAAAATGGTACTATTGCCGCTCCTGAGGTAAAAGTTGGGGATAAAGTGATCTTTGGAAAATATTCCGGTAATGAAATTACCACCAAAGAAGGGGAAGAATTACTTATTTTGCGCGAAGAAGATATTTTAGCGATTATTAAATAATTAAACAGAACCAAAAGGGGAGGATCCTGACTCGCTACGCTCGCCAGGATTTTTCTGGATAAAACTTAAAGGAGGAATTAATGGCAAAGCAATTATTGTACAGCGATGATGCCCGTCGTAAGATTTTAAGGGGCGTAGAACAGCTGGCTGCAGCTGTAAAAGTAACTTTAGGCCCTAAAGGGCGCAACGTAGTTATTGATAAAAAATTCGGTTCCCCCACTATTACTAAAGACGGAGTAACCGTAGCCAAAGAAATTGACCTGGAAGATGCTTTTGAAAATATGGGCGCGCAAATGGTCAAAGAAGTAGCCGAAAAAACTTCTGACAATGCCGGTGACGGTACTACTACCGCTACCGTACTAGCGGAAGCAATTTATCGTGAAGGGTTGAAAAATGTTACTGCCGGTTCGAACCCGATGGCTTTGAAACGCGGTATAGAAAAAGCAGTCGTTAAAGTTGTGGAAGAATTAGGAAAACTTTCTACCCCGATTAAAGATAAAAAAGAAATTGCACAGGTTGCCAGCATTGCCGCTAACTCTGATACCAATATCGGAGAATTAATTGCTGAAGCAATGGATAAGGTCGGAAAAGACGGAGTAATTACCGTCGAAGAAGCCAAATCTACCGCTACAACTTTAGATGTTGTGGAAGGCATGCAATTCGACCAAGGATATCTATCTCCTTATTTTGTAACTGATACCGAAAGAATGGAAGTGCTTTTAGAAGACGCCTTCATTCTGATCTATGAGAAAAAGATATCTTCGATTAAAGACATTCTGCCTTTATTAGAAAAAATTGCCCGGGCAGGGAAACCATTATTGATTATCGCTGAAGAAGTTGACGGGGAAGCCTTGGCTACTTTAGTAGTTAATAAGATTCGCGGTACTTTTGTTGCCTGCGCAGTAAAAGCTCCCGGTTATGGCGATAGGCGTAAAGCGATGCTTGAAGACATCGCTGTCTTAACCGGCGGTAAAGCTTTAACTGAAGATCTCGGTATCAAATTGGAAAATGTTGATATCGAAGACCTTGGCCGTGCTAAAAAAATAAAAATCGACAAAGAGAATTCAACTATTGTTGAAGGCGCAGGTAAAAATGCTGCCATCAATGCCAGAATCGCGCAATTAAAGAAGCAGATTGAAGATACAGATTCAGACTATGATAAAGAAAAACTGCAGGAACGCCTGGCTAAATTGGCCGGTGGAGTTGCGGTAATTAACGTAGGCGCAGCCACAGAAACAGAAATGAAAGAAAAGAAGGCCCGCGTTGAAGATGCTCTGCATGCTACCCGCGCAGCTACCCAGGAAGGTATTGTTCCCGGAGGCGGAGTGGCATTTATTCGCACTATCGCGGCTTTAGATAAACTAAAGCTGGAAGGCGATGAAAGAATCGGTGCCGATATTGTAAAACGCGCTATTGAAGAGCCTTTAAGGCAGATTGCGCAAAATGCCGGCCTGGAAGGATCAGTCGTCGTGCAAAGGATTAAACAGGAAAAAACCAATATCGGATTTGATGTCAGCCAGGATGCTTATGTTGACATGATCGAAGCCGGCGTGATTGATCCGACAAAAGTAACGCGTTCGGCTTTACAGAATTCTTCCAGTATTGCTGCATTATTGCTTACTACTGAAGCTTTAATCGCAGATAAACCGGAAAAAGATGATAAAATGCCCGCAATGCCCGCTGGTGGAATGGGCGGCATGGGTGGAATGGGCGGAGGAATGTATTAATTCCTTAAAAAATAAGGCTCAAATACAAAATACTCAAAAAGAACGGCTGGTCTTTATTCAAGACCAGCCGTTCTTTTTATTAAACACCCCAAATAAACTTATAAAAATCCCTATAAAAAAGATATTGACAAATACTCCTGGGTAATATAAAATTATTAATCCTTTCAGTTGCAATCCCAAGCTGAGGCGAATATCCATAACTTATTGCAAAACAACGGTTTATTATTATAATAAGGAGAATTTGATATGGCGGAGTGGATAGGTATAAACAGGCGCGCAAGAAGATGTTATGGTTTTGATGAAGTAGCTCTGGTTCCCGGAGCCCAAACAGTTAATCCTAACGAAGTAGATACCAGCTTTAAATTTAACGGGAAAAACTTTAAAATACCCATCCTTGCAGCAGCTATGGATGGAGTGGTAGATGTGAAGTTTGCCATTGAGATGTCGCGCTTAGGCGGAATTGCGGTTTTAAATCTTGATGGTATACAAACCCGCTACGAAAACCCTGACGAAGTGCTTGAAGAAATTTCCAAAGCCACGCCACAAAAAGCTACAGAGTTAATTCAAACTGTTTATACTACGCCAATCAAAGAAAAATTAGTTACCAAAAGAGTAGCCGAAATTAAAAAAGCTAAAGCGATGGCTGTCGTCAGCTGTATTCCGGCAAATGCCGAAAGATTTTCAAAATTAGCTATTGCTGCCGGAGTAGATATTTTTGTCATTCAATCTACGGTTGCTACGCTTAAACATGTTTCGAAAGAATATAAAACACTGGATTTAGTTAAATTTTGTAAATCAATCAAAATTCCGGTTATTCTCGGTAATTGCGTAACTTACGAAACAACTCTGGAGCTTATGGCTACCGGAGCCAGCGGCTTACTAATCGGAGTTGGCCCGGGAGCAGCTTGTACTACCCGCGGAGTATTGGGTATCGGAGTCCCCCAGGTTACCGCTACAGTAGATGCCGCAGGAGCCCGCGATTTTTATTTTAAACGCACCGGTAAATATGTTTCCATTATTACCGACGGCGGAATGAACCGCGGGGGGGATATTTGCAAAGCATTCGCCTGCGGAGCAGACGCGGTAATGATTGGTTCAAGTTTTGCCCGGGCAAAAGAAGCCCCCGGTAGAGGATTCCATTGGGGTATGGCTACTTCACATGTCAATTTACCCCGCGGTACCCGTATCCAAGTCGGTACTACCGGCGCCTTAAAAGATATTTTATTGGGCCCGGCAAAGGTAGATGATGGCTCGCAAAATCTCCTGGGAGCATTAAGAACTTCTATGGGATCCCTAGGCGCTTCCAACCTAAAAGAAATGCATGACGTAGAAATAATTATTGCTCCTTCTATTCAAACTGAAGGAAAAATTTTCCAGGTGGGCCAAAGAGTAGGAATGGGAAAATAAGCAAGGAAAGGCCAAGTTGAAAAAACGACAGGAAAGGAACAGCGTAGTGACTAGACAAACAATTTTGATTTTGGATTTTGGTTCACAATATACGCAATTAATTGCCCGCAGAGTAAGAGAAAACAAGGTGTTTTCAATGATTATCCCTTACAACACTCCGGCTAAAGAAATTGCTGCGCTCAATCCAAAAGGAATTATTCTTTCCGGAGGACCCGCCTCAGTCGTTGACAAAAAATCCCCTTACCCGGATGCCGGTATTTTTAAGTTAGGAGTGCCCATATTAGGTATTTGTTACGGGATGCAGGTGATTTGCGAATTATTGGGAGGCAAAGTCAGGCATACCCGCGAGCGTGAATACGGAAAAGTTGAACTATTTATCGATGACAACAGCGATCTTTTCAGCCACCTGCCGGGTAATTTTACCTGCTGGGCCAGCCATGGAGATTATGTAACCAAAATGCCTGCAGGCTTTCATACAATCGGCCATACTACTAATACTCCGATTGCGGCAATCTCTAATCAAAAAAGAAAAATATATGCCGTGCAGTTCCATCCGGAAGTAACACATACGGAAAAAGGTAATCAAATTTTAAGTAACTTTTTATTTAAAGCTTGCGGAGCTTCAAGCAGATGGACCATGCAATCGTTTATTAAAGAATCGATTATCAATATAAAAAAGACAGTTGGAAAAGACAAAGTGGTTTTAGGGTTAAGCGGAGGAGTGGACTCATCCGTTGCTGCCTTATTAATTCACCGGGCTATTGGAAAAAATTTACGTTGTATTTTTATTGATAATGGGCTATTGAGAAAAGGGGAAGCCGAGCAGGTTAAAAGTGTCTTCAAGGATATGTACCACCTTAATTTAAGCTATGTTGACCGCAGCAAAAGATTCCTTGAGCGCTTAAAAGGCATTACCGATCCTGAAGAAAAAAGGAAAATTATCGGTGATGAATTCGTTAAGGTATTTGAAGAAGAGGCCAAAAAAACTAAAGGCGCAAAATTCTTAGGCCAGGGTACGCTTTATCCGGATGTTATTGAATCTGTCTCGCCAACCGGAGGGCCAAGCAGAAAAATTAAAAGCCACCATAACGTGGGCGGATTGCCTGCGCAAATGAAGCTTAAGCTCATTGAGCCTTTACGGGAATTGTTTAAAGATGAAGCGCGCCAGATCGGCGCTCAGCTAGGTTTACCAGAAAACAT
The DNA here is from genome assembly GCA_028712375.1 of Candidatus Omnitrophota bacterium. Lineage (GTDB taxonomy): Bacteria > Omnitrophota > Gorgyraeia > Gygaellales > Profunditerraquicolaceae > UBA6249. The sequence goes on from JAQTQG010000025.1 coordinate 8,460, forward strand.
TATCCAGCGTCAACCATTTCCCGGCCCAGGGCTGGCAGTAAGAATCATCGGAGAAATCGACCTGCCCAGGCTTGAGCTGCTTCGTGAAGCTGATAAACGGGTAATCGAAGAAATCACAAGAGCCGGTTTATATGACCAGATCTGGCAGTCTTTTGCCGTATTGCTTCCGATTAAAAGCGTGGGGATTATGGGAGATGAACGTACCTATGAAAATGTATGCGCTTTACGATGTGTATCCAGCTTTGACGGCATGACCGCAGATTGGGTAAAGCTTCCCTATGAAGTTATGGAAAAAATTTCAAATCGCATTATTAATGAAGTAAAAGGAATCAACCGGGTAGTTTACGATATAAGTTCTAAACCTCCAGCAACCATAGAGTGGGAATAAATTATTCTAAATCCTGAACACGAAACCCTAAATTCTAAACAAACTCGAAACTATAAACTCAGAAACCAAAACGCTGCATTTTAAGTTTTTAGATTTAGGGCTTATTTAGGATTTCGAGTTTAGTGTTTAGAGTTTAAATATATGCCTCATTCTGAATTCATTCATCTGCATTTACATACTCAATACAGCCTTCTTGACGGAGCCTGCCGCATACCTGAGATACTCGCTATTGCTAAAAGCTTCAAAATGGATTCTTTGGCAATTACCGATCATGGCAATATGTTCGGGGCGATTGAATTTTATTTAGAAGCCCAGAAAGCCGGCATTAAACCCATTATCGGCTGCGAAGTTTATGTTGCACCGCAAAGCCGCCTGGATAAAAAAAGCAATAGCGGGATCGAAGATGCCGCCAACCATTTAATTCTTTTAGCCCGCAATGAAGAAGGCTATCATAATTTAATGGAGTTAGTTTCAACCGCCTACCTGGAGGGATTTTATTACCGCCCGCGGATTGATAAAGAAATCCTAGCCCAGCATTCCGCCGGATTGATCGGCTCAAGCGCCTGCCTTAAAGGGGAAATTGCCAGCCTGATATTACAAAAACGTTTTAATGATGCTTTAAAAGCTGCCGATAATTTTCAAAACATTTTAGGTAAAGGTAATTTTTATCTGGAAATTCAAGGCAACTCCATTCCCGAGCAAAAAATTGCCAACGAAGGTTTAATTAAAATATCCAAGGAGTTAGGTATTCCCCTGGTTGCCACTAACGACGTGCACTATCCTACTAAGGAGAGGGCTGCCGCTCATGAAGCGCTGTTATGTATTCAAACTCAAAGCACTTTGGATGACCCTAAACACATGCGTTTCCAGACCGAAGAATTTTATTTTACTTCGCCGGCAGAAATGCAAAAGTTGTTCGCAGATTACCCGGAAGCATTAAAAAACACCCTGGAGATTGCACAGAAATGTAACCTGGAACTTAATTTTAAACAACTGCATTTACCTAAATTTACTCCCCCGGGAGGGCAGGACAAAGAAGCGTTCCTGCTGGAATTATGTGAAAAAGGGCTAATTGAAAAAAACCTTGATCAAAATACCGAGGCGAAAAAAAGGCTGGAGCATGAACTAAAAATAATTAAACATATGGGATTTATCAGTTATTTTTTAATAGTGCGCGATTTTATCGCTTACGCTAAAAGCCAGAATATTCCTGTTGGGCCGGGAAGAGGTTCCGCAGCCGGAAGCCTGGTAAGTTATCTATTAGGCATTACTGACCTTAATCCATTAGATTATGGTTTGATTTTCGAAAGGTTCTTAAACCCTGAGCGTTTAGGAATGCCGGATATTGATATTGATTTCTGTTATGAACGCCGGCAGGAAGTAATTGATTATGTTACCCAGAAATATGGCAGAGAGAATGTTGCTCAAATTATTACTTTTGGAACGATGCAGGCCCGCGGAGTAATCCGGGATGTCGGCAGAGTTATGTCAATTCCATATGCCCAGGTTGACCGGATCGCCAAGTTGATACCCGCCGAACTGGATATGACGCTCAAGAAAGCTATGGAGAGCGAGGATGAATTAAATAACCTTTATAAAACCGATACTCAAATTACTAAACTGATCAACATTGCTCAATCTCTAGAAGGATTAAACCGCCATGCTTCGGTTCATGCTGCCGGAGTAATCATCTCTGACCGGCCCCTAAATAATTACACGCCTTTATTTAAAACCGGAGATGACCAGATCACTACCGGTTATAGTATGGGAACCCTGGAAAAAATAGGCCTGCTTAAAGTCGACTTTTTAGGGTTAAGAACTCTCACAGTAATTGATGAAACTGTAAAATTAGTCCAAAAAATCCATGGCATCCAAATTGATTTTGAAAAAATTCCGCTGGACGATAAGAATACTTATAAATTATTAGCCTCCAGCCACACTATCGGGATATTCCAGGTTGAAAGCTCTGGAATGCGCGATTTGCTTAAAAAGCTTGTGCCAGAACGTTTTGAAGACTTAATCGCACTTCTGGCGCTATACCGGCCCGGCCCGATTGGTTCCGGAATGTTGGATGATTTTATGAAACGTAAACATGGAACAGTCCCGATTAAATATGAACATCCCAAACTTGAACCAATTCTTAAAGAAACATATGGAATCATGGTTTATCAAGAACAGATTATGCAAATTGCCTCAACACTAGCAGGATTTTCGCTTGCTCAAGCGGATATTTTGCGCAAGGCGATGGGAAAAAAAATCCCTGAAGTCATGGAGAAAGAACGTAAAAATTTCCTTGCCGGATGCATTAAAAACGGAATTAAAGAAACCACCGCCGCTAAAATATTTGATTTAATCGAATATTTTAGCGGTTATGGCTTTAACAAATCACATTCTGCCGCTTATGCCCTGATTTCTTACCGCACGGCTTATTTGAAAGCTAATTACCCGGTAGAATTTATGACAGCCCTACTTACTTCAGAACGTGATAATACCGATAAAATCGTAGAATATGTGAATGAATCGCTGCGCATGGGCCTCAAAGTCCAGCCTCCGGATATTAATGAAAGTGAAGCGCTTTTTAAGGTCCAGGATAAATCTACGATTCGTTTTGGGCTCCTGGCGATTAAAAATGTCGGAGCAGGAGCGGCAGAATCAATTGTTAAACAAAGAGAAGGCGGAAAATTTAAATCTCTGGAAGACCTTTGCCAGCGCATAGACCTAAGGCTAGCCAACCGTAAAGTTTTAGAAAGCTTGATTAAATGCGGGGCGCTGGATTATTTTGGAATACCCCGGGCTAAGATGTTCGCTAGTTTAGATACAATACTGGATGGGGCGCAGAAAATTCAAAAAGAAAAATCCAGCGGACAGCTTTCTTTTTTTGACCAAGCTATAAAAAGTAACGGATTCGGGAAAACTACAAATAATTTAGTCGATTGCAAAGAGTGGCCCGAGCCGCAGCTTTTGGCTTTTGAAAAAGACATGCTCGGCTTTTATGTCAGCGGACATCCGCTTGCACGCTACGCCAGCCAGCTTAAACGTTTTGTTTCCTGTTCAACTGCCAACTTGCATGAGCATAAAGACCAAGATATTATTAAAATAGTCGGATTAATCGTTAAGATCAAACATACCGTTACCCGTGCTAAACAAGAAAAAATGGCCATATTAAAACTGGAAGATTTAGACGGTGCGGTTGAAGTATTGGTTTTTCCGCGGGCTTTTGCTAAAATTAGCTCACACATCCAAGCCAATACTATTGTACATATCCGCGGAGTATTGGATCTTAAAGAAGAAACGCCTAAGATTATCGCCGAAGATCTTTTCCCTTTTGAAGAAATTTATAAGCTTATTACAGCAATAAATATTAACTTATCCGGGATAAGGGAGAATATCTTTGAATCTTTAAAGGAACTATTGGAAAAACACCGCGGCAATGTCCCTGTATATTTACGCCTAAATACTCCCGCTAAATCCCGGGTACAACTAATTGTCGGAGAAGGGCTATATGTTACGCCCAATGAACAGCTTATCCAGGATTTAGATGAACTTTTAGGCCAAGAGCATTTTTCTCTAGTGATTTAGTCTTAAATATTTAAATTTAGCCTTGACACTGTAACTTTTTGCTGTTATTATAGTTAGCAACATACTCTGCGGCTTTCAATAAACACCCGCCGCTTATCTAGAATTACGTTGTGTCCGCCTAGTGGCGAAAATTGCAAGGGTGTGCCCACATGGGCAAGGAGGATATAAAATGACCAAAAAGGATATTGTTTTAAAAGTATCTGACGAAACTAACATTAAACAAATTGATGTTAAAAAAATAGTTCAAAAAACTTTTGATTGCATTGTAGACGCCCTGATCAGAGGAGAAAAGATTGAGCTGCGTAATTTTGGCGTTTTTAAGGTAAAACAAAGAAGGAGCCGCACAGGCAGAAATCCGCGTACTAATCAGGTTATCCCTGTCCCGCCCAGAAAAGTAGTCATCTTCAAAGCTGGCTTGGAAATGAAACAAAAGATAAAATAAACTTAAAACAAAAAATAAACAGCAATTAGTAGGTAATTATTTCTCTTTGGCAACTTAATACTGATTGCTAAACACTGAGTGTTGAATTTATATGTTCAAGAAAGTCCCGGGAACTAAAGATATTTTGCCGCAAGAGACATCCTCCTGGCAAACCGCCGAAGCAATAGCGAGAAAGATTTTTTCTTTCTACAATTATCAAGAGATCCGTACACCGCTAATTGAAGAAGCCGCGCTTTTTAACCGCACATTAGGTTCAACTACTGAAATCGTGCAAAAACAAATGTTCCTGATCCACAATCAGCAGGATACTTATGCCTTGCGTCCGGAAGGAACGGCTTCAATAGTGCGCAGTTACCTGGAAAATAGCCTGGAAAAAACTCAAGGGTTTACAAAATTATATTATATGGGCCCGATGTTCCGCCTGGAGCGCCCTCAAAAAGGAAGGTTGCGCCAATTTCATCATATCGGAGCAGAAGCCATCGGTTCGGCAGAAGCCAGCCTGGATATTGAAATAATCAGCCTAGCTGACCAGCTGCTGAAAAATTTTGGGATTTCCGGTTACCGGATCAAAATTAACAGCTTGGGATGCCCAAAAGACAAACAAACACTTAGCGAAACCTTGAATAAATCTTTTCAAGATAAAATAACCCAATTCTGCCCGGATTGCCAACAAAGAGCAAAGAATAACGTGTTAAGAATATTAGATTGTAAAAACGAGGCTTGTCAAAAAATAGTTGAAACACTTAACCTTAAGCAAGCCCATCTGTGTCCAGAATGCCAGGAGCATTTTGAAACAGTTACGCATGGATTAAACAACCTGGAAATTCCATTCCAACTGGATCCTAAGCTGGTCCGTGGCCTGGATTATTACAATCGCACTGTTTTCGAAATTAAACATAGCGACTTAGGCAGCCAGGATGCTATCGGAGCAGGCGGCCGTTATAATAATTTAGTCCAAGAACTGGGCGGTCCGGATTTAGGAGCAATCGGTTTTGCTTTTGGAGCAGAAAGGTTATTCTTAGTCTCCAACACATTAAATCAGAATCCGCCAAAAAAACTTGCTTATTTAATCACGCTGGGGAAAGCGGCGAAATCCGCCGGAATAAAAATATTAAACCAACTCCGGGTTTGCGGGATACCTGTAGATATGGATTATTTAAATAGATCATTAAAAGGGGCAATGCGCGCTGCTAATGATACCGGCGCAACTTATGTTTTAATTTTAGGAGATGATGAACTAAAAAATAATACTATTTCTGTAAAAAATATGGACACCGGAACACAAAAAGAAGTGGCTATACAAAATTTAACCGAGGAATTAAAATGTTAAGAACGCATACATGCGCTGAACTTAAAAGTACCGATATTGGCAAACAGGTCACCCTTTGCGGTTGGATAGCTAACCGGCGCGACCATGGCAAATTGATTTTTATCGATATCCGTGACCGCTACGGCCTTACTCAGGTCGTTTTTATCCCTAAAGAATCCAAAGAAGCTTACAAAATAGCTCAAGATTTAAGAAATGAATTTGTAGTTAAGCTAACCGGTTTAGTAAATAAGCGGCCCGGAGGCACCATTAATCCTAAGTTGGCGACCGGAGAAGTGGAAGTTTTAGCGCAAGAATTAGAAATATTAAACTCCAGCCTTACTCCGCCGTTTGAAATCCAGGAAGACGCAGAAATAACTGAAGAGATCCGCCTTAAATACCGTTATTTAGACATCCGAAGAAACAAAGTTTTTAATAATTTACTTTTGAGAAGCAATCTCTATAAAGTCATCCGCGGATATCTGGGGGAAAAAGATTTTATTGAATGCGAAACACCGATTCTTACTAAATCTACTCCGGAAGGCGCCAGGGATTACTTGGTTCCTTCGCGGGCAAATCCCGGGCAATTTTTTGCCCTACCGCAATCACCGCAATTGTTTAAACAAATACTAATGGTCGCCGGTATTGAAAAATACTACCAGATTGCAAAATGTTTTCGTGATGAAGACCTGCGCGCTGACCGTCAGCCTGAATTTACCCAGCTGGACATCGAAATGTCTTTTGTGAACGAAGAAGATATCTTTAGCCTGACTGAGGGGTTAATGAAGTTGATTTTTAAAGAGTTGAAAAATATCGACATCCCGACACCTTTTACCCGTATCAGCTATAAGGAGGCGATGGAAAAATACGGATGCGATAAACCGGACTTACGTAAACAGTTAAATTTAGACTTTGCTTTTTGCTGGGTAGTAGATTTTCCGCTTTTTAAATTTAACACCGATGAAAAACGCTGGGAAAGTGAACACCATCCTTTCACTTCTCCGGCTACCGAAGACCTGGAAAACCTGAATAAAGCACCCGATAAAGTTAAATCCCGTTCTTATGATTTAGTGCTAAATGGAATGGAGCTGGGATCCGGTTCAATCAGGATACACCGCCAGGAACTTCAGGAAAAGATCTTTGATATTATCGGCCTGCAAAAAGAAGAGATTGAAAAACGTTTCGGTTTTCTTTTAGAAGCTTTTCAATTCGGTGCACCGCCGCATGGAGGGGTAGCTTTTGGAATGGACAGATTATTAGCGATACTTGCCGGAGAATCCAGTATCCGCGAAGTAATTACTTTTCCTAAAAACTCAAATGCATTCTGCCCGCTAACCAGTGCGCCTTCAGATGTTGAAGATAAACAATTAAAAGAATTAGGTTTAACCGCAAGAAAGGGAGGGAAGTAAAATGAACAGCTTTAAACTAGCAGGAATTTGCGTATTAACATCAACCTTAGCATTATCCGGCTGCGTAGCCAGAACCTATAATTTAACACGCGACCGGGTAGACCAGGAACTTTCGCAAAGTTCAGGTAACCGCGGCTATATCATGGGCCAGGCACCGGAACCTAAAGAAAGAAGAACTACCCGCACCACTAGAGTTTTTGAAATCGAACTTGGGCCGAGCAATAAAACTAAAACCAGTTGCCCGGCTTTTACTCCACTGGCTACCGATGAAACAAATGCGCCCAGAATGATTCAGGAAACACAGCCGGAAACACAGGAGGAAGCGAACTTAAGCTACGAAAAATACACTGTAGCTAAAAATGACACTTTACAAAAAATATCTAAAAAATTCTACGGAACCACGAAAAAATGGATGAAAATTTATGAAGCCAACAAAGATACTTTACGCGGTCCGGATAAGCTTTACCCCGGACAAACTTTAAATATTCCATCCGGTTCCAAAATAACCGCGGAGAACCAAAGAATGGCAGAACCGCAAGAAAATCTTAAATAAAACGGGCGCCCATAAAATTGAGGCGATATATCCTTAATCTGATATGGATAAAATAATCCGCTTTGAATCACAAAAAGAAACGCAGGGGCTTTTTGGAGCTCAAGACATTAACCTTAAAAGTATTGAAAAAGAATTTAAGGTAAAATTGACCTTGCGCGGTGAACACTTAAAAATAAGCGGCACTACCGCTAATACTAAAAAGGCAGGTCAGCTTGTGGAATACCTGCTGGCAGGTTTACGCTCAGGCACTCCTGAGATCGGCCAAACCGACCTGGCTTACCTGATTTCAAATTTAAAAAAAAGAAAAGGGGTGCAATTAGAACAGTTAGATACAGGAATTATACGTTCTTGCGCAGGAAAACAGATCGGCCCTAAAACCAACGGCCAGCGTGAGTACGTTGACGCTATTCAAAAACATGATATTGTTTTTGGCATCGGGCCAGCCGGAACCGGTAAAACTTATTTAGCGATGGCCTGCGCGGTGGAAGCGTTAAAAAAACAAGAGGTTCGCCGCATTATCTTAACCCGTCCGGCAATTGAAGCAGGGGAATCTTTAGGATTTCTTCCCGGGGATTTACATGCTAAAATCTCGCCATACCTAAGGCCGCTTTACGATGCTCTATATGATATGATGGAAGCCGGACGCATTGAGAATTATATCGAAACCGGAATAATCGAAGTCGCCCCTCTTGCCTACATGAGAGGCAGGACATTAAACGATGCTTTTATTGTTTTAGATGAGGCGCAAAACTGTACTGCCGAACAAATGAAAATGTTTTTAACCCGGCTGGGGTTTGATTCTAAGGCCGTAATTACCGGAGATATGACTCAAAGTGATTTGCCCGGAGCCAAGCCTATCGGGCTGCTTCAAGCGCAAGATATCCTTAAGGAAATAGAAGGAATTAAATTCATTTACTTTAGCGGTTCTGATGTTGTCAGGCATTCACTTGTACAAAGAATAATCCAAGCATATGAAAAAACTACTTAACAAAACCAAACTTCTTCCGGCCGGTATATGTATATTTATGTTTTCTTTCAGCCAGATGATCCATGTTAACCCGGCTATTCCATTTTTCTTAATCCTGCTCTACATATGTTTTTACAGAAAATTTACTAAAAATAAGAATACCCGGCTGCTATCTTTAAGTTTCCTGTTCTTGATTTCATTCTGCCTGGGCTACTATTTAATCAAGCAGGGATTATCTTTTTATTTCATCCCCATTGCCATTATTCCCATGCTTAGCGTGTTACTGTTTAATAATTTAGAGGTTGCCTATTTTTTATCATTAGCAACCTCTGTTTCCCTGGCATCTTTGTCCCCCGAACCATTTAAAGCATGGTTCATTTTTATGACCGCCTGTGCCTGTGTTATACTACTAGTAAATAAAACCCGTAAACGCGCCCAAGTTATTCAGGCTGGGGTGATTGCCGGAATCATGCAACTAGCCGGCTTGATACTCCTGGAACATCTTTGGATTAATCACCCGCAAAGATACTTAATAATTTTAATTAATGGATTACTTTCCGGAATAATTACCCTGGGAATTCTGCCTTTCTTTGAATATATCCTGCAGACAGTAACCAATATCAGTTTACTTGAATTAGCAGATTTTAATCATCCGATTTTACAAAGAATGGTTCTAGAGGCTCCTGGCACTTACCACCACAGCCTGGTAGTTGGCAATCTTTCGGATTCCGCCTGCCAAGCGGTAGGAGCTAATGGCCTTTTAGCCAGAGTAGGCGCATATTATCATGATATCGGCAAGCTGCAAAAACCGGAATATTTTATCGAAAACCAAGATATTAAAAAAAATGTTCATGATGAACTTACTCCAACCATGAGCAAGCTGATTATTATGAACCATATCAAAGAAGGCTTGGATTTAGCTAAAAAATATTCTCTAAGCCCGATACTCTGGGATTTTATCCAACAACACCATGGGAGCAGTTTAGTTTATTATTTTTACCGCCGGGCGCTAGAAGGCAAAGAAGAAGACCAAGAGGTGTCTGAGGAAGGCTTTCGTTATCCCGGCCCCAAACCCAACACTAAAGAAGCCGCTATAGTATTATTAGCTGATTCTGTAGAAGCTGCTACGCGCAGCTTAAAAGACCCTACGCCTGATACAATTGAAGAAACGGTACATAAAGTAATTAATAATAAATTTATTGACGGCCAGCTTGATGAATGCGAACTTACCCTGAAAGATATCGAAAAAATATCCAGCATCTTTACTAAAATACTCAGCGGTATATATCACAGCCGGGTAAGTTATGCATAAAAAACAAAGATGAATCGCATATCTTTATTTTTTATTTTCCAAGCCGGATAATCTCATTGATGGAATACCCGGAAGGCGCAGGATGAAAATAACGTTTCTGAACCTACAAAAAACTGTCCCTATACCCGCTAAAAAAATAAAAGCAATAATCCTAAAAGTCCTCAAAGGTGAAAATGTAAAAAAAACCGGATGGATTAATGTTTGTTTCGTAGATAATGCCCGAATCAAGAAATTTAATAATAAATTCCATAAAACCAAAGCTTCGACAGATGTCTTGGCTTTTAATCTTAGCCGTAAAAAAGAAAAAAATACTCTTTTAGCTGATATTATTGTTTCTGCGCAAACTGCTTTACAGCAAGCGCGCCGCTTAAAAACTACACCAGATTACGAATTATCACTTTATGTTGCCCATGGCCTATTGCATATTTTAGGATTTAACGACCGCTCAAATACCCAAATAAAGATAATGCGTAAAAAAGAAAGCCGATATGTCAATTGACCGAGCCCAGGGATTAGTCCTGAATAAAAGAGACTTGCGCGAAACTTCCCTGATTGTGGATTTCTATACCAAAGAATTTGGTAAAATTTGCGGAATACTAAAAGGCATCCGCACTGATCCAAAGAAATTCGCTTCCAATTTAGAACCGTTTTCGCTAAATGAAATCATTTTTTATAGAAAAACACATTCCCATATTCATTTGGTAAGCCAGGCAGATAAAACAGATAATTTTACCCGGGCAAGACAAAATATCGAACGGGCAACAGCTGCCAGTTTCATGATGGAAATGATCAATTCTGTTATGCAGCTAGAAGATAAAAATGAGGAAATCTTCAACCTGGCATTATCCAGCCTAAAAGAATTGGAGACTAATTATAACCCGGAAAAGATCGCTACAATATTTAAAATTAAAATGCTTAATCTTTCCGGATTTAAACCGCATTTTGATTCCTGCGTAAGCTGCTTGGATAAAATTATGGGACAGTCCAAATTCAGCCTTTCTCTGGGCGGGCTGCTTTGCCCGCATTGTATGCCTAAAGACCCCAGCAGCCGCGCAATATTCCGGGGGACCATCGCCACTGTTTTGCATATTGAAAAAAATAGCTTTACCAATTCTTTAAGCTTAGGGATGAACCCCCAAATAAAGAAAGAACTGGATTTGATCTTAAATGCTTTTTTAAATTTTCACCTTGGACGTGAACTAAAATCACAAAAATTAATGAATAAATTAGAGGTTCCTGTTTAACAATATTTTAATGGTATAAGGCAGACCGGATACCCAACGCTAAAAGGTATTACGTTATAACAGGTGCAAGGTACCCCGCGCTAATTGGAATTACGCGGTGTCGCCTAGATAGGCCAGGAGGATAAATGAAAATTGTAATTGTCGGCCCGGGAGCTATGGGATGCCTTTTTGCCGCATTCCTGTCAAAATCAAAAGAAGAAGTTTGGCTTCTGGATAAAAATAACGAGCGCGCCGCTAAAATTAAAGAAAGCGGAATATCCCTAGAAGGAGAAAGCGGAACTTGGCAGATAAAAACAAAAACTACCTCTAACCCACAAGAGATTGGACAAGCAGATCTAATACTTATTTGCGTTAAATCCTTTAATACTAAACTCACAGCTGAAGAAATTAAACCGCTTCTAAATCCAGATACTAAAATCTTAACCTTGCAAAATGGTATTGGTAATGTTGAAATTATTTCCGAAATAGCCGGCGAAGAAAGGGTAATTGCCGGAGTAACTTCCGAAGGCGCCACTTTAATTGACACCGGTAAAATCCGCCATGCCGGCCGCGGTGAAACTATTATCGGAGCGATTGACGGAAAAACCCCGGTCCAGATGCGCGCAATCCGTGAAGTTTTTAATAAAGTAGGCTTTGATTGTAAAATGTCGCGCGATATAAAAAGCCTGCTTTGGTCAAAATTAATCATCAATGTCGGAATCAACGCGCTATCAGCGATTACCCGCTTATCTAACGGAAGGCTCATTGAGCATGAGGGTACCCGTAGGATTTTGAGATCCGCAGTCACTGAAGCTGCACGAATTGCCAAAAGAAAACGCATAAAATTAATTTTTGATGATCCATTAGCAAAAGTTGAGGCGGTTTGCGAAGGGACACAAAACAATCTTTCTTCAATGCTTCAGGATATATTAAGAAAAAAACGAACAGAGATTGACTTTATTAACGGCGTAATTGTGCGATTAGGGCAAGAATTGGGCATTGACGTACCAACCAATAAATTTCTCCTGGACTTAGTCAAAACCATAGAATCCAGTTACCTTCAATCAGTATAATACAGGTATAAAATGGCTTTTAGCCCAAAAACACGCAAAATCCTAGTTGTTTTTCTAATAACCGGATGGTCGCTAACTTTAATCTATTATTTTACACAGTCTAAACCCCTAAAACATTCACAACAAACAAAACAACTTTTTTCCGATAACCGGCTTTTGATGGGCACTTTTTGGCAGGTGTCCTCCGCAGACAAACAGGCAGCAGAAATTGTTTTTTCAGAAGCCAGCCGTATCGAACAACTGCTTAGTAAATATATCCAAACCAGCGAAGTTTTCCAGCTTAATCGCTTAGGAAAACTAAAAGTAAGCCCGGAAACTTTTTATATCATAAAACAATCTTTAGAATTTTATTCTCAAACCTTCGGAGCTTTTGATATTACCGTTGCCCCCTTAATTGACCTTTGGGGATTCACCAATCAAAAATACCATATACCCAGCGATAAAGAAATTGAATCGGTTTTAAACTTAGTGGGAAACGATAAAATTATTTTACATGAAAAAGACAATGTGGTAGAATTCAAAATTCCGGGGATGAAAATCGACCTGGGAGCAATCGCTAAGGGTTATGCTTTAGATTGCGCGGTAAAAAAACTAAAAGAACACAAGATTGACAACTGCTTAATCAACGCTGGCGGCCAAATTTATGCTTTAGGCGATAACTTCGGCCAAAGCTGGAGAATCGCTATTAGAGGAATAAAGTATAAGGTTGAAGGAACTTTAAGGCTAAAGAATAAATCTGCATCTACTAGCGGCAATTATGAGCAGTTCTTTTTTAAAGGCCAGAAACGCTATTGCCATATTTTAAACCCTAAAACCGGATACCCCGTAGATTCCAGTATTGCTTCAGCCACAGTTGTCTGCGATACCGGGTTAGAAGCTGATGCTTTATCTACAGCTATTTTAGTTTTAGGTAAAGACAGGAAGAATGCGTTAATTCGAAAATTTCCCAAAGCTAAATTTTATATCCAAGAAGAAAACCCTCATGAAAAACAGTAACCGTAAACCCCTAAGTGTTTTTTCTTTATTTCTTCCGGAAATTAAAGAACTCCTGGTAAAAAAAGATTTTATCGGTATAAAAAATCTTGCCAAAACAATCAACTCTATGGATCTGGCTGAAGGCTGGTCAGGCTTAGAGCCCAACATGAAGATTGTCATTTTTAAGCTGCTCGGCACAAAAAAATCCGTTGAACTTTTTGAAAACCTTCCTTTTAGCGAACAAAACCATATCATTAACAATCTTGATAACCAGGAAATGACCCAAATTATTAACGATATGGCTCCTGACGAGCGCGCCGACCTTTTTAAAGAATTACCTAAAAAGATTTCCCGTAAACTTATTCTGCTGGCAGGCAAGGAACACGCCCGTAACATCAGGGAACTGCTCGATTTCAAAGAAGGTACCGCCGGCAGTTTAATGAATACGGAATTTGTAGAACTAAAAAAAGAGATGACTGCTAAACAAGCAATCCTGCATGTACAGGGAAGCCTGCGTACCGATTATAAAGAGAATATCTATTCTCTTTTTGTAACTGATGAAAATCACAAACTTTTAGGAGTAATTCCTCTGCAAGAACTACTTAAGGCTCCGCCTGACATAGCAGTAAGGGAAATTATGGTCCGGGCGGAACTCATCAAGGTTAATGTTGAAACAGAAGCTAATGCTGTATCCTTGTTGTTTAAAAAGTATGATCTTTTCGACGCTCCGGTAGTGGATAAAGAAAATGTCTTGATCGGAATAATTACGGTTGATGATATTGTTGAAAGAATAGAAAAAGAAGCCACAAAAGAATTTTATGAGATTGGAAAAATGAGCCCGGAGGGCGGACAGATAATCAGTTATTCCAAAGCCACAACCATGGATTTAATTAAAAGAAGGTCCGGATGGCTGATCCTGCTGCTGATTTTTGATTTTTTAACTGGCACAGTATTAAAAAACTTCGAAGCTACGCTTAGCTCTGTAGTGGCATTAACTTTTTTTATCCCGATGCTGCTGGACACCGGAGGAAACGCCGGAGCACAAACATCAATTACGATTATTAGGGGCTTGGCGACCGGAGATGTAAACATGAAAAATATATTACGGGTCATCCGCCTGGAATTTAAAACTGCGTTTTTTATGGGCTTAATCGTGGGGGCGGTTGCTTTCGGCAGGGCTTTCTTGCTACAAAAAGACTTTCTTTTATCCGCGGTAGTTGGCATAACCATGCTTCTTATCGCTCTATTGGCAATCGCCACAGGAGTATTCTTGCCGCTATTTTCCAAAAAGATCGGTCTTGATCCGGCAGTCCTGG
>JAQTQG010000003.1 GCA_028712375.1 Candidatus Omnitrophota bacterium
CCACCGCTCCACCGATAATCAAATTTAAAAATTTCATCATAATCTTTATTTCCGTCTTTTGCTTCCGGCGCTGAAATTTTTCGCCGTGTGCTGCGGCTTACGACTCGCTCCCGGGATTCCTTACGCCGCTAACCGGCCCTCCGCTCGTCGTAATTCCTTGCACACTTCTCAAAGCTCCGGAATTGCCGAAAAATTTCTAATGCGCCTCCAGCAAGAGCCGGAAATCTATTATTTCAAATACTTCTCGAGTCCAAGCCTCGCCACCCGCTAGATCAAGGGTTTCTTGAACCTATTTTGTTGCGGGTTTAGTATCTTTATCTAAAGCTATACTAATATTAGTCTGGTCGAGCTCATGAGCCCCGGGAAACAAAAGTCCGAAGAATGGGACTAAAATAATACACCCCCCAATGATATCGAGGACTCCGGTAAAACTCATCTTTGTACCTATTTGCCTTGTTGCTGGCAAATAACCATCTTTGGTGGCCATAACTGACAGACTTTCATTACGTGGAACCCTGGTCATTGCTGTTCCTGCCCCGGAATAAGCACCATTAACATATATCTTAGCATCAGGCTCTGAAGCAACTACGCTTACTCTTTGTGTCCCAGAACGAAAAGCCGAACATCCTGATTGTAAAAGAACAATTGAAATAACAAGCACCATTGCCATGGCTCTTCTCATACACCCTCCTTCTAAAATCCCCGCCTCCACCCCCCCATTAAGTTATTTGCTCATTTTAAAAACTGGCTTGGCTGGGATTTCGAGGGACGTAAAGGCAAGGAGCGGGCATGGTTTTCGCCGAAGGCGAAAGAGCGACGCAGCCGACCCGAGCGAAGGCGCGACACGCTGGGGCGCGCCGAGCGTTCCCGAGAAATCACAGGCAAGACAGTAAGCGCTAAATAATTAAAGAGCAAATAACTTTGCTAAATTCCCACCCAGAATATTCTCCTTCTCCTCCTGGGTCAAATCTAAATCATTAACCGCCTTAATCCCGGCGGCGACATCCTGCTTTGCCGGCCAATCGCTGCCCCAAAGAATGCGCTTGGGCCCCATTAAATCCAAACTTAATAAAAAGTTAGCGCGCGTGGCATCGCCACTAGTATCCACATAAATATTCTTAAAATAATCCGACGGCAGGCCTTGCAGGTCTTTAACAAAGTTCATTCCCCGCAGCATCTGATAGGTCGCATCAAAGCGCTGCTTTAAATAACAGATCGCCCCGCCAAAATAAGCAAACACAAATTTCACTCTCGGATATTGCCTAAAGACATCCGACATTAAAAGCTTGCCCGCTGAAATCGTCGTATCAAACACATACTCAATCACCGGAGTAAGCAAAGGATCCTTCACCCGCTCATAACCAATGGGGTTAACAATCTGCGAATGCACAAAGATCGGCAGGTTCTTTTCCTGCGCCAGCTTATACACCGGCACAAACATCCGGTCATCCAGATAAATCCCGTTATAGCTGGAGGCCAGGGAAACCGCCTTAAAACCCAGATCCTCGGTTGCCCGCTTTAATTCCTCGGTTATATCAATAGAATTATCCAGCGGTAGGATTGCCGCGCCAATAAACCTTTTGGGATAGGCCTTTAAAATCTGGGCAATATTATCATTATAGGTATGCGCTACTTGAGAGATACTGCCGATCTTTAAATGCGCATCCGTGGTCGGATAACTTAACACTGCCGCATCAATCCCGGCGGCATCCATCATCTTAAGTTGCGCCTCAATATCCCCCCAGCCTTTATGAAAAAAGTGGGAGTTAGAGATTATTTCTTCTGGCAGCCAATGGCTGTGCGCGTCAATAAGCATTAATGATCCGTGCTCTTTAAAATCCGTTTAGTCATCTCTTCCTCATAAAGGGCCTTGATCTCCGCCAGTGCCCGGCGGCCAAGCTCTTTATTAATTAACTTCTCAATCGCATTCAGCTTAACATCCAGAAAAATAAATTCCGGGTTAGTCCTTACCCCCTGGTATTTTAACTCCAGGCAGGTTTTTTCCTTAGCCGCAATATATTCCTGGAATTTATTCACCATCTTCTCCAGCTCTGCTTTTTCATGGGGCAAATAGGAACCTAAAAGCGTATTTTCCATCTCCTGCAAAATATCTTTATCGATATCAATCTGGGTAAATTTACGCTCAAACTTATCAAACGCTTCTTTAGTAGTTTTATACAACCAAAGCAAATAACGTTTTTTCAGATTCCGCACATCCTGGTTATCCATACTCACCCCCTGTGTAAGAAACGCCTGCCGGATTGTTCTGGCAAAGCTAAAATTATTTCTTCACCAATTCTACCGTATCAAAATAAAGCGTGCCTTTTGAACCGGGAAGCGGTTCAAACTGAAAAATCTTGATCGGAAAATCCAATACCCCGTTTTTATCCGCATCCTGCGGCTGCCAATCATCGCGCACCATCAATTTATCAAAAGTAACAATTACTCTTTTCCAGCCGGTAAAATCATCCTCAGTTACAAAACGCCAGATCTCGCCTCCGCTATCCTTAACATCAAAGGCAATCTTGGCTTTAGAATTGGTTCCGTAAACATAAAAAGAAATCGCGCTGTAATCTTCCCATTTTATATCACTGGGCTTAATCTTCCAATTAGCATTCTTGGCATCCAAGCCTGATCCGCGGGCAACATAAATATACCCGCCGCTGACCGCATCATAAACTACTTTTAACGCCTGATTACCGCTATTTTTAATATCCGTAGCAGCGCTCACCTGAACACTGGAACCATTGCCTGCTCCGGAATCCACAGTGCCATCCAGCCCGCTGGTCACGGTAACCTCAAAATCATCAAGCAGCAAATTATCCCCTTCAGCTAAACAATTTCCCGCAGCCAGTAAAATCAATACTACAACTAGAAAAAATGCTTTCTTCATTTTCTTCTCCCGTTATTTACCCGGATGCTGCTGCTTAAACGGTATAACCGGAGCAGTCCAGGGCGTGGTTTGATTAATTACCGCGATCTCCAAAGGGCAAACATTGGCCGGTTGAGTCAGCGCAAAACGCACAGCGTTCTCAATAGCCTCAGTAGTCATTAAACGCGACGAATCATTGGTAATCTCCTGCAGTTTACCGGTTAAATCCGTGTCGGTTACTCCGGGCAGTATGGAAGTAACTTTGATCCCATGGTCGCGTAATTCCCAGAATAATCCTTTAGAAAATGCCCGCAAGCCAACTTTTAATGAGCTATAAACAATAAAGTTCCGGGGCAGCGGATCACAAAGGGTTGAACCAGAAACCATGTTAATAATCGCCCCACTCTTATTCTTAATCATATCGTTAATCACTAAGCGAATAAGCCGGACATAACCTAAATAATTGGTATGCGCCAGGCGCTCAAAATCTTCAATCGGCTGTTCCTGAAAAGGATACTGGCTGGATACCCCGGCGTTATTAATCAAAATATCGATCTTGCCGAATTTCTCTTTAGCGCTGTTGACCAGTTTCTCCAAATCTTCCAACTTAGTCACATCACAAGCTACCGGTAAAACCTGAACTTTAAATTTAGCGGCAATTTCTTTAGCCGTTTCCTCTAAAGGCCCCTGCCCGCGGGCGCCGATTACTACATTAATACCTAAACTGGCGGCAGTGCAAGCCAGCGCTTTGCCAATACCGCGGCTGGCGCCGGTAACAATTGCTGTTTTCCCTTTTAATTCCACGCTCATCATACCCCTCCTATATTCTTCTTACTAATCAAACCACTAAATAATAACAAAACTAATAACCCGCTGCCAAAAACTAAAAATCCTAAAGTAAAACTTCTCTGCATTATCAGGCCGCCCAAACTTACGCCCAGGCCGCCGGAAATAAAACGCACTCCGCTGTTTAAGCTGGCCGCCTCATTTAACAATTCCGCCGGCAAATCTGTGAGCATCGTGGCTAAACCCACATGATTAAATGTCCAACTTAAGCCCCAAAAAACCATCACCAAACCAAGCATAGCTAGCGGCAACTTTAACAAAAGCAAAAAAATACAAATAATCATGCCCAAAATACCCAGGCAGGTTACTCTCTGCCTCCCAACCTTATCCGCCAGCCCGCCGCCGATAAATTCCCCGAATATCCCGCTTAAACTGGTTAAAGTAATCAGCATGCTGATCGTAAACTGATTTAAAAAGAGCTGTGTGGAAAAATATACCCCCAACCACTGCTGCACCGCGTGATAAATTAAGCTGACTAAAAAAATATAAATAAAAATCCGGATTACTTTTCTGTCTTTAAAAGCCTGCCAATACCCAAAACGAAACCGGCTTAAATCTTCCTGAAAAGCCGGCAGTTTAAAATACATTAAAACCCACAAGCACAACCCGGCGACGGCCGGAATGATAAAAATCAGGCGCCAGGGGATTAACCCGCTTAAAAATAAACCCAATAAAGAAGCAACAAAAGTTGCGCCAAAGAATATCCCGACATAAGCTCCGCGCTTATCCTGCGCGATATGCCTGGCAATCAGGATTAAACCCAAAGGAATTACTGAAGCCCCAAAAATCCCCATTAAAAACCTGCCCACAAAAAGCATTTTAATATTCACCGCTAAACCGGCTAAAAGATTAGCCAGCGAGAATAAAAATACGCAGGTTAATTCCACTTTACGCGCATCAAAAGCGCGCACCAGCGGCCCATAAAGCAAGGCTGCCAGGCCATAGGGAAGCATATATAACCAAATGATTTTACCGGCCACAAACTGAGAAAGAGCAAACTCCGCGGCAATCGAGGGAACTAAAGCTGCGCAGGCAGCGACATTAAAGGATAAAACCGCTCCTTCTAAACAAAGGATAATAAAAGTAACTGTGCTCATCCCGCACCTTCTGTTTTATTCACCATTTAAACCATTTACCTTAAAACTAAAATATAAGAAGGTGCGCGACTCACTTGGAGGCTTCTTTTTCAATAATTTCTTTAAAAATTTTCAGGTTATGCTGCGAGCCTTCGTTAATGAACCCTTCCACCTGCTGGTCATTAAATTTAGCTTTTGCGTCCATGTGAAAATGCTGAATCCAGGTTAACTCGACCCCTTCGGCTTTAGGAGTATATAACCAGATAATCTTCATATACTCAAAGGGAAATAATGGATCTTCTCTTTGGGAATAAGTAAAATATTTATCTTTAAACAGCAGCCTCCAGGATTGCCAGGACTTATCGTCTTCATCGGTCAGGCGGAAGGTAATTTTGTTAGCTTCTTTTTTCAGCAGTTCCGCTTTTTTATATTCCGTGCCGAACAACTCCGTCCAACGGGGAATATCATTAGAAATATCAAAAACCAAATCGTAGGGTGCGTTAATAATTATTGAATTACATGTATGACCCATTTTCTCCCCCCTATTATTTTCTTGCTCTTTTAGATTTATACTTATGCGGGATGACTGGGGTGTTTTTGCAGCGCGTCAGCGCAAAAAAATACCCCAGTCAGACCGTAATATTATTATTCTAAAAGAGCAACCACCCTGGCCCAGGCTGCGCCAGTATTTTTTATGCGTATCGGAAAACAAAGGATCTTAAATCCAACATCCGGCAAGCTCTCCAAGTTCGTCAACCGCTCAATATGAATAAATTCTTTTTGCCGGCCGTAAAAATGCGCCGGGTAAAATGTCCTGGGATCCCTGGTCTTCATAAACTCGCCAAGCATAAACCGGTATGGCCGGTCAATCCCCATCGTGTCTACTCCGAATATTTTAATGCCCTGATCTAAAAGATATTTAATCGCGGACGGATCAACCCCGGGATAATCCGCAAAATACTTTGCTTGCCCGTATAGCTTATCCGCGCCGGTATGCAACAAAACAATATCTAAAGGTTTAAGCTGATAGTTTATTTTTTTTAAGGCTTCCCGGATATCTTGTTCCCGGATTACTTCGTTTGGTTTTTTATAACGAAAATCCAGTTTTACTCCGGGCTGATAACAATATTCCAGTGGAATTTCATCGGCGGTTTTAGCCGGCCGTCCTTCAGATTTGGAACCGTAGTGAAAAGAATAATCCAGGTGGGTACCGATATGCACCGGCGCATGTACAATCTCCAGGGACAAAAATTCTTCCTCCGGTAACTCTTCTTTCTTAATAATCCGCTGCCCCAAGGCGTATTTAATCTTGCCTAAAAGAGTTTTGCCCATAATCACCCGGTTGAATTTTTCTACCCCGGCTTTATGGGTTACCCGTTCAATAGCCACCTTATGCACTTCAAAGGCGGTTTCATCAATAGGCAAACTTAAATCAACTATTCTCATTTAGCTAATTTAGGTTCGATATTATTTACAATATCGTTTATAGTTGAATTCTTGGTAATTTCTTTCGGGCTAAGCTTAACCCCAAAGGCTTTCTCCAAGGCAATCACCGACTCCACCATCTCCGTAGAATCTACGCCGATACTATTAATTAAAGTTACTTCGTCTTTCAATTCCTCGTTTTTTACTTTGAGTAGATTCGCCAAAACATCTTTAACTTTAGATTTTGTATCCATCTATCACCCTCCAACTTTATTAATATTTACGGGCGGCTTGGGTGTTTTTCCGCCACCTGGCGGACACTCGCGCAATTCCAATTGGCGCGGGGTGCCCCATGCGATAAACCCCAAAACAAAACCCGTAAATACTATATTTGCACTTCCCCTTTAGTGGCGGCGGCTTCCCATTTGCCTATCCCATCCATAACATCCTTAAAGCAAAGCTTAGCTAACGGATCAAAGTTGCTTTCCATGATCCTGTTAATCCTGCCGGGTTTGGAGAAAAATTCCCGCATACACCAGGAACCCAGCCGGCCCAAATCTTCAGTCGACAAATGATCAGTAGGAATAACCGGATGCAAGAAATCCCACTGGCTGAAATCCACTTTTTTCGGATCAATCCAGTTCTTCTTTAAAGCAATCCTCCACATCGGAGAGTTCGGGGCAGGTGTTACATAGCCCACCCATAAAACATCCGGATCCACCTGATCGGTAAATTCAAAACGCTGTTTTACAATTTCTTCGGTATCATAATCAAAACCCATCATAATATCGGCGACAATCGCAATATCATTGCGGCGGAACATCTCGATCGTTTGCTTAATCTGATCGATTGTTATGCCTTTAGCGATTTTCTTCAACTCTGACTGCGTAGTTACTTCAATACCGAAAACGCCCATGAATAAACCCTGCTCCTTCATCATCGGCAGGATAGATTCACAATTTACCCAATCAATCGCCCGGCCTAAAGATACCCACTTAATCGGGTTATTCGACGCTTTTTTCAACTCACAAAACTTCTGCACCCTTTTAGGATCAACATTAAAATTGTCATCCTGGATAACCACCACCTTAACTCCATACTTTCTATGCAAAAGATTCAACTCTTCCATTACTCTTTCCGGGGACTTAGCGCGCCATTTCAAGAAATCCGAAGGTGAACGCGGGTCAAACTGGTCCCATTCATAGCAAAAAGTACAGGCTGAAGGGCAACCGCGGGAAGTAACCATATCCACAAATGGTTTCCAGTAAGTATGCCCGACATATTTATCCATCGGGAACAAATCATACGCCGGTAAAGGAAGTTTGTCCAAATCTTCCATTAAAGGCTTGTGCGGCCCCATCACAATTGCCCCATCAATCCGGCTGGTTACTCCGCCGACATCTTTAAGCGGCTTATTTTTATCAATTGCTTCAATTAAATCCCCGAAAGATTCCTCTTCGCCCATGACCACAAAATCCACTGCCGGATTTTCCTCCAAAGTCGGCACAGGCATCGCCGAATACCATAACCCACCCAGGATTATTTTAGTTCTGGGGAGGGCTTTTTTAATCCCTACCGCGGCATCTTTAAAATGGCGCAAGACACCATATCCGCCGTAACCATGCAGCTGCTCACCCATCACCACAATATCCGGAGCCTTGGTTTTAACCTGTTCAATTAATTGTTCCATCGGTATCTGATCGGCCTTGCCATCGATCACGGCTACATCGGCATACCCTCTTTCCCTAATGTAAGCTGCCCAATGCGCGTAGAGCTGATTTGGAGAACGATGGATTCCATGCGTGGCCCAGGCGCCGACTTTAGGCATCACAAATAATATTTTCATTTCATTCCTCCGTTTATGCTTTCTCTACCACCAACACGGAATTAATCCCGCCTCTTCCGCGTGAAATAATTAAAGCCTTGTTTATTTTATGCTCTTGAGCTTCCCTGGCTACATAATTTAAGCTGTTTTGCGCGGGCTTATCTAAATTTAATGTCGGCGGGACTAAATTATGCTCCATCGCCAATAAAGCAATAATCATATCCAGCGCCCCGGATGCCCCCAACAAGTTACCAAACATAGATTTCGGGCAGCTTACCGGGATTTGCTTTAAATTATTCCCAAACACCAGTTCCAAAGCTTTAATCTCGGAATTATCCCACAGCTCAACGGCCAGGCCGTCTAAACTGATATAACCGATTTCTTCAGGCGCAGCTTTAGCATCATCAAGGGCCAGCTTAACCGCCCTTGCCAGCTCTTTACCGTCGCCGGCGCAATTAATCCTATCCACTCCATCGCAAGTGGTGCCGTATCCGCTGATTAATCCTAAGATATTTGCGCCGCGCCCCTGGGCACGTTTAATGCTTTCCATTACCACAATTCCTGCGCCTTCGCCAATGACAAAACCGCTGCGGTTCTGATCAAACGGCCGATACGCTGCCTGCGGGTCCTTATTATTCTTGGATAATGTGCCATATGTATTGCAACATAATAAAGCATATGGGGAAACCGGCGCTTCCATCCCGCCGCCCAAGATCATATTCAGCTTATTTTTCGCCAAAACTTTCCGGGCATAACCCAACGCCATCGAGGAGCTGGCCCGGTCGCTGACTACCGTTTTACTAAAACCCTTGATCCCATAATAAATTGAAACCTGCCCTTGCGGAGCCGCCGGGAACCAGGCACTCGCCATATAAGGAGAAACACCTTCGCGGCCCTCCAGATATAAATCTCTTAATTCTGTTTCCGCATAAAGCCAGCCGCCGATAGCATTACCCAGAAAAATCCCCACCAGGTTAGGGTCTTCATTTTTAATATCGATCCCGGCATCCTGCAAAGCCATTTCTGCCGCTACCAGCGCCATGTGTGAAAAGGCATCAATCTTCTTCAACAATCTTTCGGATATATGGCTATATTTCTCCAAGTCATCAATCTGGCCGGCAATACGCGAAGGGTAAAGGCTGGCGTCAAAACGCGTAATCTCTTTAATAAATGAGCGGCCGCTTTTAATATTGGCCCAAAATTGGCGCTTGCCAATTCCTGAAGGGCTGACTACTCCGATTCCAGTAATAGCTATTTTTTGCATTTAACCACCATACCTTTTAAAAATAAGCGAAGAATGTATCCCGGAAAAACCGCTCGAGGTTTTCATTATCATATTTACCTTTTTTTGAATTGCCTGATTTGGAATATAATACAGATCGCACTGCGGATCCTTCTCCTCCTGATTGATCGTGGGAGGCAGGATATTTTTCTCAAAAATCATCGAAACAATCGTCATCTCTACCGCATTAGCCGCAGCCAGTGGATGCCCAATCATGGATTTAAGCGAACTAATCGGCAGCTTATACGCATAATCCCCGAAAATCGCCTTATAAGCAGTGCTTTCAAAAATATCATTCATGCGCGTACTTGAACCATGAGCATTGATATAATCAATATCCGCAGGCTTAACATCGGCATCTTTTAGCGCCAGGCCAATACAAGTTTCCATTGCTCGGCCGTCGCTGGGTAAATCCGTCATATGAAAAGCATTGCAGCTGGTGCCAAAACCGATAATCTCACAATAAATCGGGGCATTGCGTTTTAAAGCGTGATTTAATTCTTCTAAAACTAAAATCCCGGCGCCTTCCCCCAAAACAAAACCATCGCGTTTATTATCAAACGGGCGCGATGCTTTTTGCGGTTCATCATTATGCACGGACAAAACATTCACTACATCAAAAGCCCCGAAAGTAATCGGAGTAAGCGGGGCTTCCGCTGCTCCGCAAATCATCACATCCTCTTCTCCGTCTTGAATACTCTCTAAGCCAAATCCCAGTGAATCTGTCCCGGCGGTACAGCCGGTAGAAATTGTATTGCAATTCCCTTTTAAACCGTAACGCGCGCTAAGCTCAATGGAAGGAGTATTAAACATTGCCGCATCATAAAGGTCCGCCCGCACCAGCGCTGGATTAATCGGCTGCTTGCCGTCTTCGGTAACCAAGGCAAACTCTTCCTCCATATACTTTGTCCCGCAAATAGCATTAGCTAAACAAACCCCGATGCGCCGGGGGTCTTCTTTAGAAAAATCTAACTTACTGTCCTCTACCGCCATTTTACCGGCGGCTACGCCAAATTGCACATAACGGTCCATGCGCATCACCTCTTCATGGCTTAAGCCTAATTTAAAAGGATCAAAATCCCTGACTTCGGCGGCAATCTTCGTATTAAAAACAGAAACATCAAAACCATCGACCAGGCGCACTCCGGATTTACCCGTTGAAAAGCCTTCCCAGGCATTCTTCTTTCCGATGCCGTTAGGCGAAATTACTCCGATACCGGTGACCACTACTCTGCGCTTTTCCATAACTATTTGCTCTCCTGTTGTCTGGTCACTTTAAAAACAATATTTCCGCCATCCGGACAAGTAACCGTATCGATAGAATCCGGATCAGGCATAAAGAAAAATTTAGCTCCAAAATTTAAAGCAAATAATGCCGGGAAAGCAGTATGAAACGCCGCACCGCAAAACCCTGGAATACATTTTAGCCCCTGCGTTTCCCATTTATCACCAACCTTATACCCGAAAGCACATTTGCCTTTAGACTGCACTACTTCCAGGGTCATCTTTTTAGGATTCGGGCCTTTATGATTAGGGTCACGCGGAATAACTTCCAATCGGCCCTGTTTATCCAGAATCTCGGCTTTAAATTCCAGCTTCCCGCCGTCCGGACAGGTAACTAATAGCGAACGTTGATTATCACGAAACCCGAATTTTGCCCCAAAGCTCAAAGCATAGACAATCGGAAAAAGAGCGTGTGCTAAACCTAAACAAAAATGTTTAGGCGCATGCGTAAAATCCTCCAGGATAATCTCATCTCCAATCTTATAACCGTGGTAACATTCGCCCATCACCTGGGTAACCGTAAGCTTTAAACGCGGAAAAGGTGTTTTTACTTCATCCATTTTAAACTAGCTCCTTGGTTCTTTGAATCAACTCTTCTTTACTAAAAAATCTGTGGTTGGCTTCCACCTCATGCACCATCTCTACCAAAACTTTATTTAAAGGCAGCTGTAAATTGTGCTCCTGCCCCAGGCGCACAAATTCACCGTTAATATAATCAATTTCAGAAAGTTTACCGCGCATAATACTCTGCAGTATCGATCCATACAAAGGATCCTTGCTTAAGTTCCTCATCAGGCTTGAAAAAATTTCAGCCGCATGCGCGCTAGGCATAGAAGTAAATTTAGTAATATTCTCCACCGGAAAACCGGGCAGAGAAACTAAATCTATGCCGATTTTATCAAAAACTTCAAAAGCTTCTTTCCAGATCGCAATGCTGATCCGGCTGACGGTTAAATCGCTAAAAACCTCCTGCATGCTTTTGCCCAGGATCGCCGGCAGGCAGTTATTGGCATTCACAAAAATTTTCAAATACTTCATTCCCTGCATATCCTGGCTGATAATCGCAGGAAACGCTTTATCCAAAACCAAGCTTAAAGAAAGCAGCGATTCCGTAGGGCGGGAATTAAACAGGCTGCCGATTATCCAGCTTCCTTCAAAATTGTGCACCACTTTGCCCGGCTCAATGTTCGTGGCACCAAACATAACAATGCTGGAAATAATTTTATCTACCGGCAAGTATTTTGCCGCGATCTTATCCGCCTGCACGCCATTTTGCGTAGTCAGCAATAAAGAGTTTTTGATTAAATGCGTGCTGTCGGCCAGCGCCGAATCGATATCTTGTGTTTTGGTAGTCAAAATTACCAATTCCGGCAGATAATTTAAAGTTTCGGCGATGCTTACATGCACGGAAAGATTTCCTCTTATCCCGGAAATCGTAATACCATTTTCATTAATCGCCTTAACGCTGGGGCCGCGGCCGACTAAAGTTGCCTCTTCGCCTTTTTGCTTAAGATAGCCGGCGACTAAACAACCGATGGCTCCGGCTCCGATTACTGCGATACGCATTATTTTTTAATGTTTTTTGGGAAACCGTATTTTTTATAATCAAACCCATTCTGCCCAAGCAAGCGGATCATCATGCTGTAGAATGGTGAAGGGACATCTGAGAAAAAAGCAGCCACCACATCCTGCTCCTGGACTCCTGAAGAGTTACGCAAAGCAGCGATCTCTTCAGCCTGGCGCCTAACCACTGATTCGGCAATGTGCCGATGAAAAACAGGTATTTTAGAGATTAAGTTCTTAAATTTATTTTCAGTTTCGCTTTCCCAAACCATGCGTGTTTTCCGGATAACCTATTTTAACTTTTCTAATATAGTAAAATTTTACTATATAATTTTAGTAAACTTGGCCTTTTTTGTCAAGAAAATTAATCCTCTTTTTGCGGAAAAATACTCTTTCCGTAAAATTAATTTATATTTTTTTAAGCAACAGGCGGAGAAACTTAGATTCGGCCTGCAACAGGCAAAGATTATGTTCCATAATCCGTAAAAGAGGCAAAGAATTCTTTACTTCTTTGGAATTCAACATCTCCTTTATACCGGAAGATATTTTATCCAAAATCTCCAGTCTCTTCTCCAGCCGGCGGCGGGCTAAAGCAGGTTTCATGAAACTTAAAAAATACAGGCTAAGATCCAGCGTAAACTGCGGGCGTTTAAAATCCAGCAGGTTGCGGCTCAACAATAATTCAAAACGTTCTTTTCCTTTGGGGGTAAGACAATAAACAAGGCGCGGCGGCCTTTTGCCTTTTTTGACCGTACGCTTAGTAAGCAGGCCCTTCTTTTCCAGGATTCTTAAAGGGTAATATATTGATTTTAACTGGACACCGGCGAACAAAGAAAGGATTTCGCGGACTTTAACTTTAATTTCGTAACCATGCGTGGGGCTTTGACGCAATAGGCCTAATAAAATAAGCTCTTGGTCAATCATCCCGTAACACCCATCGCCCTGAATTTCTTATACCTAAGCTTAAGCAGCTCTTCTTTATCCAGCGGCTCTAGTTCTTTCAGGTTTCTTAAAATTGCTTCTTTAACATTGGAGGCGGTTTTCTGCACATCCCGGTGCGCTCCCCCCATAGGTTCGGCGATTACTTCATCAATCAGGCCCATTTTCAGAAGATCCGGCCCGGTAAGCTTGAGCACCTCCGCAGCTTGAGGAGCTTTGGCGCCATCTTTCCAAAGAATTGCCGCGCAGCCTTCCGGAGAGATAACAGAATAGTATGAATTTTCTAAAACCGCCAGCCGGTCAGCCACGCCCACGCCCAAAGCCCCGCCTGAACCGCCTTCCCCGATAACAATCGCCATAATCGGAGTAGCACAACTCATCATTTCACGCAAATTAAGCGCGATAGCATGGGATTGCCCGCGCTCCTCAGCCCCGATCCCCGGGTAGGCTCCCGGCGTATCGATAAAAACCACAACCGGCAGGCCGAATTCTTCGGCCATTTGCATTATCCGCAGCGCCTTACGGTACCCTTCCGGATGCGCACAGCCAAAATTACGTTTTAAATTTTCTTTTGTATCCCGGCCTTTCTGGTGGCCGATCACC
The DNA here is from genome assembly GCA_028712375.1 of Candidatus Omnitrophota bacterium. Classification (GTDB taxonomy): domain Bacteria; phylum Omnitrophota; class Gorgyraeia; order Gygaellales; family Profunditerraquicolaceae; genus UBA6249. The sequence goes on from JAQTQG010000003.1 coordinate 13,716, forward strand.
ATAACTTTCTTTTTATCTAGTTTTGCCAAACCGCAGATCATCGCTTTATCGTCGCTAAACAGGCGGTCTCCATGCAATTCTACAAAATCTGTCATAATCATGCTGATGTAATCTAAGGTATAGGGCCGCAGAGGATGCCGGGCAAGCTGTACCTTCTGCCAGGCAGTAAGGTTAACGTAAGTGTCTTTTTTTAACTGATCCAGTTTATCATCGAGCTTTTTAATCTCGGAAGACAAATCAATCTTTTTCTCAACCATAAAAGATTTGAGCCCCTGGATTTTCTTTTCTAATTCCACAATAGGTTTTTCAAACTCTAGTCCGGCCATAAGGATTATTCAATTATAGTTACTTCGGTCCCTTGGGGGATAATCGCATACAGCTCTTCTACTTCGGCGTTATTCATGCGCACGCACCCCTGGGTAACCTGTTTACCTAACTCTTTGGGTTCAATCGTCCCGTGAATCCCGTAACCTGCCAAATTAAACCCCATCCAGCGGGTGCCCAAAACATTTTCCGCGCTTTCCGGAGGCACTACCGCTCCGGCCTTAAACCAGGTAGGGTTGGCAAGTTTGTTCACAATTTTAAAAGTACCGACGGGAGTACAATTATTTTTCCCGGTAGAAACAATATAAGTCTTAACTACTTCTTCATTATTCTTAAGCAATAATATATTTTGAGATTTATCCACAAAAACGCTAAACGGCACATTCCAAACCTTAATCTTGCGGCCGGGGATGATTAAAGAATCATTAATGTTGTTGCTTTTCATAATCAGTTCAGTAGTAGTTTTATGCTCACGGGCAATTTTATTTAAAGTATCCCCCGGGCGGATCTGGTAAATTATGCTGCCGGGGGTTAAGGCGGGAGAAAATAATAATTTTATATTTATATCTTCGACTTTCTTCTGCCAGCTCATTACTTCCGGAGATTCCGGAAAATCATTTACCAACTTCTGATAAAACAACTTGGCTTCCAACAGGCTGCCTTTAGACTCGAGTTGGCGCGCCTGAGCGGACAAAGAACGCGCTGATGAATGGCCGGGAGCTTGAACAGTTTTATTTATTTTTCTGCCGCTAAAAAAAATGGTGATCCCGGCTAACGCAACCACCGCTATAATTATAATTAAAATTATTTTTTTCACTTTCCACCCCCTGTCCATTTAAATCCGGGACACTAGCGCAATCGCAATACCCAATAATAATCCCATAATTACTTCTACCGGAGTATGCCCGATAAGTTCACGCAGGCGCATTTGCTGAATTTTACCCCGCCAATAAATATCTTCCATAATTGTGTTTAGGATACTGGCCTGTTTACCTGTGGAACGGCGAACACCCTGCGCATCAAACATTACGACAATCGCAAAAGCAAAAGCCAGGGCGAAATAAACACTATCAAACCCGCATTCTAAACCGATACTAGTCGCTAAACATGCCGCGCCGGCAGCATGCGCAGAAGGCATGCCTCCGCTACCGATAAATAAACGAAAATCGAATTTCTTTTTACGGAACACTCCAATGACCACCTTAATCGTCTGGGCGATCAACCAGGCAGAAACGGTAGACATTAAAATCTTATTCCGGTATATTTCGGTAAAAAATTCCTTCATTATTCTTCGAGTTTTCCCGTTTCTTCAGAAAACGGCATGGGCCTGCCTGTAGCAGGAGTAACTTCAATTATTATTTTTTCAGATGTCAGGCGCCCATCCTTAATTAAAAAACCACGGTTGCCTTCTATTTCCAACCCGAGAGCTTTACGTCTTTTAGACTTTAATTCTTTGATTGCCTTCTTTAATTCCGCCACTGAACCCAATTTCAGCTTGAATCGCTCGTTTTCAGAAAAAATACGCCTATGAATACCGATCAACGCCCGGTTTTCCGCTTTTAAGACCGTAAGCTTGGCATTTGCTTCTTCAAGCTCATTCTGGGCTTTCGAGCTATCACGAAAAAGGCGCTTTATTTTCTTCATACTGGCCTTTAAATAAACCTTGAGATTTGTATTTTTGGCCGCCAGCTGCGCGTTAAGCTCTTGCTCTTTCTCCAGTTCTTGCAATAAGTTTTGTTTCTCTTGTGTTAAAATTGAAATTTTCCCTTGAGCCTGGACCAGACTATCCTGAAGCCTGAATCTTGCCTTTAATTCGCTCACATACCTGACCATACTAAAAACAGTGACCACTAATAATAAGATGAGTGCCAGGTTTTTAATCTTGTCTTTGGTCATAACGTTATATTATATATTCCCTTACTTAAAAAGCAAGTTATTTTCCTTAAAACCCGGTTAGATTGCCGGCCTTAATCCGTCTATTATCTTGGAAGGAGCAACCGCGCGCATACTGTGCATACCACCTGATAGGATTGACGGGGTACCGACACAAGTACAACGGGCATCGGATGCGTCCCACGTGGAGGAAATATGATCGCTAAGACTTATAGTTTTGGCCTGCTGGGCCTGGAGGCTTACCCGGTAGAGATTGAAATTGATGTAGCAAGCGGACTGCCGGCGATTAACCTGGTAGGGCTGGCCGATACCGCAATTAAAGAAAGTAAAGAGAGAGTGCGCTCGGCCATTAAAAATTCAGGGTTCCAATGGCCTGCCCAAAGAATAACGGTAAACCTGGCCCCTTCCGATATCAAGAAAGACGATACCAAAAAACCAGGATTCCCCCCCTACTTTTCCTCTAAAAGTTATACTCAATCTCTATCTTTCCCCCTATAAATACCCTGATAACCTTAATTAAGTCGTTAATCAAATCTCTTTTTTCCTGATCATTAGCCTCAGCCCAGGTAGACTTAAACTCCTTATAGAATCTACTTTGGCTCTTAAAATCATCCTTTTTTGTTTGTTCTCGCTCAAGTTTAATTCTAGCCTCTAAGATAGAGCATCCTATGCTATCTATTTCTTGTTTTATCCTCTCCAGCCTACTTAGGACGTCCTCATCATCCGATTTTTCAAGGGCGTTAAGTATCCTTTCTTTTGCCCTTTTTTTACCCTGAAGAGAATCTTCCTTATTTTTTATCTCTCCTCTAAGTCGGGTAATTTCTATCTGGGAATTTATTTTAAGATGTTTGAATAAATAAGATTCATCTGAAGATAATCCTTCCACGTGTTTGAAAATCTCTTCCAGCACCTTATTTTCTAGAAAATCTTTACGATAATTTTTTCTATGCCTACACTTTCCGGGGTTCGTTCTTCTAAGAGAACAGGCATAATAATACAGATTTCCCCCGATCTTCTTCTGGCTCTTAGTTTGCTTCTGAACTAATTGGTGTCCACACTCACCGCACTGGGCAACATCCCTGATAAAGAATCCGGGAGCAATAAGTCCAACCTGAGCATGATTCTGGAAGTTCTGTTTTAAAATCTCCTGGGCCTTGGTAAAAACATCTTCACTAATTATCTCTGGATGTTTTTTCTCATAGGTTTTTCCCTTTACCATCATCCTGCCTGTATATTTAACATTCTTTAGTATCCGTCTAATCTGCGTGTCTCTTATCAAAAAAGGTAAAGCGATCTTCTGATTTATCAATTCTTTTACTACTCGCTTATTACTCTTAAACCTGTTATACAGCTCGAAAATTAATCTTACTTTCTCGGCTTCTTCTTCAACTATAACAAAATGCTTGTTCTCTGATCTATAACCAAATGGAGGATACCCGCCGAAGTTTGTCCCATCCCGAGCAACCTTAATATATCTAGCAGTTAGGTTACGTTCTCTTATAGTATTTAATTCCATCTCGGCAAAGATCGCAGTTATCTGCATTACAAGTTTCCCCATATCACTAGAGGTATCAAAGGGCTGAGTAGCTGAAATGAAGACAACTTTGTTCTGCTCAAACTCTTTAAACAAGGTTAGCGTATCAAGAGCAGACCTTGAAATTCTATCAAGACGCCAAACCAATAGGGCTTTAACCTGGCCTTTGGCGATATCAGCCCTCAGCCTTTGTAATTCAGGCCTTTCGGTGTCGCTACCGCTTAGTTTATCAATATAGAAATCGGAATCTGTAAGAGGAAGATACCCGTGCAGCTTAGCGCTGTTTAAAATACCTTCCTTCTGCATATCAAGCCCAACCCTATTTACTTCGGCCTGCTCAAGCGTTGAAACTCGGAGATACGCTTTCGGTTTTATCTGTTCTGTGTTCATTAGTTTTATTTTGCCTTCTTTCAACTATCTTTTTTACTATCTCCCAAAAATGATCTTCGTTTTCGTTCTTTACTAAATTAGATTTCATTTACTTTTCTCCTTGCTCTATACTTTGTCCTAAACATTGTCTTTTTTACAGTGTAAGATCAAAAAAAATCCTTACTTGTTCTGGCTGATCAAAGTCACCATCTGTATATTCTCGAAATTCTTTCTACTTTCTATCTCAAGTATTTTATCCGCTTTATCTATCCGGTCATCAATTTCGTTGCAAATATCCAAATACCGGGTGACATTATCCAAAAGCTGTTGATGATCAGCCTTATGGTCTTCTTTTACAACGCCTAATCGTAGGACCAGATCAGCATATGACACTTTTCCAGTCGGTATCTCATGACCTTTTAAGACAATAGGAGAATCTATGATCTGTTTTCTTAAATTAAGAAAGTCCTTTATCCTCTTAAGCGACATCCCTATCATCTTCATAGTAAGGACTTGTTTTATTGTGTCGACTACCTCTCGGCCATATACCCGGTATCTATTCTCCATCTTTTCCGGTGAGAACAATCCATAATCCTCGTATTTTCTGAGCTGCTCGCTGGATATATCAAAGCCTTGACGCTGCAACTCTTCGGCTAATTCCGTTCTTAAAAGTCCATCTACTGGTGATTTATCCATCTGTATCCTTTCCTGACATTAAGACTGTCTTTAAGGCTGTCTTATTATAATCACATCATAGCCTATTTGTCAAGAAATTTCTTTAGTTATTTTTTGTAGATAAACTGTCTTTTAAAACTCGGCATTTTCTCCGTCTGCGGTAATTAATTTACGTCTTTTTAAGTGGCGTACCATCTGAATCTACCATCCTATTTGAAACAATTAGAATTAGATCGATTAACCACCACATGCCAAGACCTCCAAGCGTGCATAATTTCAATATCCCTAACCCTACGTAACCAAGATAGAATCTATCAAATCCCCAATATCCGAGAAAAAGAGAAAGCAATAACGCCACTAACCAACTTTTACCTTCTTTCTGTAGCCCACTAATTGATCTTCCAGATACTGCACAACCGCACTTAACGCAAATAACGGCTTCATTGTCTATCTCTGCACCACATTTTTGACAAAACATTAAAGCCTCCTTTATCTTAAATTTATCTTCCAGTTATAGAATTAATTATAGTCATAGGATGGACAAACCACAGAATAAGAAGTATTGTGAAAATTGTCCCCATAATTACGCCAAACATAGCCCTACCCATTCCGTGTTTTTCAGGGTTTCTCTTAATGTCCCTTATCGCGAGAATACCAAATAGCAAAGCAAACGGAGCTGGAATAAAAAGAATGGAAAAGAAAGCTAAATAGCCCGCTGTAATAGCATATCCTGATCTTCCCACTGGCAATAAAGCACGAACAAGGGCATCCTGTCCTGGATCCTTGTTTATTTTTGCTCCTGTAGGAACTCCGCACTTCATACAAACAACAGCATCGTCTTTAATTTCTCCACCGCATTTTCTACAAAACATTTTGCTCCTCCCTTTTATTTCCGAAACCAGGTCTTTTATTCCTTAGTATTTTAGCTATATGTAGATAGCTCTTAATTCTTTCGGACACATTCTGCCTCGACTATATTCCCCCCAGGCATTACTGTGAACATTTTAGTTCCCGTGGTTCCACAAACAGACGGTGCTGCAATAATCCCATATTCGTTAGGAAATAAATTTACTCCATAGTAGTAGCCATTCACTGTTTTGCTATTGTAAGCTTCAAAATTAGCGAAATATTGAGTAACCTCATCTCCAGTAGTAGGATATTGCCCCCCGTGGGAAGATGCATAAACCTCAAGCGCTGTAGATATATACCTAACCGTTGCTTTTGCAGCAGCTTCATTTTTTGCTATATTATTTCCACAACCCATTACAAAACCCCCAATCAGGACACCCATTAACACAATCCAAACTTTTCTCATTCTACTCCCTCCTTTTTTCATATATTATCACCTAATTTAATAGGTGTAAATAGAAAAGACCGACAATAGTAGGTGTTCAAAGAGAGGATTTTATTGGAAAATGTTAATATGGAAAACATCAATATCAGGTTCGGTAAACATTTGAGGGAATTAAGGAAGGAACGGGAACTGACACAAGAAGAGCTTGCTGAGATTTCGGGGCTTGACTATAAATATATCCAACGTCTGGAAGGTAAAAAGCCTTCTTCTCCTACCCTAAATTCATTAGAAAAGATTGCTAAAGCCTTTAATATAAGACTCTCAAAATTACTTAAATTTAATTAATACCAACCATCAAGAATACACATTAGAATGCTTAATTCGTTAAGAACGGCCCGAAACTTCTTGTCCTTCTTGTAGTGCTTGTTATAAGATTCTTCACCTTGGACAACAAGATATTTCTTCTTTTTTGAATCCCAATCGAATTTAATCCTTGTGCCTTCGGCCTTAGTCGTAACAGTACGGAGTACTCCATCCTTCTTCATTCTCTTAGCATATTCTTCCTCTGGAATGCCGTCTTTACGAGCATGCTTGCCAATAAACTTCTCATGGATCTCACGCACATAATCAATCCACTCTTGCTCTTCACTAGGCGGCTTATAACCTTCTGGCAGAATATCACTCATCTTCTTTGCATTACTCACATAACGAGAATAAGCCGTAACATCACCAGTGCCGATCCAACGGTCAATGTCACTCTTGCGGAATATGGCTCTACCATCAGCTATACGTGAGAACGGCATCTTTTCCTGACGCACCCAACCATCTATAGTCGTTTGTGGCACGCAAAGATATTCTGCTACTTGGACCTTACTTAAATGAATCCTTTTTGTTTTTTTGAATGTTTCGGATTCTTGGAGGGATTTTTGATCTAAAAACTCACCACAATGACGACACTTAATAGCTTCTTCTTGGATTTCTTCAGCACAAAATGGACATTTCTTCATATCAATTATTTAGCTAAAGTAAGGCTTTTGAGTGAGTTGGCAAAAAATTCACCAATTATAGATTCTTCATAAGAGATGCTCTCACCTTTAGGTAAGATATAGAGATTCTTGATTTCATTCATAAGAGAACGGTAATTCTGAACATCAATTGAACTAGAATTAAGATTATCTCTATAGGGGTTAAGTGTTTTCATTTTTTCATTAAGATCTTCAATTTTAGAGAAAATTTTATTAATTCTGTTAAAAATTACCTGGTTGGTATAAAACACTTCAAGCTTAATCAACTCTGGCCACATAGCATGCTTATTTGCAGTATTAAAATCTTTATAATTCAATAATACCCAATGCGAATCTGCGTATAAATAATTATTTACCCCTATAAAAAGTAGCTGATAGTATTCTTTTAAATCCCCATCAAGAGCAGCTAGATAATTACGGGTCACCTTTGCCTCGGGATCTGAATTTATCTTCTTTAAAACAATATCGCCTTTTCGACTCAACTCCTCTTCTTCGGATTTAATGAATTTTCTAACCTTTTCCTTAGAAATTTCAGTTACATTATCCAATAGCCATTTTGCTACTGTGAGCTTAAAATTTCTTAAACCACCATATGAAAGATGCTCTAGGCCATCAATATCAGTAAATTTTTCTACTTCAGGCCGTAGTAAAAGACAAACTTTTATTCCTAATCCATGCATTAAACCATACTCATAACTAACACTGTTACTTGCAGAAGATATATCTACAATTCCATATTTACAGGTTTTTATTAATTTGCAAACTTTACAAAGAACAGCTTCAGAGGTTAATTTATCCTTGGCTATGATTGGAATTAAACCAAACTTAGTTAATATTTCTTTTAAAGCTGATTCGCAATCCTCATATTTTTGATAAGGTATATCTAAAAAAACGTTATTCTCGTTAAATTCCTGTGTAATTTCATTATTCAAATCACAAGCATCCTTTGCTAAAGGCCCACAGGCATTAATAAAGACTTTTTCCGAATCCACACTTTTTTGTTTAGGCTTTGTAGCATTCTCCTTGCCACTTTCTTTTTCCAATTTTAACTCTTCTATTGCCATCTGAACTTGACTTTTCATTATGTTGAATGCTGGTTTCAAAGTATAAGAAGAAAGTGGTAAATTAATTTTGTGGGCATTTTGTATAAAATTATAGTAATATTGTTCATTAAATTTCAACAATGGTGCAACTTTGTTCGACCAATCAATACATGCTTGCTGAGAAGGAAATCCCTTTTCGACTTCCTCTATATTATAAAGATCTTGTAATTTTTTTAAAATTCCACCGAAATCCATCTTTTAATATTTTTAAATATTTGTGGAGTAACCAGCAAGTAAGTTAACATTACCCTACTTTAACTTCTTTCAGTATTTTCTGGTAAATACAGAAATCACAATCAGCACTATATTCAGGAACTACGGGACCCACCAAGCATTTATACATCTCAATAATCTTAGCCTCAATCCAAGAATCATTTCCGTCATAAGGTATTATTTTGATATCGAAATCAAGCTTTGCACTAAAGGTATCCCTGTCAGTAAGCCCATTGCAATACACAAAATAACCGGTTGGAGATACATTAAAACCGTTTTTTCTGAATAACCACTGGTATATTTCCATCTGCCTCTTATAAGATATCTGCCAATCAGCATCTATGCTTACTTCTTCTTCCTTTGATGTGCTCTTGTAATCTACGATAAATAGCTGGCCATCCGATGAGGCCCAAACGTCATCTATCCCCCCTGTAAGTAAAAGATTTGTCGGTATGTGCAGATATTCAATACCACCATGAAGAGCATCCCGCCAGATATTCAGCTTATCGTGCTTAAAAGGAACCGCCTTGATCCCATTTGCTTCCATAAGAGGATGGCTTATCTGTTTATTCCGATAGACATCGAATTCTTTCTTCAGTAACTTGTCTACTGCTGAATTTAGTGTAAAAGGGAACCCGGGTGGTTGCCCTACGCCTAATCTTCTGTCTAAATAGAAGCAACGTGGGCAATTTATGAATAGTTCAATTTTGGAGCGGCTTAGTTTAAATGGAATTTTACTATGCGGATCGAATAAATTCTTAGTTTTTCTACCAGTATAGTATTTAGACATAGACCTACAGACTATTATTCCCGATTCTTCTTTGGCTATCTGCCGCCGTAGAACTTAAACTAGGCTTGGATTTAGGTTATCTATCCATCAGCTTAAAAGCTTCCCGCTTTCAACAATGCTGATGTAGTGAAAAAACTATAAATCTTAAGAAATAGTTACAACCGCTTCTGCTTCTGACCAAGTGTTTATCAAATCCAATATTTTTTGAATTTGAATCGGATAATCTTCTAATGAAAGATCTTCATATTTCATAAAAGCAGCTCCGATCTTGCCATGTTTTTCTACTTGATTTGTAGCTATGCCTATAATGTTTTCAAGTTCTGGTGTAATTTTGATGATCTTCCCAATATTTTTATCCAAAGAACCATCAATAAAATCGTTTTCTTTAAACATTCTGAGCTCAGATTCTTCTTTGTCTGTTTTATTAGGTTTATTTTCTGGAAAGTTAATAGGGTCTATATCATGGATAGCAACGTAAGGAACTTTGAACTTATTAAGTACTCGCATAAATATATGTATATTGGTTTTTCCGCCACATTCAACTACGCATATGTTTTTAGCAACGAAGTCATATTTTTTATCTTTTACAGTAAATTTTGTTGCCCAGAAAGGAACTATAAATTTTTCGGTATCACCTTCAACCAATACTACTTTCTTAGAGAAAAACATTTCACTACGCGATAAGTCAAAAAGGCTTAAATAACGGAAAACTTTTTTTAACCTATTGTTTTCCTGTGTGGTTTCAGCAGCAAATATATCTCCAACAAATTGAAAGGTATTTGTTGGACCTTTTTCCTCACGCCCAACGATCACGATATTCTTGTATTCAAACATATCTACAAAAAAGTTAGAATGTGTACAGGCCAATATTTGATCAGTAGTTGCGATATTCCTTAAAACTTCAATCATCTTTCTTTGGCCATTAGGATGTAAATATAGTTCTGGTTCCTCAATTGCAAGTATAAAATTTTTCACCAAGGCTTCCGGTTGATCTTCTTCTACAATTACAGTACTTACTGTTTTAGCATAAGCTCTTATATAAGCTAAAATTAGTGCACGTTGAAGACCATGTCCCTTAGAATCAATCGAAGTAGGCAAAGCGTCATCTAAAGTAATATTCACATCTTTAAATAAATCAACAAGTTCGGGAGTGACGATTTCAATACCAACCTTTGTTCCTGGCATACTTTCGCTTATTATGCCTGTAATAGTGCTTTCGAAATCTTTTATTTCCTGTAATCGGTCTGAGTCATCTCCAGTACCTGATTTATTTAAATATTTCTTCAACCCTTCGAGCTGGTTCTTAACCTCTTCAAATTTTGGATTCTTTAAAACTATCCTATTTGTTAAATCGGTTACTAACTTCCCTAATACAGTTTGCTGTGTAGTCTTAGATTCATCACATGCATCTTTTACAGCAGGAACCAAATAAAATTTAGGCAACAAATCAGCAAATACTTCTTTGAGGCCTGCAGGATTCTTTATCCAATCTGGATCACCAAATTCCACTTTTCCGTCCTCTATACACTTCATAACCCCTTCTTTATATGAAGCCTGGGTCACGGTTCCCTTATCAGTTTTAAAATAGTCTGGTAAATTTTTATCTTTCACAATTTTTGCAATATCCCCTTTATATTCATCAAATCTTGATAGATCAAAATGGAGCTCGCGAGGCTTAGCTTGCCATCCATAAAACGTCGTTTCATATTTTTCACTCTGATTATTATACTCTACGACCTTTTTCACTCGAATTGCATGGTCATAGATCCAATGCTTAAGATACTTTTGTTTTTCATCATACTCAGTTAATCTATCAAATGTCAAAATAATAGTGATTGGTTCATTATTCTTTTTGAAATAAAAATATTCCTCGTTTATCCCCTTAACCGAATCTTGATAGAATAATTCTATTGCTCGAAGTATATTGGATTTACCTGCATTATTCTCTCCAATAAACATAGCCAATGAATCTATTTCAATTTCTATGCTGTCTATGGACTTAAATTTGTGTATTTCGACTTTACGTAACTTCATGGTGTTATTATACCTCTTTTTATTACCCCTAACAATAATTTCAAGTTTTTCACTGAGAGCTTATCTGCATGCCTCAAGCCACAATCATACCTTAGAAACCGATAAAACTTCATAATCTGCTTAGTTTCTTCTATTAACTTCCTATGCCTTATGTTCCATAGCCGAGTAATCGGACTGATCATCTTTACCACCTCCTGCTATCAATAGACGCAGAAAGTGGAAAAATCTAACAGGATTTTTAGAATTTAACTTCGTTTTTTACTTAATTTTGGGCAGGATTTATATATGGAATTTCTCTATGAACTTCGCTTTTGGTATAAATTACGAAGCTATATTATTGAAACCTGAAATTTGCTTCTATTCTGGAGCTCCCATAATAAAACCTGTGGTAAGCCCTTTTTCTTTAAACCAACTTTTTAATATGCCCTTACTTCCAGCAATTGCCGTATCAATTTCTGAATCCGTTGGGGCACTCCACATTTGCCAGTTAAATAATCTTGCTAAACATGCTTTTATTTTTGAGTAGTCGCTATCCACTAAATCCCTATAAAATGGCTTAGCTTTCTCATCTCCATCATGAATATCTAATTTCGCACATATTGCGTCTCGCAATAGTTCTGACCAGGCCATAATTGATTTTGAAGAAAATATCCTACTGAGTTTACGCTGATTTTGATCACTAGGCGCGGCTGCAGGATTCCAATGTGAAAGCGCAAGTTCAAAAATCATATTCATTAAAGCAATAACATTCTTAAACTCTGATTCTCTCCTATATTTTTCTGAAAACATATCATCATCAAGAGGCTCGGTATAAAGAAAACAAGCAAGGATTGACTTAGAGAGCATATCCACAGTAAGCGGTTGTTCATTGGAGCTCCTATTACTTGTTGAAACGAGTGGTTTGAGTTTATTAGACTCATCTTCAAGAATAGAATTATATAAGTAACTACGGAAACGCTTGTTTCGCTCGCCCCGCGTAAGAGATATGTCTTTCTGCTCTAGAAATGACAAAAAACCACTTTCATTTTTTTTCTCAATATCTTCTCTATTTTTATACTCTTCAAAATCTTTCCCAAATTGATTCCCTAATTTAAGAATTAATACTGACGAAAAAAATCTTGTTTGGGCGAATTTATCATGTGCTGATATATTAGCTTGATTAAGCATCCTCAAGTCGGGATCAAGATAGATCTTGCATTCAAATGTCTTTCTCCCATTCCACAATATCGCAGCTGCCTTGTGTTGACCATCAAAAAGCAATATCCTATTATTTGAAACACGTCCTATTGAAGGTTGCAAAACTGGATAAATCTGGAAATGACGAAACATTTCAAATACTTTATCAAAAATCAAATAACGTGGTTGTAGGCCCAAATGTTCATTATCATCATCATCGCTGTTAAGAATTGATATGGGTAAATTACCATAAAAATATTTCCAACCGGTTCGCGGACAGGTTTGGATATTAAACTGAGATGAAAAGGAGTGGTGTTGTAAAGTAACTGTTTTATCTTGGACATTAATAGCAACCGCTTCTCCAAAAGACTCAATATCACCTGCCTTTTTTAAGTGCGTAATTAGATTACGCAATGTTAATCTATCGCCTTCTTCAAAAAATGATTCAAGTCGAAGTTTTATACGAAAATCCCCTAGAGGCAACATTCCCTTCGCCTTATTATGGTATTCGCACATAGGTGCAATATTATCAAGTTCTGATTGCCCATCTCGAGCATAAGCCCAAATATGGTCAAAATGAACCCTCTCCCCTTCCGGGATTGCATGCCCATTGGCAAAGCAAATACGCCCATGTCGATTTAAAATTATTTTCTTTTCATCATCATTGATTTGCCTTTTTAGAGTAATTGCCATGTGCTACCTCCATCTATTCTATTAGCTTAAAATCAAAATGTGTTTTTGGTAAAAAATTCTATCTATACTCAATGATGCTCTCTTTCGTATAGAGTGTGCAGTATCTTATATAATCTTTTGCCGTTTGTAACTTGTCCATCACTATTAACAGATACAATCAAATCCTTAGTTGCTAGCCTTATCCCGTCATCACCATATTTGAACATTCTTACAACATCACTTAAATAGATAGCAAATCTACCTTTGGGACTTTGAATAATCTTACCTTTTGCACCAGGCATATTATCCTCCTCTGGATTAAATCAAAGATGGAACCGACACGTATTGTTATAATTAAGCATATTTCTCTTTGTGCATTTCATAATACAAATCAAATATTTTCTTTGCAATCTTAGAACCTGTGCTATTTTTAATAATACTCATGGTATTCTCTACTGAACCTATCCAAACTTCTCCTTTATGATTTAAAACGGGTCCATGTTTTGTTAATTGCCTCACAACCCATTCCCAGTCTTTTTGAAATTCCTCAGGAAAATCTTTTGGTTCTAAAACATGGCAGATTAAATATGATCCAATGAGCCTTGACCTTACGTCTTTTTGACCAACAGCTAAAGCATAAACAACTTCAAATAATTTCTCTTGTACATAAGAATAACTTTTTCTCATAATAAATATCTATAAGCAAAAAAACAACCCTATTTTAGAGAGTTGCCTTAGATTTGACCTAGTTTAACCTCATTACCGCTCCTATTTAAATATAAGTTATTATCCTACCCCCATAGCCCAAAATCAACCCTTTTTTAACTGTTCTAGGATAATAAATGTTAAATGAATTTAGTATTCTACACAAATTTCGAAGTAGTAATACTGGACGCAGCATCTTAAAAGGTATATAATATTTTTAACAAAGGAAAACACAATGAAGTTTGCCGATGTAAATAAGACCATAATAAAGCTGTGCAAAGATAACAGTTTGGATTTCTTAGCTGAATGCGAAGCTATCCAATCTGAAGTTGATGCCTGCTCTCTACCTGAAATTCTCGACCATTTAGATAATGCAGGTATCATACCCGAATGTTTTGATCACGATTCTACGGAAGAAAAGTTGTTCGCAAAGTATTGTGACTCTTTATTAGCTCGTGGGTTACGAGAAATAGGATTAAACGCATATACAATACCAGAACGCAGTGATGCGGCTGATGTTCAAGGGAAGGGTAGCAATTACACTATTGTTGGAGATGCTAAAGCGTTTCGTCTTAGCAGAACAGCAAAAAACCAAAAAGATTTTAAGGTCGAGGCTCTTGATAAATGGAGAAATGGATCCGATTTCGCTGTATTAGTAAGCCCTCTTTACCAGTACCCAAATACAAATAGCCAGATTTACTCACAAGCAATAAGGTATAATGTTACCCTATTATCTTATACCCACCTAGCTTTCCTAATAAGAAATAGAAATAATATAAAGAATGGCTCTCTTAGGGGATTATGGGAAATCGGAAAAAAGCTCTCTATTGGTAAAAGCGCCAAATCATACTGGGGATTAATTGACGCTAAAATGCTAGAAATTACCGGGAAGGATAAAAAGGATTGGGATAGCGCTATAGAAACAGAATACAAATGCTTAGTTCAGAGAGCTAAGGACGAGATTAAGTATTGGGAAGATGAAAAAGCAAAGATATTAAAATTGTCTCACGATGCGGCAATACAAGAACTAATTAAGGCTAGGAAAATAACAGAAAAGGTCGGAGTTATTAAGCAGTTTATATAGCGTTGATTTAAAGAGATTTTCTTTTTGTGATTTTGAAGCCTGAATAGAGTGTTGAGATGTAGTCTGAAATACTCATAATCATATCTGCATCACATCCACCCCCAGTGATGTTCTTATAGTTGACCAGTAACCCAATTCCCTGTGCGAATATTGCCAACCCAATGTCTTTCTCGCTCCATCCCGCTTCTTTCAACACATTACCATAATCAGATACGTAAGAAGATACCTTAGCAATTATTTCGGGGAAAGATATTGATGATTTCTCTTCCATTGTTTTATGACAGACGAAGGTAATGCAAGTATCTATTGCTTCTGATGTCATGCCGCGAGGTCTTGCTTTTCTTTCTATACTAAGTGGTTGCACGCTTGTGATTATAAAATTAGTGTCTCTAAACGCCCGAATAATTGCGTCCCATCCGCCTAGTGAGCTATGGCTATAAATAAACGATAGGACGCCGTCATATTTCAAAACTCTCTCAGCTTCTTTTATCGCCTTGCCTAATTCTAAGCAATACTTATCGTGAGCTTCAAGGGCCGATTGACTACGAAATGCTGAAGCAACTAATTCGGAACCAAAGCTAGTGTCTTGTTTGTTAAATAAATCCGGATCAACATTTTTTAATAAAATTCTTTTCCACGCATAAAAGAAATCCGCTAATATGCTGTAATAAATATTATCATAGTATGGGGGATCTGTTATAATTGCATCAAAATAATTGCTCTTAAATGGGAGGTTTTGGGCAATTCCACAGTTTACTTCCGGTTTATATGGAAATTTTTCGATGGAGCTAATGCCTGAAATGATACGGTCGAGCTTATCCCAAAGATTAGCTGGGCCATTCATTATGGGGTCTATTTCGCCATAATCCCAAAGCATGGGAACGCCTGGACCGCAAAAAGCTCGCCCCATCTGTTCATTTTGCGAAATCCACATAGATAAACGACAATTCCAATCCACAAGTTGATCAATTAAACTCGCCAATACAGAAATAGCAAAATCCGCCAACTCCTTTGAATTCTGCTCCTTCAATAACCGATATTCATCTTTCAGACACTTTATCAAAGACAGTAGAACCACCCTCTGCCTTTTATTGACAAAATCACTATGAGTTTCTATGCCGTAAACTGAGGGGTTCACAATGCCGGACCATTTGGGCAATTTCGTATTTGGAAGACTGCTTTCTAAAGATTTTAATAAATCATTTTCAAGATGAGAGATCTTAACGGCTGAGGGAATCAGCAAATCGTTGTTTTCTATAAGCAAAAACTCTTTCCCGGATTTTTCTTTCCGCTTAACAAAAGCAATTAGCTCATCTCGAGTGTTGCTAATATCAACTTTTTCAACTATATGAGAGCATTTTGGGCATTTAGCAGACCCATTTCGACCTTCCCAATTTGAGTTATGTTCATATTTGTCATCCACTTCCTTAATCCCAATATGCTGTCGATCCTTGGAATTATTTATAATAATTGCTATTCGCTTATTTTTCTTGCGTGACAGCCAGGGTCTTTTTATTAAATAATATACATATTTACATTTTGGGCATTTTAATGAATACGTCCAGAAATACACTACAGGTGGTCTTTGTTTCGTCTCGGATATCTCACCCTGCTTACTTCTTGATACCCCTCCCTTCCTCAATGGAAACAATTCATTTGTTGCTTCTTCTAAAGACTTTAAAACACGAATGCCAGATTTCCTTACAATATCTTCGGCACTTCTTAAATCAACTTTCTGCGAGTATTCAAGATTTGCTTTTTGTATAAAAACAGACAATTCATTCGCATCAATAGAGTATGCTTTGGCACCTATGTTGGCTATTTCTAATGGTATTGTTCCTCCACCACCAAACATATCTAGGGCCTTTGGAGGAACTACGTATTGTTCTTTAATAATAGCTCGGGCTTTATCTATGGCACTTTTGTTTGCATCCCCCGCTAACTCAACCATTATTTCATACATTTTAGGTGTACTTATTTTACATAGAGAAGCAAACGCAAGTATCCTCATAGCAGAATGAGGTCTTCGAGCCCACCAAACGTGGAGTGTATGCGACGTTTCTCCACTTCGGTATCGTTCCGCAAGACCAGCTATTGAGGCTTCGTAATGTAAAAGTCCACTATCTATCAAACGATGTTCCGAAGTGTTTGGGATCAGAGCAATTTCAGGACTTGATTGGGTTTTATTTTGACACATACTACTTATTGGCATTTTACAGATAGGCCTTTGCCACGACTTATTTCAAGCACATAGCATTTTTCATTAAGGGGGATCTTACGGGTATATCGCCAACCAAATGAAATACGTCTATATTTCCAATCGATTCTTTTTTTACCTAAATCTTGTCCTTCAAAATTAACCAAAATTTCATCAGCATCATTTAACAACTTTTTAATATCTGGATCTCGCTTTTGTTTCCATATTATGTATCCCCATTTCCTAGCACGGTTCAAAATTGGTATAGTAAAGGCCATTGTCTACCTCCTTTTTATTTAGTCTATTGTAAAACGATGGAAGAGTCAAGCTTGGTTTAAACACTAAGTAGCTCGGCACACTCCGCCAGATCTTCCTTCGTTACGCCCGTGTAGATCTGCGTCGTAGAAACGAACTTGTGTCCCAAAAACTCCTGCACCTTCCGGATGTTGCCACACTTTCGCATTAACTCCGTCCCAACCGTGTGCCTCAGACAGTGTGGTGAATATCTTCCTTCCAAGCCACTTTCACTAACCCATTTATTAAGGTTTAACTGCACTGCCCTCTGGGTAATTCTTTTGTTGTTCCTTGATAAAAATAAGGGTTCGCTCAAGGAGAAGCCTTCATCCTTTGCCTTTCTCTGCCTAATGTATTTATCTATGTGGGCTCTAATATCCTTGTTTAATGGTATTTGCCTAATCCTGTCGCCCTTGCCTTTTATCTCCAACACTTCCTTTGACGAATAGCCGTTGTGCACATCCTTGGCATTAAGGTTGATCGTTTCACTAAGGCGTAATCCAGTATTAAGCATAAGGTCAAACATACAATAATCACGCCAGGCTTTCCTGCTGTCGGCAAGTGTCTTTAAGAATTGTTTCTTTTGTTCAGAAGTCAGATATCTTATCGTGTTCCTCTTGGCCATTTCACACCTCTTCGTTAATATACTGCTCAACCTTAACCCTTACCTTTTCTTTTAATACCTGAAACTCTTCTGAGAACTCGCCATTATCACTAAAATCTCTGTCTTTCCATAAATTGTCATACGCCTGGCAGAGAAAATATTGGTATTCTTTATTTTGCGGGGACATCTCAATAGCCTTAAGGATAATTTCAGTGCCTGTCCTTAAAGAAGTAACCCAGAAAGTTGTAAGCAGAATATATGATTGTTCGTAAAGAAGCTCTGCTCTCTGTTCTTTTGAGAGGCCGTAATTCTGCAATAATTTATAGACCCTATCAAGCCTCTCAGATTTTTGTGTATCTCCATCAGGTTCTTGAGCAAAGAGATTAACTAAAAATAATAACGACATCGAAACTATTAAAATAACTATTATCTGTTTTGTATTCATTTTCACCTCCAATATCTTTTTTCCTATATATGGCCTGACCCTGGCTTCCTATGAATTAGCAAAAAAACCTATCTTGGTTTTATTGTCCTTAACAAAGATTCCGTCCTGTTCTAGACTCGCTCCAAACAAAAGGTCATTCATTGTAATAATATTCCTTTTCTCTTGAACCAGCCGTCGCAGGGCGTGGAAGACAGCATTCTTGATGTAGCCACCACTAAACTGAAATTGTCTGGCCAGAACAGCAAAATCAACACCTTGGGCAAGAGTTACCTTGCTTGGAATATGCGATCGCCAAATTTCTTTGCGTATCTTCTCATCAGGCAAATCAAATTTAACCTTTAAAGTAACTCTGCGTTCAAGTGCAGGATCAAGCAAATTATCCATGTTCGAAGTTAAGATTACCACTCCTTCAAACCGTTCAATTTCCTGTAGCATAATATTAACAAACCTAATATCGTGTTCTTGGGCTGCGAAGTTGCGGTTATATAAAATAGAATCCGCCTCGTCAATACAGATAACAACATTATTTTGCTTTGCTGACTTAAAAATAGAAGATATTTGTTTATCGGTTTCACCAAACCAACGTGAATTTATTTTGGGAAATTCAACAACAAGCAACTTCTTCTTAAGATGTTTTGCTATTGCCTCAGATAACATCGATTTTCCCGTGCCGGGCGGACCGTAAAAGAGGAAAACCAATCCTTTGCCATTTTTAATTGTTTCTTCTACACCAAGATCTTCAAGTCCTTTATCCTGCAACCCGGATAATAAGAAACTGACGTTTTTCTTCACATCGAGAGATAGCTTAACATCTTCAAGAGAATATGCCGGATCCTTTAAAAAACCAACCTCTTCGCAAGGGTGTAAATCTTTTTTATTTTCTGCCCTTCCAGGTCTAGATTCTTTATACTCCCCACTTATCATCCTAGAAAAAACGTCCAACAAAGACGAACTCATCCCGAAACTGACTACGGCCGAGTTGTGGTTGTTTCGATAATATGGGTACAAAATAGAATATTTTAAAAGATTGGCATTTCGGTTAAAATAACGAGACAACCCCATTCTCCCGATTACAGAATCATTTAAGTCAAAGATCCTAAGGAGCAGATCCCTTGAACAGATATTCTCTTTTAGGTGCAAGAACTCCAAATAAAGGTAATATAGGAGTATTTGCTTTTCAAAGATATCCAAACCGTATAGCGAGGCAGTTTTTTCTAACGCAAACTTACTGCCCTTAGACATGGAATCCTGTACCCTTTGCCAAAACAAAACTTCTTTTGTCTTTATTGTTGAGTCCAATTCTGATACATTCTTGCGGAATGCCTCTACATCATCCTTAGATTTCTTAATAAGAATAATTCTTTTGTTTTGGTAAAGTTCGCAGATCTTGAAATATTCTTCGATGTATTCTTGGTCACCTGAAAGAAAATTATTTTCCGGCATTACCTTTTCTCCTTTCTTTCTGCACAAACTTATCAAAATCCTCAACTGTCTTTTTGAGCCTTTCATTCATCTGATCATTCATTAACTTTGTTAAGGCTATCGCTTTTTCATATTTCTTGCCATACCAAATAAGTTTCTTCGTAGGTTTACCTTTGTAACACCACCGCTTAAAACTCGCCGCTTGCTTTATCAGTTCAGGCACATTGATTACGCCAAATTTCTTATAAATACCGCTTAATCTAGAACTCTCATAAGCAAGATCAAAACAGTTTCGACATCCAAAATAATTGCCGACCCTGTAAAGTACCCCTACCCGCCTATCACAGCCTAAGATTGACAAAGGACACTTAAACCAATATCTGACACCGCCGTAATTACAAGAAGTTGCGACTAAATCGACCCTGTATTCGAAATTCTGATATTCTCCATTAGGCTGAAGAATAGAGTAATAGAAATCTAAGAATGGATCATTCTTGTTTATAAACGATACTACAATATGGATACCGTTTTTAAAGACTTCCCCATTATAAGGAATATCAATAATCCCAAAATCACTGGCTTCTAAAAAATCATTAAGTTTTAGTGATAATATTGGAATCTTGTAAAGGTTATCTGCCACCAACTTGGGGCTTTTATCTCTGTCCATTGTAAAACACCTCAAAAAAATGCCGAAATGAATAAGAATTCTTTGATTTCAATCTTAAATTGGTTGACCAATTTTGCCTTTTATATAAACCAAAAATAACACGCAGAAATAATCAACTTTATTACCATTCAATAATAATCTTCTTATCTAACATCTGCACTTTTCCGATAGCCTCCATTTTGATTAGGCGTTTTCCCTTGTTTTCTGACACCTGGTTGAGTGATCTATCTTTTGACATAGCAAAACACCTTTTTGACTCATTCCCCTCGGAAAATCGTGTTGAGTTGGTCAAAACGCCTTCCAGAATTGACCTGACATATACTCTGCTAGGACCAATTCCTTTTCTAGCAGGATTGTGCCCCATTCTGAATGGGAACAAATAACAACCCGTCGTGTTATCACAGAAGCGAACATCTTTAGGCCTACCTGCACAAATAAGACAGTGTTTTCGGATGGCTTGTAACGGCGTAAGGTGTTTCATTTATAACCCCCTTTCGTGCCCACTCTTCTGGCCTACGACCGGAATCAACTTTACTGAGAGTAGTTCAAATTCACTTAAGTTGTCTCCTCTGTCGTTTTTCAATATTACTTTGGCTGTTGAGGAACTCCGCCGAAGGCGGATAAATGTATAACTACTCTTTTGTACAATACTCTTCTGTAAAGTATTCTATTGTGTCCCCCTACTTAGGGGGTAGCGAATAACCTATATAGGAGACAGTAAATAACCCACTTAGGGGGTAGCAATAACCCATATAGGGGTAGCAAATAGTATAACTAAATCCATATTAACTTGGCTTCACCCATATCATCCTGCCCTCTATGTACGGGTAATCTTTGCCGTTCTTCACTTCAGATCCCTCCTTAATATCTATACGAATCTTCCAGCTTTTCCGCTTGCCTTTGGTTACTGTTATCACCCACTTTCCAGCGTCCTGCTCAATCCCAATTTTTCTTCCATCCCGGGTTATCATTTTTTTCTCCAATAGCTTTTTCTTTGTTCTAGGTACGTGAGATAATGGTATACCAGTGCTATTTTCGATTTGGCTGTTGGAAATCCAGTCCAAATCCTTTTGGTACCCTAAGGTCTTCATAACAATAAACCACCACAAGGCGTGCTCGTACGGACTAAGGTAACGAGCAATCCAAACATAACCCATTCTCAACAAACGCCAAGGCAGTTTTATGAAACGTACATTATCTTTTAGATCTGCCATTTATTCAGCTCCTTTCCTGGTCATTTCCCCAAGGGAAAATACCACTTTTCTTTCTTTTTTATTGGTAATTTTTAATTGCTATAACTTTAAGATAATTAAAGAGATGAGATATATCCTTGCGGAATGCACTCTGATATCAAAAAAGAGGGCGCTTGTTTTGATTTAGCCATTGCCCTGGGCATTCTGGCGGCAACCGGGCAGATCGGCAAAGAGCGCCTTCAAAACTACTCTTTTCTGGGAGAATTATCCCTAGACGGCCAATTGCGGCCGGTGCATGGCGTTCTGGCGATAAGTTTAACTATCTCTAAATTCCCGGTTAAGAGCCTTGTTCTTCCCGAAAAGAACGCTCAGGAAGCAGCGGTTATACAAGAAATTTCTGCCTGGCCGCTCAAAAACTTAAAAGAAGTGGTGCAATTTTTAGCTGATCCCGGAAGCCGAAGCCCATTTAAATTAGATATTAACCACGTTTTTAAAGGCGGTGGGAATTATACTTTGGATTTCTCCGAAGTTAAAGGCCAATATTTTGCAAAAAGAGCGCTGGAAGTGGCGGTATCCGGGGGGCACAATATTATTATGCTCGGTCCGCCCGGCAGCGGGAAAACTATGTTAGCTAAAAGGATTCCCACTATTATGCCTAACCTTTCCTTAGAAGAAGCTCTGGAAATCACCAAAATCCATTCCGTAGCCGGGACGCTATTAAATGATAATTTTATCAGAACCCGGCCCTTTCGCTGCCCGCATCACAGTATTTCAGATACCGCCTTAATCGGAGGAGGCAGCGTGCCTAAACCCGGAGAGATCAGCCTGTCTCATTACGGCGTGCTCTTTCTGGATGAACTCCCGGAATTTAACCGCAAGGCCCTGGAAGCATTAAGACAGCCGCTGGAAGACAACCTGATTTGTATCAGCCGCGTAAAAAGAACCCTGGTATTCCCGGCTTGTTTTATTTTAGCCGCCGCGCTTAACCCTTGTCCGTGCGGCAATTATTTTAACCCGCACAAACCATGCCATTGCAACCCGACAAAAATCAAAAATTACCTGGGGAAAATTTCCGGGCCGCTGCTGGATAGAATCGACCTGCACATTGAAGTCCCGCAGGTAAAACACCGGGAATTATCAGACGCGCGGGAAGCAGAATCATCGGCAGCCATCCGGCAACGCGTAGAAAACGCCCGCGCAATTCAACAAAAAAGATTCTCCGCCATAGGCAAATCCGGCTCCACAAGCATATTTTGTAACGCCCAAATGACCAATAGGCTCATTAAAGAATATTGTGTTTTAGATGCCGAGGCTAGTAACTTATTAAATATGGCAATAACCGAATTGGCCCTATCGGCAAGGGCTTATGATAAAATACTTAAGGTGAGCCGGACGATTAGTGACCTGGCAGGCAGCCAAAACATTAAATCCGAACATGTTGCCGAGGCAATTCAATACCGCTCTTTAGACCGGCAGCTCTCCGGATAAAAAACTTTTTAATTATTGCAACCTCCTGGCACGCGCCCCCGAAAGGGTGTAGCCCCAAAATCGGGCAGACGGATAAGCTGTAGTAATATATCCGATTTTTATTGATCCGGAAAAAACAAAAACACATACTACTTTAATAAAATGGCAGCTGGCTTAAACAATAAATACTTAATTACCCGTTAGCCATTTAAATCATTTTTTAATTTATTTATTTCCTATAAGGCTTAAGTAGCTCCAGTAGTTTCGGGCTAATAGCATAACCTAATTGGCCGGCCTTATCGCAATGCTGGATTGCCAGGTTGTATTCTCCGGCATAATAGTAAGCCAGGGCAAGATTATGATGCGCAACGGCGAGAGTTGAATCAAGCTCCAGGGCTTTATTAAACCAGGCTACCGCCTCTTTGTTCCTGCCGAGAGTTAAGTATGCGTTACCTAAACCCACGCATGATTCCTTGGAGCCTGGATTAAGTTCCACGGCTTTCCTGTAGCAGGCAAGCGCGTCTTTATCTTTTTGAATGCGCGCAGACAAATTGCCGCAATAATAGTAAGCATCAAAAAAATCCAAGTTATTGGTTACGGCTTTTTTATACAACAACTCTAATTTTTCCTGCTGGCCTAACGATTTGTAAAGTCCGGCAAGTTTAATGTAGGCCGGCAGATAAGCCGGATCTATATCTATCGCTTGGGACAACTCCGCCTTAGCCTCTTCTTTACGGTTAAGATTAACATATAAGGCACCCAGATAGTCGCGGGCATATAAAAACCGCGGAGCAAGCTCCGTTGTTTTAATATACAGCTTTAATGCTTCATCCTTATCTCCGAGCAAATCTTTTATATTGGCAAGGTTAAAATATGCCCCTGCCTCTATCGCCATCCGGTTAGCTTCCACTACTTTTCTTCTATCGCGCAGCAAATATTTTAAATTAGCGAATTTAAAATATGACCCTTCTTCTACAGCCGGACCACTAGCCGCTATCTTTTTTTCTTCAGTAGACAAACTATTAAAATGAACGGAATCAAGATATTCCTCGGAATCTTTTATCAGGCGCTCAAATACCGCAATCGCCTCCGGGTTCCTGCCGAGAGCTTTTAAAGCATTGCCCAAGTTAAGATAATAATACTTCAACATCGGATCATCCGGAGACTTGGGCCTGGCGTTTATGGCAAACATGAAATCGGAAAGCGCCTGATGGTATTGCCCTTGCTTTAAGAAAAATTCACCGCGGTTACTGAAGGCAGCGGCAGTATCAGGATATTTCTTTAAAATATCATTCCACAGGCTTAATCCATTCTGCCAAACAGAGCATCTTTTCCAAGTAGCACATCCCAGGAAAATAATGATTGCCGCCAACATTATCGTTAAAAAAGTTTTAAGTAAATAACCATACTTTATTTTTCTTGCGTATAGCCACATGCAGCTTTGCGCAAACAGATAAAATATCCCGATCGCCGGCAAATAAACATACCGGTCGGCCGGCAATATTTTATCCAACGGCAAAGAGCGCAGCGCCGGAAAAATAACCAAGAGGAAGAATCCACTCCCTAAAATTATCTTTTTTGTATACCGGATTGAGATAACTGCCGCAATGGCCAAAATAAGCACCAGCACAAAAGCATATAAATAAAACGGGTTATTTTTGACTTCAAAATACGGGTATAAAGCAGAAAGATTGAGCGGCGCGATTAACTTGCTAAGGTAAAAAACAATATCTCCTGATGCTCCGGCTAATTTAGTAAACAACCCGTATGAACCTTGAATGTAAAAAGCCTGGGATGAGGATGAAGCTAAAAGGGCAAGCAGGCCAAAAAGCACAGACAAAAGAAAATAAGGAATTTTTTCAAGAAAAACGGCCCAGCTTAGCTTTCTGGAATAAAAATAATCCAACAGTAATAAAACCAGCGGCAAAGTAATCGCCATGGACTTGGACAAAAGCGCCAGAATAAATAAACCCAGGCATAAGAAGTAACATTTTTTAGCCTGTTCTTTTTTCAAATAGTAAAGATAGGCAACCAGGGATCCCAGGAAGAAAAATGCGCACAATACATTTTTTCTTTCACTAATCCAAGCGACCGATTCTACCTGCATCGGATGGATGCCAAAAAGAATAGCGGTGATCCAGGCAATAGCAATATTGCCGCTGATGATATAAATCAGCCAGAATACCCACAAACAATTTAATAAATGCAGAATCAAGTTGGTTAAATGGTAATTAAACGGGTTGAGCTTAAAAAAATGATACTCCAGTAGATAAGAATAGATGGTTACCGGCTGGTAATGCGCGATGAAGAAGGAAGTAGAAATCTCTTTAATGTTCTCCAAAGAAACAGAACGAATGGCTTTATTTTCGGTGACATATAAATTATCGTCCCAATTGGTAAAATCATTTTTCAAGGAGGGATAGAAAGAGGCCAGAGTAATGGCCAGAATTAAAAAAACGGGGATGAGTATTTTATTTTTTTTCACGGTTGAAATTTTGCCATGCGGAATAACTATAATCTTTCCCTGCGCTATATTAAAATAAACCGGGCCTTAAAATCACCCGATGGGCTACGGAATTAACGCGTGATTACTTCAATTACGGAGGTAGTGCTAGAGACAGAGCCTGCCTGGTCGCTGACGGTAAGAGTAACTGTAAAATTACGCGGCCCAAAAGTAGTGCTCCAGTAGGTATTTTCAGGATTTTTCTGGGTAGAAGTGTCTCCATCGCCGAAATCCCAAGCATAAGAAACAATCTTGCCTGCCCGGGAGTAAGACTTTTGCGCGGAGAATGCTACTTTAAGCGGAGAATAACCTCTAGCGGGCTTAGCAATAATCACCGCCACTGGCGGCTCTGGTGCCGGTTTGGCTGCGGGAACTTCTTCGGCCGCCGGATGTTTAATGGCTACAGGCTCGGAAACAGGCATAACAGGTTCTGCAACAGGTGCAACTACGGGTTCTGCTTTGGCTGCCGCCGGCGGCACCACTGGCGCGCTCTGGGCAACCGGCTTCACAGCAACCACAGGTTCCATTACCTTGGGCAGCTCTTCCTTTGGTTCAGGTTTAGTCTCCACTATAGCCGGAACCCCGGTTTCTTGTGCTAGATCTTCAGCAACATAAACATCAAGCTCTTTCTTAAGCTTAGCTATGCGCGCTGCTTCCAATGTCTCTTTCTCTTCATCCAGCCTATCCACTTTAGCTTTATACCCGGGGTTATGATTATACTTATAATCTGCTGCTGCCCGGAACGGCCAATTTAAAACTCCTCCCAAAAATCCTACAATCATCGAGGGGGGTTCCCAAAACATCTCTTTCAGGCGTGATTCAATCTGGCCCATCTGCTTATAATAAAACTCTACTTTGGATTTACGGCGCTTAAAACGCTCCTTAGCTAAATTCAAATCCGGGAGCGACTTCTCTTTACCCACAGTATATTCAATAATCGGCTTATCATCATAATAAGCCAGATAACCTTGGGCACCTGAAGCGGTAGACTTTTGAAATTTATAAGTAGCGCAACCGGATAAAAATAATACCAGGGATAAAAATAATAAAAAATTCCGCAAAACTGTTATTCCTTTCTTTTCTATGCCGTCTCAAACAGCTATCAACGCATTAATGCCAGTGCTTCGGAACGGGTCTTTTCATTCTCTTTAAAAATCCCGCGCACAGCGCTGGTTACGGTCATGGTCCCGGGTTTTCTTACCCCGCGCATTGACATACACAAATGTTCCGCCTCAATAACCACCATTACCCCCAAAGGTTTTAGCTTATTCATCACAATTTCAGCGATTTGCGTAGTCAGCCTTTCCTGTACTTGCGGCCGGCGGGCCAAAATATCCACCACACGCGCCAGCTTGCTTAAACCGGTGACCCGGCCATTTTTGGGAATATAAGCAATATTAGCTTTACCAAAAAAAGGCACCAAATGATGTTCGCAAACAGAATACAACGGTATCCCCCGCAATAAAATTATTTCATGGTGTTTTTGCTCTAAGATCACCTCTAATTCCTTCTCCGGGTCTTGTTTAATCCCTGAGAATATCTCCTCGCACATCTGAGCATAGCGGCGCGGAGTCTCCAAAAGGTCTTTTCTTTGAGGATCCTCACCAATTGCTTCTAAAATCTGACGCACCGCTTTTTCAATCTTCGCTTTATTCATTTAAAATTCCTTAATTAAACAGTAAAATTATCTAGAGTATTATCTAACGAAAAACACCTTTACGCAATAGGTTTTTAATGAGGCCACGACTTACGGCAGCCGCAGCGAACGTAAGTCGTCGGGCCGAATCAAGCACCTATAGCTTTTATCCAACGCAGTCCTTGTGAGCATCAGCGAACAAGGATAATTCTTACATATAAAACATTGGCAAAGAAAACCTCATCCTGCCTACTTCCCAATACAAAAATCCATAAAAATTTTATCCAGAAGGTCTGCCGAAAAATCTTTACCCAA
This sequence comes from Candidatus Omnitrophota bacterium, assembly GCA_028712375.1. Lineage (GTDB taxonomy): Bacteria > Omnitrophota > Gorgyraeia > Gygaellales > Profunditerraquicolaceae > UBA6249. The sequence goes on from JAQTQG010000003.1 coordinate 41,350, forward strand.
AATCTTATCAAGATACACGCAAGCATCTTTTAAATTTTGGGTAATAAATTCTACGGGTAATTTCTCAGCATGGATATCTCTTGCTTCGGCGATCAATTTTTGAGCATCCCGCAAAGCTTGAATATGCCTCAGGTTGCTTACCAGCATGGGCTCCGGGCCGGCCAGTTTACCCTGATAAACAAAATTATAAATGGCATCCTCCAAAAGATTTAAATTTTTTCCGGATTTTGCCGCCAACAGCACAATCCTCTTAAAAACCTGATTAATTTTATCTTTTTCGATACGCGTTTTTAAATCAATTTTGTTAATTACAGCAATAACATTTTTATTTTTCAACACCTTAATTAATCCCCGGTCCAACTGATTTAATTTACTACTGGCATCAAATACCATAATTACCAAATCGGCTAAATCAATCTGGTTGCGGGCCAAGCTGACCGCTTTTTTTTCAATCAGGCCGCGCGGCTTAAGGATGCCGGCAGTATCTACAATTCTTACCGGAATCCCCTTAACATCAATTAGTTCTTCAATCGTGTCGCGCGTAGTCCCGGCAACCGGAGTAACAATGGAGCGTTCTTTTTTAAGTAAAGCATTTAAAAGCGAAGATTTTCCCACATTGGGCCTGCCGCAAATAACTACATGCAGCCCCTCGCGCAGGATCCTGCCGCTATCGGCGCTGGTCAACAATGTTTTTAACTGCGCATCAATACCAATAAGTCTGCGTAAAATCCCTGCCACATCCTGCGTTTGGGCGGTTTCTTCTGGAAAATCAATGTTCGCCTCCAAAATTACCAAAATATCCAATAACCCCCGGCGGATTCGATTAATTTCCCGGGAAAGAGCACCGTTTAACTGACTTAAGCTTATTTTAAGAGCAGAATCTGTTTTGGCGCGGATAATATCAATAACTGCTTCTGCCTGTGCCAAATCAATACGGCCGTTTAAAAACGCCCGCTTAGTAAATTCACCCGGCTGCGCCAAGCGGCATCCATGCCGCAGGGTTAAATCAAGAATCTTGCGTAAAGATAAAAGTCCGCCGTGGCAGTTTATCTCTACCACATCCTGGCGCGTATAAGATTTAGGCCCGCGCATAACACTTAAGATTACTTCATCAACAACTTTATGATTATCTACTATCTGGCCATAATGCATCGTATAGCTCTGATAATTTGCGGGTTTGATCTTATCTACGCCTACGAATATTTTGCCGGCAACCGCCAATGACCGGCTGCCGCTTAAGCGCACAATGCCAATCCCGCCTTCTCCGGTAGCAGTAGAAATCGCCGCAATTGTATCTTCTATATTATCTTCCCGCATTCCTGAATTCTCCGACTACAAATAATGAACCGGTAACTAAAATTAAATCCTGCTTGCCTGCCAGTCTCCCGGCTAAAAGCTTAGCTTCTTTTACGCTTTGCGTCAAATATAGTTTTCTTTTAAAACAAGCGGCCAGCTTCTGCGGAGCAGCTGCCCGGGAAGTAGCTGCCCGGGTAATTATAATCTCATCGGCTAATGAATCCAAGCTTTTGCAGATCCCCGGGATGTCCTTGTCTGATGAAATCCCTAAGACCAAAATGAGTTTCTCATATTTTCCGCCGTAGGCGGATCTGCCTTTGGCGGAAAAATTTTCTTCTATTGCTTTTTTTAAAACTAACGCGGAAGCAGTATTCTGAGCGCCATCTAAAACCACCCAAGGTTTTCTAGAGGCTACCTCACACCTTCCCGGCCAAACTGCCCGGCCAAGGCCCCGGCGGATAGCAGAAGCCGGCAGGTCAACACCGTAAGAACTCAAACCTTCCACCAGCCCAACCGCTAAAGCCGCATTCTCTGCCTGATGTTCACCCAAAAGATTTAAATGTAAGCCTTTATATCGGTTCCTTAAACCTTTAATTACTAATTCCCCCTTAGGCCTGGAATATTTAATCTGCCGGCCCACTTCATAAAGCCGGGCTTGAAATTTTTTGCATCTGCGCCGGATTACCTCTTGAGCCTCTTTATCCTGCGCAGCCGAAATCACAATCGCTGCTTTGTTTTTTATAATTCCGGCTTTCTCTGCCGCGATCTTGGCTAAAGTATTGCCTAATTTCTGCACATGCTCAAAACTAAGCGGGGTAATCCCGCAAACCAGGGAATCGGCGGTATTCGTCGCATCCAATCTGCCGCCCAGTCCAGTTTCTAAAACTACAAAATCAGCTTGTTGGCGCTTAAAATACAAAAAAGCCAAAACAGTATAAATCTCAAAAAACGAAAGTTCTCCATATTTTGAGGAACGGTTATACCGATTAATCCGCGGTTTCAATTCTTCCACCAATCCGGATAGCGCTTTTTGAGAGATCATCCCTTCAAAATCCCCTCCCCGGCCGCTACGCTTATAAGTCAAAGGCCGCAGCAATCTAATCCTTTCCCTAAAATCATGCAGATGGGGCGAAGTATAAAGCCCGACGTTAAAACCGGCTTCTCTAAGCATATACGCGGCTAAGGCACAAATGGAGCCCTTACCTTTTGTCCCGGCCACATGAATAACCCGCAGAGATTTTTGGGGATTGCCAAGCGCCGCCAAAAAACCCTGGATACGCCTTAACTTAAGTGCTTCCGGATAAGAATAGTTTATGTTTTTTTCGTAATTAACGAGAGAATTTAGGTATTTCTTAACTTCCGGGTAGGTCATACATTAATGCTTAAAATGCCTGATGCCTGTAGTTACCATCGCAATTTTATATTTGTCGCAAGCGGCAATAATATCCTCATCGGCAATAGAGCCCCCGGGTTGGATTATCGCTTTGGCCCCGGCTTTATGTGCCCAGGAGATAGCATCGGGCTTGGGGAAAAAAGCATCGGAAGCCAAACAACAGCCCTGTTTAAGTTTGGAGGATTTCTTTTTAGCAATCATCACCGAGTCTACGCGGGACATTTGCCCGGCGCCGATACCCACCGTCGCGCTCCCCGCCGCCAAAACAATTGCGTTTGATTTTACATGCTTAGCTACTTTCCAGGCAAAAATCAAAGTCTGCAGCTGAGCTTTGCTGGGTTTTTTTCTGGTTACCACTTTAAGATTACGCATATCCAAAGTAAGCGCATCCCGGGTCTCTAAAAGTATGCCTCCGCTGACCCGCTTCATCTGTAAATCATCAGACGCTCCCCAATCCGGTAATTGCAACAGGCGTAAATTTTTCTTTGTCTTAAATAAATCCCGGGCCTCTTGTTCAAAGCCGGGAGCAATAATACATTCCAAAAATCCGCTTTTCATAATAAACCCGGCGGTCTTTAAATCCATTTTTCTATTTAATGCTACAATCCCGCCAAAGGCCGAAAGTTTATCTGCCTTCCAAGCATTTAGATATGCTTTACTTAACTCTTTATCTTCAGCAGCACCGCAGGGATTATTATGTTTAACAATTACCGCCGCCGGATTTTTAAATTCTTTGGCCAATTCCACCGCAGAGTTAAGATCGAGGATATTATTAAAGGACAGTTCTTTGCCTTGCAATTGTTGACAATTAATTAACCCCCTGGTTTTGCCTTTTTCTTTATAAAAAGAGGCCTGCTGATGCGGATTTTCTCCATAACGCAAATCCTGAATCTTCTCAAACACTAAGTGAAGTTCGCGGGGAAAATTTTCGTCTGCCCTGTTAATTTTAAAATATTCACTTAAATAATTATAGATTGCCGCGTCATATTTACTGGTATGGCCGTAAACCTCAACGCTTAACTGGCACATTAAATCTTCAGATAAACAACCGTTATTCTGCTTTAGCTGGGCGATTACCTGCCCATAGCGCTGCGGGTTACAAATAACAGCTACGGATTGATAATTCTTAGCGGCTGAGCGCAGCATCGCCGGTCCGCCAATATCAATATTTTCAATAACTTCAGAAATGCTTACAGACGGTTTTTGGATAATTTTTTCAAAAGGATACAAATTGACCACCAGCATATCAATCAACCCGATATTCTGCTCTGCCAATACCCGCAAATGATCCGGGTTATCGCGTAAAGCTAACAAACCGCCGTGAATCTTCGGATGTAAAGTCTTTACCCGGCCGTCAAGCATTTCGGGAAAACCTGTGTATTGCGAAACCTCGCTTACCGCAATGTTATTTTCACGTAAAAGCTTAGCCGTGCCTCCGGTAGAAATAATTTCTACGCCAAAATTTTTTAATTCCTTGGCTAAATCTACAACGCCGATTTTATCTGAAAGGCTAATCAGTGCCCTTTTAATTTTTACCATTGGACATCTTCCTTGTATCCAGATTATTTATTAAACCGGAAATTAACTAAATCCGCATCCTGCATCACATAATCTTTTAACTCCAGGCGCATTTTTCCGGCCTGCTTAGCCTGAGTCTCCCCGCCGCAGGCAATAAAATCCGTAAAACTTATGATTTCAGCGCGGATAAAACCCTGTTGAATATCAGAATGAATAACCCCGGCGGCCTCCCAGGCCGTTGTGCCTTTTTTAATCAGCCAGGCACGATTCTCTTTATCCCCTACGGTCAAAAAATAAATAAAACCGCTTTGCGCCAGGACTTTGGCTAATAAAGCACCTAAATCTTCCGCATCTTCTTTGCGGATTACCGCTACCGGTTTGAGCGTTAATAAACCATAGCCGGAAATAACCTCATTTTCTGCAGCCGTTAAGCCTAGCGTAGAAATAAACTCTTCTTTCTCTAAGGCTGCTTTCATCTTACTCAAAATTGTTTTTTCATTCTCCGCCGGAGACTTGGCTAAACGCGTTTCCACAAAATCCAGGTCATGCAGGATCAGGTCCATCTTACTGTCGGCGGTAATCATAATCGCATCTGCCTCCTGCGCCGCATCCTGGCCTACCAACTCTACCTGCGGGTAAGTTTTTTTCTTGGCTTTCACTAACTTATCCGCTTGATCTAACCGGGTTTCTTTAACATTCTGCCTGCCCAACGGAAGTTCACTAATTGCAAATACGCTTATTTTCATAAATAAATTAAGTTGTCTTCTAACTTCCTCATAGTTTTAAAATCTAAGGGGACAGTTCCGTTTTCCGATCAATCAAACTGCGGAAAAATAGAACCGTCCCCTTTATTCCAACGGCTAAAAAATTATTCCAGGTAGGTGTAAATCTTTCCTTTGTAATTGCGCAACACATATTTACCTTTGGCCTGGGAAAGAATATAGTTTGGCCCCACAGGGATCTTCCCGCCGCCGCCCGGCCCGTCAATGACGTAGGTCGGAACAGCATAACCGGAAGTATGTCCGCGCAATTTCTCAATAATATTAATTCCCGTAGCTACCGGGGTACGAAAATGCTGCGTGCCCCTAACCGGATCACACTGATAAATATAATATGGCCTGACCCTGATCTGTAAAAGATCATGCACCAGCCTCCTCATAATGAATGGCCGGTCATTAATTCCTTTAAGCAGTACCGATTGGCTTCCTAAGGGAATACCGCTTTCGGCAAGCATATCGCAGGCGTTTTGACAACGCTTAGTTATCTCTTTAGGATGATTAAAATGAATACTCATCCAGATCGGCGCATACTTTTTAAGCATCTGCACCAGATTCTCAGTAATCCGCTGCGGCAAAGTTACCGGGATACGCGTACCAATTCTTAACAATTCCACATGCGATATCGCACGAATTTTTGAAATTAAAGACTCCAGGGCTTCATCTTCCAAGGTAAGCGGATCGCCTCCGGAAATTAACACATCCCGGATTTTACGGTTAGATTTAATATACTCGATAGCCGCATCAAATTTAGTTTCCGGATTTAAGTCTTTTTCCTCATGATCCCCCACTAAACGCCGGCGGGTGCAATGACGGCAATACATCGCACAATGATCAGTCGCCAACAATAAAACCCTGTCCGGATAGCGGTGCACTAAATGCGGTGCGGGAGAATCCCGGTCTTCCGCACAGGGATCGGCCATCTCATGCGGAGCAACAGAAAATTCATCATTCACCGGAACAGATTGCCTGCGGATAGGGCAATTAGGGTCTTCTGCGTCAATCTGACTGGCCCAATAAGGAGTAATCGCCATCGCCAACCGGCCTTTGGCCTTATCAATGCCCTTCTCTTCTTCCGGGGTAAGCTTAATAATCTGGATTAATTCTTCTTTGGTGCGGATTCGGTGCTTAAGCTGCCAATGCCAATCTTCCCAATCCAAAGGATTGACATCTTTATAAAGAGCTATCTGCTGATAATCCCGTGCGCGTTTGGTGGGCCGGTAAATAACCGGAGTCTCCATTTGTACTTTTTGGTTTTCTAAGCTTGCAGGATTACTCAATTTAAGCCTTTGTCCTTTCCGAGGCGCTTAACAATATGGCCTCAATAAGATCTTCATATTTCATCCCGGCGGCATAAGCCATAATGGGAAAATTCGATTCCTTAGGATCCAGCCCCGGTAAGGGGTTAATTTCTAGAACATAGGGTACATTAAATTTATCCAGGCGGATATCCGTGCGGGAAATATCCAGGCACCCTACAGCACGATGCGTACGCAAAGCTACATCCTTTACTTTTTCTTCAATCTCCTTATCCAGCCGGGCCGGGCAATAGAATTCCGGCACCAGGCCTAATTCGCTATTGCCCTGGAACTCTTTCATTTTCCAGGAATAAAAATATTCTCCGCTTTTTTTACAATTAGAAAAGTCGATTTCCAAAATCGGTAAAACACGGGTTTTACCATTCTCCAGAATACCGACGGTTAATTCCTTGCCTTCAATAAATTCTTCAACTAACGCTTCCTGCCGGTAAACATCAATACATTCCTTAATCTTACAGAAAAGATCTTCAGGATTATTTACAACATTAGTTTTATTTATCCCTTTAGCCGACCCTTCACAGTTAGGCTTGACAATAAGAGGGAATTTTAAATCCGGATCCAATATTTCATCACCTTTGACAAAAAGTTGAAAATTCGGAGTAGGAATATTCTCTGCTTTAAGAATCTTTTTGGTCAAAGTCTTATTTAATGCCAGCGCCAAAGAAAAAGTATCCGACCCGGTATAGGGTATATTTAAATAATCTAATACTGCCGGTACTTCGCTTTCGCGGAAACGGCCGTGTTTTCCTTCGGCGATATTAAACACCATATCCACGCGGTTCTTTCTAAAATAAGAAAATAGTGCCGGATACTCTACGTCAATAGCATCTACCGAATGCCCCTTGGTTTTAAGCGCGGTAACCACAGAATTAATCGTCTCCTCGGAATCGCATTCGGAGAAATAATCTGCCGGCTTTAAAGGATCTTTCTTTTTTAAATTATATGTTAAAGCAACGCGCATTTAATTTAAGTTATTCCTCACTATAGCACTGTTTAAAATTTTACCCACCATCTGTTCATAAGTAATGCCGATATTTTTAGCCACCAGCATAAAAACATCTTCCGTAGAAAGAGAGGGCAGCGGGTTAATCTCTAAAACATAGGGGCTGCCATTATTATCCACCCGGAAATCGACCCTGCCAAAATCACGGCACTCTACACTTCGATAAACTTGCAAAGCCAGCTCATCCAGCTTTTTCTTTAAGTCGCCGGTAATCTTAGCCGGACAGATATATTCCAAGCGGTCAGAAGTAATCCGCGCAAAAGTATAGAACTTGTCATTTAGTTTCAGCTTTCCGTCTATTTTAATCTGTACCACCGGCATTACTTCCGGGTTTTCATTGCCGACGATCGCTACAGTAAATTCCTGCCCTGAGATAAATTCTTCAACCAAAGCAGGCTGTTTATAAGTAGTAGTAATAAACTCTACCTGCTTTTTCAGTTCATCTGTATTCTCAACCCGCGAATTTTCACTTAACCCCTTAGATGACCCTTCAAAACGCGGTTTAACAATTAAAGGAAATTTGCAGTGGTCATAATTAACCGAAGCTGCAGCGGAGCTAACTTCAAAAAATTTAGGAGTAGGGATCCCTTCGGCAATAAAAATTTTTTTAGCCATTATTTTATCCAAAGTAAGCCCTAAAGTTAAGGCATCAGCCCCTACAAAAGGAACCCCGGCCATTTCCAGTAAAATAGGGACCTGGGATTCCCGGTTTCTTCCGCTTAGTCCTTCAGAAATATTAAAAACAATATCTACCCCTAAATTGTCTATCTTCTCCAGCAGATTAGTAGCATTGCCTATCTTCTTAACTTTAAAACCGTTAGCGGCAATCGCATCAGCAATCACATCAACTGTCGACAAAGAATCAAACTCCGCGTTAGCATCCAGCGGGTCGCCTTCCTTAAATTTGTAATCTGTTTTTAAATCGTAAGTCAAACCGACGGTTTTCATAATCTTTACTCGTTTTATCCTTATATCCGGAAAGATCCTTGCGCTTCGCGCAAGGATTTCGCTGTATTTGTATGGGTGCTCAAAAAATAAGGGCTCACTTTCAATGACTTTACTCGAGAGCCCTTAAGAATCTATCCGATTTTTTCCAACTTCAGTTTAATCCTCCGCTAAATTTTACGCAAAATGTTGTATCTATGTTATTTTTTTACCACAATATGTTGGCATTGTCAAGTATTTTTTGTTTAATTGCGCGATAGGATTTCTTTTGTTTTATCGTCGGTAAATCTAATTGCGGAGGAACAGAATACTGTATTTAACGAAACTAAAACGGGGAGGTTTTTTCTTGCGGTAAAAAAGTTATTCCGGCATCCCGAAGATCCTTGACTAACTGTTCAAAATTACTAAAAACGTAACCCTGGATACCCAGGGATTTGGCGCTTTCTACCAATTCCGGACGGTCATCAGTATAGAAAATTTCTTGCGGCTTAATTTTTAAACTTTGAATAACCAAATTATAAATTTCTTTATCCGGCTTAATTACCCCTAGCTGAAAAGAAAGAAAAACTTTATCAAAAACTCCAAATACAGGGAAATTTTTCTGTAAATATTCATAATGCAGGATATTAATATTAGAAAGCAACGCTACTTCATAACCGGACCGCAGAGTATTAATTAAACTAAAGACTGAACGGTTCTTAGCGCTTAGGAAGAATATATCATTCCAAATCGGCTTAAACGACTCATAACTAAGCCTTAGGTCCAACATTTGTTTAACTTGAGAGTAAAAATCTTCAGGGGAAAGCTTCCCGGCCTCAAAAGCTCCGGTTACGTCGGACTCTAAAAAAAGCTCGCAAATTTGGACTGGGGTTCTGGAACAAAAAGCCGCTATTCTCTGTGCGGCCCTTAAATGGTCAAAATCCACCAACACGCGGCCCAAATCAAACAGTAAAGCTTTAATCCCCTGAGCCATAAATTAATTTCCTTTATCTTTATTCTTTCTAAAGAGATCCAGAAATTTATCTTCATACTCTTTATAAACATTCCATTTATCTAATTCTACCTTTAACTCTTTGGCTTTGGTGATATCCAGGCGGCTTTCTTCAAAAAGCTTTTCAATTTTTTCTTTTACCGAAACCGGCAGATTGGTGAGCTGGCTTAAAGTTTTCTTGATCAACTCCACTTCTTCTTCTCCAATAGGAGCCGATGAGCCGGCATTGCCCAGCTTCAAATATTCCAGCAATTTATTAATTTCATTTTCCATTGCCTGCGCCTGATCTTTTAACGGCTGCACATTGATCTGCATGTTTAATATTTTCCCTAAAGCAGACAATACCGCCGCCGAAGCCTTGGGATTTTCAATCTGTATAGTATAAAGAGGTATCTCGCCCAACAAACAAATACCTTTTAATCCTGATTTTTTGGCGATGCCCAGAAATAAACCATTCATCCCGCTAATCTGTCCATCTGCTAAAGCGGTAAAATTATATTTCTTTAAATTATCTTTTGTTTTTTGATCGGTAGCCGCAAACCAAACCGCCGGATCCTGAGTATGCTCCATAGGTTGCGGCATAGAAGCAAAACTGACAATTGACTCTACGCCCAAATCCTTCGCCAGCCCGATAATCGCCTTAGCATAGCTGTCTGCTTTAGACAAATCCGGCTGAGCATTGCTTAAAAAAATAATCAAATCATTCTTGCCAGAAGGGGCGCCCTTAGCTGTGGAGTTCTTCCAATAATAAAATTTCCCCTGAGGAAGCAATGGAACCTCCAGAATCCCACCGGAGATAACACTTCCGGATAAATAAAAAAAATCATCCGGAATAATCCGGGCAAATTCTTGGGCCTTAAGTTCCTGGATTAAATATTCTGCAGCTTTAAATGCCACCTCCCCCATCCCCGGCCAGGCAACAATAAGGCAGGGTTTTTTCAAACGTGGTTTTTTAGTAATAATTAAAGGGTCCATATTCTCTCCTCGTGTACGGACACGACACCGGCACAATACTCTGCCACCTGGCAGACACTTGCCCGATCCCTATCAGGGCAAGTGCAATAGCGTCGGGTGTAATCCACAGCTTCTTCGACGTTAACACTCTTTTAATTAAACCTGTATTCCTTTAAAAAAGCTACTAAAACCTGTGCGCCTTTATATAAATTATCTAAACAGGCATATTCATCGGCAATATGGGCGCAACCCTCTGTACCAAAGCCGGTAGCAACCGCCGGTATGCCCAGCGCCTTAAAAAAAGTTATTACGGTTGCCCCCTCCGATCCGCTAATCTGCGGTTTAATCTTCAAACCTTTCATTGCAGAAACCAAGTTATTAACCAAAGGATGCTCGGGATCAATATAATACGGATCCTGAATTCCCTGAATTGTAATTTTATAATTTTTGGAGTGTTTGGTGATTACTTTTTTCAGGGAACGCAATATTTCTTTCTCCGAAGAGCCGGGCAAAAATCTAAAATCCAGCTCAAATTCACACCAATCACTAACCACATTCACTTTGTCTCCGCCTTTAATCGTGCCTACGTTTATAGTAGGAGCGTGTAAATATGGATTTTTGGTATATTGCTTGTGTTGGCGCTTAAGATCAACAATTATTTTAGCGGCCAGATCAATCGCATTAACCCCCAACCAGGGGTAAGCCCCATGCGCTTTTTTACCGCAGATACGTACTGTTAAATGCATCAGGCCTTTTTGCGTGACTACAATTTCAAAATCATCCGCGTCCAGGACAACCGCGACATCCGCCTTCAAAAGCTTACGCTCCAGTAAAGGTATTAGCCCTAACGCTGAACCGCTTTCTTCATCCGCAGTTGCCGCAAAGATCAAATCATAATCAAGCTGAACACCATCCTCAATTAAAGCGTTAATTGCTTCAAGCGCACTAGCCAAATTCCCCTTACAATCCGTGGCGCCCAATCCGTAAACCCGGTTACCGATAATCTTAGCTTTTAATGCCGGGGTTTTCCAGCTGGCACCGGCCGGAACAGTATCTAAATGCGGAGTAAGTAAAACTGACCTTGTGTGTTTTCTGCCTCCCAGGGTGGCCACGACATTAACCCGCTTGCTGCTGAAAGTATAAGTTTTAATCTTTAACCCTAAGTCCTTTAAATAGCTGCTTACAAACCCGGCAATTTCACGTTCATCTCCGGGAGGATTTTGAGAATCCAAAGAGATTAATCTTTGAATGGTCTGGATCAGCCTTTTTTTGTTGACCATAACGGACAAACCTCACATTTAGGATTTTGCTTACGGCAATAATCCTTGCCCAATTTTACTAACAGTGCATGATATTCACCGAACATCCCTGCGTTCTTGCTAAGGTTGCGCATAAAAATATCCTGTAGCTGCGCATAGCCTGCTTTGGCATCAACCAATCCGTGCCGGGATAGTATTCTTTTAGTGTAAGTATCGACGACGAATACCGGTTTCTTAAACGCATAAAGCAATATAGAATCGGCGGTCTCCGGCCCGATTCCTTTAACAGACAACAGTTGCGCGCGTAAAGATTTAAGTTCCTGCTTACTTATAAGTTTTACCTTACCCGCATAATAATCAAAGAAAAATTTAAGAAAATTTTTAATCCTCGCCGCTTTAACATTATAACACCCTGCACTTTTAATTAAACCGGCAAGTTTGCCTTGCGGTAATTTATAAAGCCGGGAAGCATCTAAAAGTTTTTTTGCTTTAAGGCTTAGGATTGCTTTTTCAACATTAGACCAACTGGTATTCTGAGTAAGAATTGCTCCTACAATAACCTCAAAAACGCTATCCGCCGGCCACCAATATTGCGGTCCAAAAACAGCATAAAGCCGCTTGAATATATTTCCTAACCTGCGTTTCATTCCTTCAGTTCTAAAGGATTAAAACCATAATAGGCAAACAGAGTATAGGCTGTGCCCGACACTGAACCGGTATGGCTGCCCTTGGGAGTCGACCAGCCATGGCCGGTATCTACCTGATCCAAAGTAGCATAGGGCAAACAACCTTGGCCTTGGCCGGAAGGAGAAGAACTGGAAATAATCATATTCCCTAACTCGCTCAGATACATTTGGGCTTTCCGGCCATAACTAGCAGCCTTAGCCTTATCCCCTTTTTTTAAATAAAATTCTTCCATAATTTTATAAGAAACCACCATTTGCGCTGTCCATTCCGAAGAGACTACTCCTCCGCGGGAGGTATGGCGCTGCGGGGCAAAATCAAATCCTTTTATTTTCACGCTCTGAGAATTTGTGCGCATAAAATCAACTTCTACGCGGCAATTCTCTTCTACAAATTCTAAGATCTTATCCGGATCCATACCTAAAGACAATAATTTTTCCGGCCCTAAAGCAGCAATGCTCCAAGCATAAGTGTCAGTGGCAATGGTCGAGTCCCCCTTACCCCGTTTAACCGGTAGCTCCGGGCGACCATAAGTATATTTAACCATCCAATCTACAGCTTTCTGCGCGGCCTGAGAATATTTTTCCTTTCCCGTAACCTGTGCCAACATATTAAAAAAAGCGTAAGCATCCAGGTTGTGCTCTGTAGCATACCAACTCATTGTCGGGCCGCCCCGGATACCGCCTTCGGCGTCCTGATTTTGTAAATCAATAATTGATTGGGCAATACTTTCAGCTAATTCCAGATAAGCCTGATTTTTAGCAAATTGCATATACTGCATCGCCGCCAAACCTACCCAAAGATTCGGACCGCTATGCAGGATAAATTCTGCCGGAGCGCCATCATCCACATAGTAAGCATTAAGAAACCAGCCGTTTTCTCTTTTGGCATTGTGAGCAAAAAAATCTAAAATTTTACGGGCGCGCTCAAAATCCCCAAACCTGGAATAAGCTTGGGCTAACAACGCCAAATCATAGGTAAATGACCAATTGGCAATTTCCTTATCTCCCTCAAAACTAGCCACCAGCCCCGTACGGCTATTCTGATGAATTTTAAGCCATTGGTACATCTTATCAAAGTTGGCTTTCTCTAAAACTACTTTCTGTTCATCCAGGTGGGTTAATTCTTTAGCCGCGACATTCTCGTTACGCACCGCCGCCGCCAATTTATTTTCCAACAATAGTTTTTCTTCAGACAATCTGGCAATCAAGCCATTCAGCTGTTTGATCTGCTCCAGGTCACCTGCTTGGATTTGTTCCTTCTGAAACTGCACAGACTTAATCTGCTCCTGAAGCCTTCTTAGTTTCGCGGCAAAACTTTTACGCTGGGTAGCGATATTAGTTATTTTTTGTTTAGTCTGGCTGGAATCTTTTAATACTGTCGCCAGCTTTTCAATAAGCAATTTATTGCCCTGGGTCAATTTGAAATTTAAATAGCTGTTAACGCCCAGGCCTGCGCCCAGGATAATAACCAGCGCTAAAGCCGCCGGGACAAAAAGTTTTTTAAACCACGCATAACGCATAAGTTTATTATTTAGCCTGGCCGGGATAGAATCATAATTTACTCCCACCAAATACTGGTGTTTATCCCCAAAAATATCTTTGGCCCAGACTATGCTGGCACGCGCACAGATAGGCTTGCGGCTGATAGGAATATCAATTTCCAGCGACAGCTTGACATACTTTTTCTTGAATAATTCAAATAATTCCGGATCAAGATTGTTAATTGCCAGGCAGATCCCGCCGCGGCTGATATTGTTCGTAAACCCCTGTATCCAGCCGGAAAGAAATACATCCCCTTGCGGCTCCTGTAGCCTAAACTGCACCGGAAAGACAGTATCCAAACGCAGGTATTTGCGATGTTCGGCCGGGATTGATTTTTTATTTTTGAATAACATTTTTATTCCTAAGTTAAAGACTCTTTAAAGTTATATTTTATAACAAATACCCGTTCTGGCAAACTTAAAATATGATTAAGCAATTTCAAAACTTATAATATTATCCAGGCGGAAAATACGCTGCTCTTTTTTTAAACAGCAGTAAGCAACTAAATACATATATTTGTTATCTTGCCTGATTTCCTGCGGGATAACTTCACGCAATGAAAGTTGCCCGTTTTGGCTCGAAATGTAGGATAACTTTAAAACTCCTTTGGACTGTATGCACTGTTTAATCAAAGTAATTTTTCCCGGAGTGGAACTTTCCGGTGCTGCCGGATTAAAAGCAAAAAACTTAGCAAAATCAGCAAAGCTGATAATTCCTCTTTGTTGACAAATAGTTTTCAGTTTACTAAAAACTTCCCAGGTCATTTCCACGTCAGCGAAAGCCCGGTGTTTTTGGGTTAATTTCACTTCCAGTTTCTGAGCGACAGACCAAAGCGCATAACGCGGCAGGCCGGGTAAAAGTTTTCTCGCCATCGTTAAAACATCAAACACCACAAAACCGGTGATTGCGGAGGCGCCCAATAACTTAAGTTCACTATTTAAAAAACTTAAATCAAATTCCGCATTGTAAGAACAAAGGCAGCTGCCTTGGATAAACTCCAGAAATTTTGGCATCACTGTGCCTATACCGGGAGCATCTTTGAGCATCTCCGGGGTAATTTTATTTACCGCAAAAGCCCCCGCAGAAATCGGTCTTCCGGGATTAACCAAAACATCAAATTCTCCCAGTCTTTGCGCGCCCCTCACCCTTAAACCGGCTAACTCCACAATCCTGTCTCCCGAAACAGCGGTAAGCCCGGTGGTTTCTGTATCAAAAATAGTAAACTCTACCTCTTCAATGTTTTCGGTCATCTTTGGTAACGATATAAGCTGGTACTAAACGTTCGGGTTTATAAGCAAGCTTGGTTTTACGTAAATTTTCTATCCCGGAATCATCCATAATATTAATATATTTATAAAACTTTAGTTCCTGCGCAAACTGGCGAAAAATAAATTGCGCCAATCCTTTAACCCCCAGGTCTGCTATCTCATAAAGTATGCAAAAAGTATCGGAATTTAATTTATAACCGAAACTAAAAGCTTTTATTTCTTTATTCACCCTGACCGCAATCCCCTCTAAGTTCAATTGTTTATAATTAACCAGCACATCCTTGATTATTTTGCGGTTGTCTTCAAGCATACCACAATAAACATCATCCTGGCTATGTTCTTTGCGCTCTTTAGCCCAGGAATCAAATAAGCTTAAGCAGCCAGCCCTATCCGGCAGGCGTAAAATATGCCAATCATAACTATAATGTTTAATAAAATAATTGTACGCGGCGCGCTGAGATTTAAATTTATTCCCCCTCAACAGCGCTAAATCGTTGCGCCGGCAAAGATAGTCCGGGTATTTCTCCCGGCATAAATATCCTAAAGAACGATAATAAGCCAAATCCTGTTGCTGAACATTCTCAATACGCGAGATATCCTTATTTTTATTAATCTCATCCATGATTTTAAAAGCCTGCTGGATGACGGCTGGCTGGAGCTGTGTTGTCAGCGGGGGCAGGCACATAAAACACCCGACGGGGTCATGAAAAAATACACACAGGCTTTTTTGGATAATCGCCCACCGGATATCATAGAGTGGGCGCCAGATATAAATATTCGTAAAAGAAAATGCTGCCAGCTGGCAAAAAACCCGGCCAAGATATTGATCAAATATTTTTTTGTCGCTTAAAGATATTTTATTCAGCTTCATCTGGCAAACTTAATTCCGCAACTTCCCTAACCTCCTCATAAGCCTGAATAATCTGAGGATTATCTTTAAGCATTGAGCGCAACGCAGCAGAATTAAGATGTTTCGTCAGATAGGCAATATAATCTTTAGCCTCCTGGCTGTTTATCCTCTCGTATACGTAGGGACAATTTAAATCTACGGTTAATAAAACTTTCCCTCTGCGTAAATTAATCAAAAACGGGTAAAGCTGGCATTCAAACGGCCGGATACTATAAATTTTACATTTGTTATCCGGAATCCCCAAAAACGGGCAGATAAAATCTCCTCCGTCGGGATTAGCGATCGGCTGAAGCCTCCGGTCAAGAGTAATTGAAGCCGCCGGAACACCCGGTTTATCTGCCAAATCCTGAACTTCTTCATCCAACAGGCAGGGGCTCCACACTGAATTTTCCTCTTTAAACCGGCAGCAACCGCGGCATTTAATACAAAACTCCTGCGGTACAAATTGTTTAATCATTTAACGATACTCCCTAATCTCAGAGTTTTTTCCGGGCTGATAACTGCCAGAGCATTCTCGTCAGATCCCGCCAAAATCATTCCCTGGCTTTCTACCCCCCGCAAAATTACCGGATCAAGATTATCCACCAAGACCACCTGTTTACCGACCAGCTCCTCTTTAGCGTAATAATTCTTAATTCCTGCCACCACCTGCTTCTGCCGATCGCCTAAATCCAGTGTTAAAACTACTAATTTATCTGCATTCGGATGGTCGTTAACCTCTTTAATCTGAGCAATCCTCAATTCTAACTTTCTAAAATCATCAATGGTTGCCACTTTATCCTCCTTATCTATCTATACAACATGCGCCACAAGACGCATACCGGAGTAATTTCTATATACTCCGGGTGCCCACGCAATTTTCGCCGCCTGGCGAATACAGCGCAATTCCTATTCGCGTTAGATATAGAATAACACCGGATACCTTGGCGGAACTTGTTTAGCATCAGGCTTATTAAAACGTTACCTCCACATAAAACTCAAGCTGGTAAGCATTGTTCGCCTGGCCATCACCCCGCACGTATGGACTAAAGGGGCTTCCGTCTGTATCATCGCGCTTTTCTTTATAATACTTTCCAGGAACAAAGATCCCGCCTAAAAAACCCAGGTTAATATGCTCAGTTGCTTTGTAGTCCACAAATACATCTGCTTCAACCCCTAAATCAGGTGAAAGATACCGCGCTTCTCCGTCCAAAGTCCCTACCGGGCGGTTAAATGCCCTCAGATAGTATCCATACAGACTTACGCAAAGCTTATCGGTAACATTATAATCAAAGCCTACCGAGGGCATAATCAAATCTTCGAAATCTCCGGGAGAAAATGTCCCGGGCCGGGGCACTCCATAATTTAACCCGTATCCTCCCCCCATAGTTATAATCGGCAACATACTCACATTACTGCTGCTTACCGCATCCCCTAAATTTCTGTTTGTAGGAGAAGCATAGCTAAAAGCCCGGTTCTTTCCTGAAACATAAAGCTCATCCGGTTTCCCGGCCATCTCCAAAGTTGCCTTGTTCCCGGAACAGAATAAAAATTGCAATTCCGGAACAAGCTTTCCTAAAACATAATCGAACCCGGAATAAAACATATAACCGGTATGCTCAATGTTTTTATACTCGCTATCCTGGGTATGCGCATACCCAAAGTTGCGCGCTGCCTCCAGCTTTAAAGTAAATTTATCCGCCGCATATTCCCAAGCGGTGCCCAAAGTCCCCAGCAAATCCCGGTTTATCGGAGCAGCATAAAGATTATCTCTTTTGCCATTAGAGGTATAATCTGCCAGCATGCCAACATAAGGCCAGAATGTCTGATTTCCTGCGGTAATTTTAACGTCGGTGGCAAAAAAATTGGCCGCATTCGGTTCGTATTTCTGCCCCTGCTCCCTTTCCTGTTGAATACGCGGGCCCAAATAATATTTATAAGCTAAATCCGGCCGGCAATAATACAGGCGCCAAAAAATATTTTTTGCCTGATAATACACAGTAGCGCCGTAATTTTCATAACCGCCGTTAAGGCTAAAACCATTGCCTACTTCATAAATATACAACCCGGTCTTTAAGCCAAAATTACCCCAAAGCTTATTATCCAGCCAGGCTTCTTCAACTTGTGGGAATAATTCTGCATTACGGTATTTTTCTATCCTGCCTCCGGAGGTAATCAGGGTGTTGTGAATAAAAAGCGGGGCATCATAATCATAAGGCCCATTACGCTCAAGCTTAATATAAAACTTGTTCCCGGAATCTTTAAAATCAGCATCCAGAGCAAAACTATAATCAATCCCTAAATAAGTAGTTTGATCGTCTTTATTGTGGCTATCCAAATCCACAACATTCTTCAGGGTCACTAAGTCCGTGCGGAAATAGGAGTTAAGTTGCAGCGTTAACTGATCGGTATTTAGTAATTCATAGCCGTGTGCCGCCGGAATAAAAGAGAAAGCTAAAAACATAAAGAGACAAACTATTTTCACAATTTTCTCTCCTTGCTACAATCGCCTTAATGAAAAACTAATGCCATAGTAACACCGGGAAATAAAAAACTCAAGGCAAATCAAAATTATACCTGTAAACCGGGGAAATTCCGGGCATAAAAAACGCCATAAGTAAATTATGGCGTTTATTTATATTGGCGGGGCCGACGAGATTCGGACTCGCGATCTCCTCCGTGACAGGGAGGCGCTTTAAGCCAGGCTAAGCTACGACCCCAATATTGGTCAATAATACCTTAAGTTTATATATTGTATGTAAATTCCGAACAAATGCAACAATTTCTTCTCAGCTACACACCATCGGATGAGAATTAAAATGGGCGATAGAGGAGTTGAACCCCTGACCTTCTGAATGTAAATCAGACGCTCTAACCAACTGAGCTAATCGCCCGTAAATTTAGGTTACTTTTCCCTACGATTAGCGTGTCCGCCAAAGCATTATGGCGGAGAGCTGATCGCCCAACAATCCCAATTTTACCTATTTCTACGATTAAATCACCTTGGCCGCGTTTTTATCATTACAAACAAATAAAATAAGGTTCGTTTTCGAGGCTGTAGGCCTTAAGCTCCAGAAGTGAAATCAACTATACCAGATTTACTAACCTCTGTAAAGCAAGATTTCGCAATTTGATCAAATCACCAAATCAATGAATATTACACAGGGATACCCGTCCACATGGTTACTTAATAACTGATTACTTAAAAGGGGCATAACGACGCTTTACTGTCCGAATACTTCTTTAAGAATTACATCTGCGGCGTGCTGCGCCAGCAGCTGATTGCCCTTGTCCGTGCAATGCCCGAAATCTCCGGCAAAACTGTCCTTAAATAACGCCGCATAACCGTTACCATGTAAAGCATCTTTAAACACCTTCTCATTATCAATAAAAAGAATCCCCTCGCAATCCGGAAAAATATCTTTTAACGGTTTTACACTGCGCACAGGGTATTGCATACAAGCCAGCTTTATGCCTCTTTTATCTAAAACACTCCTGAGCTTTAAATAATTACTTCTGGTGGTGGGATTATAATACTGCATTCTTAACCTGTTCGATTCCTTATAATACCGGTCTGCAAATTTGCCTTCTCCGGACTGGCTGTAAAAAGCCCCCAGCATACCATACAAATAATCGCTCTTTAAACCTTTATCCAAATACTTATTCAATAAATTTTCTATTTCGGAGTATTTACCCTGGCAGCGATAAACTAGGATTAACTCTGCAACTATCTGCAGGTCATCCGGATTTATTTTCAAAGCCTTATTAAATAAATCTTCGGCTAAAGAGTACTTCTGCCTGAGACGGTAACCAATTGCCATCCAATAATATGCGTCTGCGTTTGAAGGGTTTACCTTGATGGCTTCCTTAAAAAAATCCTCTGACTGCGAAAAATATTTATAATCCCAATATAATTTTATAAGAAGCCCGTAAGCGGCATTATTCCGGGGATTAATCGCAATAGCTTTTTTAAATGAAGATTCGGCATCCGCAAATCTACCGGCTATCGAATATAGTTCCGCATCCTCAACATACTCTTCATCATTTTTTAAGCCGAGACCGGGGGCGTTTTCCTCGGGAATAGGGGCAGCATAAACCATATTTAAGCAGATTTTCGAAAAATAGTTCTGCTTTCTGTGAAAAGCGGCCTGGCTTGTTTTTAATTTATGCGGTTCTTTTCTCTTGAATTTATTCTGCGCATGCAGATAAATAAGCCGGGCTAATTTATATACCTTAAAAGACTCCAAAAAAGACAAGGCCTTGGCGCTTACCCTGTTTTCCCAAAATACACGTTCCCCCCCGTCATTTATTCCCATCATAGCAATAACCATTTGCGGTTTATATTTATCCAGGTTTGCTTCTAATTTTGAAACTATAGTTTTCGTATTAAAACCTGCCGCACCATCATCGATAACACTAAATTTAATTCCAATATTGCTCCGGTTCAAGGCTTCTTCCAGAAAACGGGGGTATTGCCCGCCGGTAGTAGATTCCCCCAGGCAAAGAATACGGTAGGTACCTTTTTGTTTGATTGATTGCAGATTCCGGTATTCCTGTATAGACGACAGGATGGCTCCGCCCAAACGCAGGCCGGCTTCCAGGGCCAAGATAAACAAAAACAGCCCGAATAATATCAGGGCTATTTTTTGTTTAAGCGGGATCTTAAAAAGTAAGGGCTTACTTGCTGCCATATGATTAAAAACTCAAATGCAACTTATTTAATTAATTTGGTAATTTATTAAATACTTCCTCCAAGATGGCATCTGCAATATTCTGCGCTAAAAGCTTATTGCCTTTTTCCGTGCAATGGCCGAAATCTCCGGCAAACATATCGCTAAAATATTCATTAGAATCCGCTTTTCTCAATGCTTCTTGAAATATTTTTTCATTATCGACAAAAATAATATTATCATCTTTTTCAAATATTTTCTTTAGAGGTTCCACGCTGCGCATAGGATACTGCACACACACCAGCCTTATTCCTTTTTTATGTAATATATTTTTTAACCTGCGGTAATTTCTCACGGTAGCCGGATTATAATATTCTAGCCGCAGCCTATTTGCTTTTTGAGCATATTCTTTTGCCAATTGCGGCCGTCCGGTATTTTTATACAATAAACAGATTGCGCCGTAAGCTTTATCGTTTTGGGGGTTTAACGCTAGGGCTTTTTGGAATGCCTCTTCGGCCAGCGAAAATTCACCCTGGCTTTGATAAAGCCAGCCCAATTCCACATAAACACCCCCGTTTTTAGGATTTATCTGTATAGATTTATTAAAAGCCTCCCTAGCCAAAGAAAATTTATTTTGCAGCCGATAAATCCACCCCAAGCCGAAATAGGCATTATCGTTTTGGGGGTTTAACGCTAGGGCTTTTTGGAATGCCTCCTCGGACAGCGAAAATTCACCCTGGCTTTGATAAAGCCAGCCTAATTCAGTATGCGCATTATCGTTTTGGGAGTTTAACGCTAGGGCTTTTTGGAATGCCTCTTCGGCAACGGACAGCCTATTTTGATGCAGATAAATCCACCCTAACCCAAAATATGCCTTATCGTTTTGAGGGTTTAGCGCTAGGGCTTTTTGGAATGCCTCTTCGGCAACGGGTAATTCTCCCCGATCCCGATAAAACATTCCCATTTCAATATAAACCTTATCATTTTGGGGGTTTAGCGCTAGGGCTTTTTGGAATGCCTCTTCGGTTGAAACAACCTCGGCATAAGCTTCTTTTAATCTTATTCCCTGGAAATGAACTTGAATTGGCCCGGCTCTATTTTTATTATCATTAGATTTTCCACTCCGCATTTCCTGAGCCTTAGCCAAAATATGATGCCAAAGCAAGCTGGCTAATTTATAAGTTTTAAACGATCTAATAAAAGACCCTGCTTTGTAAGTATTTTTTACTCCAAAACAAACAAGCTCCCCCCAATCATTAACCCCCATCATTACCGTGACCATGCTTGGATTATACTCAAAAATATAGGATTCGACCTTACTTAATATTGCCGATGTGTTTGTGCCCCCCACGCCTTTATCAATTACGCTAAAGTGTATTCCAATATTGCTCCGGTTCAAGGCTTCTTCCAGAAAACGGGGGTATTGCCCGCCGGTAGTAGATTCCCCCAGGCAAAGAATACGGTAGGTACCTTTTTGTTTGATTGATTGCAGATTCCGGTATTCCTGTATAGACGACAGGATGGCTCCGCCCAAACGCAGGCCGGCTTCCAGGGCCAAGATAAACAAAAACAGCCCGAATAATATCAGGGCTATTTTTTGTTTAAGCGGGATCCCGGGGTAAAAAGATTGATCTTTCTGCATAACTTAATTTAGCTATTCCGCTTATTATACAATTATAAGCAATTTAGCAGGCGGAAAGATGTAACAACAGGGGCAATCAAGAAGTTTTAATCGGAATAAATAAAACTTGGTTTTAGAGAATAGTTAAGCCCGCATAACTGAATAAACTTTATGCTCCGGAAAATTTTCCCAGAATAATTAAAGTAAAAACCATCACAAAAAGCGCCACGGTTTCGATAATACCTAAAACTGCCAAATAGTTTCCGAACCCTTTACCGGTTTCCCCCATCGCGTCGCAGGCGCAAGCAGCGCATTTTCCCTGGTAATATGCCGAAAACCCGATCGCTAACCCGGCAAAAGCACCAACCCCCCAGAAATACTGCCCCTTGCTGGCTAATTCAAACATTTTAGTCATCACGATATTGCCGTAAATTGTCTGGGTTAAAGGCGCGCCCACCAAAGCTACCAATAAAAAAGAGGCGCTTTTATTTTGGGCAAAATTTTTCTTCCAAGCACCAACAGCCGCCATCCCGGCGACCCCTGCCCCGGCGGCAGAACCGCAAGCCGCTAGAGCCAAAACCAAAATTAATCCTAAGTCCTTAAATTGAGACACAACCCCTGTATCCATATTCACTCTCCTTATTCTTTCCGGCTAAAAGGTTTATAAGCAAAACCGTTCCAGGTAACGCCCAGATGCCCGCAAAACTCTAAAACATTAAGCCTTACTCCGTGCACCAAGACGGACATCGGCCCTAAAATAATATTCAACATGTGCCCACAGATAACGATTACCCCGGCGGCAATTAATGTTACGAAATCGCCTTTTTTAATTACCCCAGCGGCCATGGCATTAAAAGCATCCGCGATGGCTACTCCGGCCAAACCTACAGCAAAAAGACGGATATAAGAAACTACGTCTGTAAAATTATTTACCAGGCTTAAAGCAATCGTCCCTAGCCCCGATCCGATGGTTTTGAATATATTTTTCTGCGGATTAGTGAAAAATAACACTAAAATCAGGCCCAGGACAATTAACTGGTTGCCAAACACGGGGAATGGCTCACTAAGAATCAAATTCTTGGCCAGAAAAAATACTGCCCAAATGATAGAAATCCAGCCAATTTCCGCCAAAGCCACCAGCGCCGGGGCGCGCAACAAAGCCCTCCAGCCGTGAGCTAAAGTTAAATGCAGCGCGCCGAGAAAAAAACAGAATTTCTGAACAAAAACCGCATTGGCTAAAACAGGCAGCAGCGGTTTAAACCCGGCTTTCAACAGCCACTCCTGGCCAAAAAATGTACCGGTTAACAACCCCCATATAATAGCGCAAAAGCTTAGGATGTAAAAGAGAAAAAAAACACTTCGGTCTTTAATTTTTTTACCTAATTTATTATCTAACCAAAAATTAAGCAATAAATAAACTAACCCGTATCCGGCATCTCCGATAAGTATCCCGAAAAAAAGGCTGAAAAAAACAATAAATAACGGGCTAATGTCAAGTTCATGATACCCCGGAACAAGCTCCAGGAGTTTTAACAACGGCTTGATAAATGAAATCCAGGCCGGATTCCGCAATAATGTAGGGACTTCATCTTCCTCTTGCGGGGCAACAGTTAAAATTCCCCAGCCTTTTTGCTTAGACTGCGCGATCAATAGTTGCTCCGCATCAGCCGGAGCATACCCTTTGACATATACCAATTGTCCTGCCTGACCCATCCCCTGCAATGTTTCAAAAAAGTTTTTTTGATAAGTTAAAACTTCTTTTTCGGCAACCAGTTGGCCATGACAACCAAGATATTTAATCAACTGGTTTTTTAAACTTATACTTATGCCCGCATCTTCCGTCAACCTTTGGCGCATTTGAGATAAAGACATTTTGGGTAATTCCAACTCTTTGAAATTAAGCTGCTGGTTATCCCGGGAAAAAACTATGCAGTTATCGATTCCTCCTTCTGAAAATATCTTTCTTACTACAACATCCTGCCCGATTTCTTTTAACTGTTCCCGGGGGATCTGATAAAGCCGGGCAGAAATATTGTTCTGAGCCAATTGCCTTATTTCTTGAGGATCAAAATCTCCCCAGAGGCTCCACTGATCGATCCAGGCATGTAAGGTAACCGCGTACTCCTTAAGTTGCTCTAATCTTTTCTGTAAATCAACAATGTGGCGGCAAGCAACAATTAGATCTTTAGGCCGCACGGAATCAGGAACAACTCCCTGATCAATGGAAGATAAAATTAAAATGGCCTGCTCAAACAAAGATATTTGTTCGTTGAGCGTATTAATCTGTTCTCCGCTGGGAGGATTTTGATGCTCAACATGCAATAACCCTAAAGAAGCCAAATCCTCCAAAGCAGACTGGGCATGCTCTTTTTGCAGTAAGAGAAAAACTTTTCTCATTTGAACAATCATGCTGCTGCCTCTTCTAAAATTAGTTCCTCGATTTTTCTTTTGGCAATTTTACTGCGCCCCACCGCATTAGCCATTTGATCACCGATATAAATCTTAATTAACCGGATATTTTCCTGTGCCTGCGGAATCTTCACTTTTTCAAAAAGATTTACTCTTTGCGTAGTAACCCGCAGTTCCTGGCGCAAAATATCTATGCCCTCCTGGCGCAGAGAAATCTCTTTTTTTAATACAATTACTTCTCTGAGCGCCTGGATCGCCGCATCTATCCATAAAGGCGTCAAGAATAAATCATAATCTTTCTCTATAAACTCCAGTCCGTCAAACACGGGGATATCCACACCGGCGATATTTTTCTGATGGGTAATTGTTTTGGCGGGCTGAATAAACGGCCGGATATCCGCCTGCGGCTCCGCTAATAAACCAGCCCATAAATAGGCGGCCTGCCTTTTTTTAATTGCAGTTTGTTGCAGGTCTTGGAGAAAGGTATGCTGCTGCAAAATCTCAAGCTGAAGCTGTTGTTTCTTTAATTGTAAGGTGGGTAGATAACGTTGAAATTGCTTTAAAGCATCCCGCTGCCTTTTTAATTCACCCTTAGTAAGCTTAATTTTAGCCATAACATTTACAATAATAACTTCTATTTAGTTTACAGACTGCTTACTGATTTTTCGGCCAAAACTTCTGAATAATAGAAAGTTTGATCCCTGTCTCTTCGGGGGTAAAACAATTCGCTAAAATCTGCCAACCCAAATCCAGGGCTTTTTCCAGGGGAATATTTACTTTAAGCGACATCATATTTTCTTCAAACAGTAGACCATACTTAAGTAATTTCTCATCCCAGGGGCTCATTTGAAATCCCATGGATTGTTTTTCCAGGGTTTCGCGGTAACTGGCGAAAAGTTGGATCATCGTATCCATAATTGTACGGTGATCAGGCCGGGTTTGGCCGTTGACCTGCTGTTTTAAACGGCTTAAAGACCCAAAAGGCTCAATCACCCCGCCTTTTAAATAAAATTGGCCTTCAGTAATGTAGCCGGTATTATCCGGGACAGGATGTGTTACATCGTCTCCGGGCATAGTTGTAGCCGAAAGAATGGTAATGGATCCGGCACCTTCAAAATCCACCGCCTTTTCATACCGGGCAGCCAGCTGGCTGTACAGATCGCCCGGATACCCGCGGTTAGAAGGAACCTGTTCCATAGTAATAGCTATCTCTTTTAAAGAATCCGCAAAATTAGTCATATCCGTCAACAAAACTAATACTCGCTTGCCTTTCAAGGCAAAATCTTCGGCTACCGCCAGGCTGATGTCTGGCACTAATAAACATTCTACGGTAGGATCCGAAGCGGTGTGGATAAAGAATACACAGCGGGAAAGCGCCCCGTGCGCATTTAATGTCTCCCGAAAAAAAAGATAGTCATCATGTTTTAACCCCATACCACCGACGATGATTATATCCACTTCCGCCTGAATAGCAATGCGCGCCAGAAGTTCATTGTAAGGCTCCCCGGCAATGGAAAAAACCGGTAGCTTCTGCGATTCCACCAATGAATTAAAAACATCAATCATCGGAATACCGGTACGGATAATTTTATTTGGAACAATCCTTTTTACCGGATTTACCGAAGGAGCGCCAATATCAATAAACCCTTCGGTAAGCAGGGGGCCGCGGTCCAAAGGCACCCCACTGCCATTAAAGATACGCCCCAACAGGTTTTCTCCGGTAGCAATCCGCATAGGATGCCCTAAAAACCTCACCTTATCATTTGTAGTAATCCCGCGGGTCCCGGCAAAAACCTGTAAAGATATCTTCTTAGAATCAATGCGGATTACCTGAGCCAAAGATACGCCGCGGCGGGTAGTTATCTGGGCGATATCTAAATAACCTACCCCTTCGGCTTCCACCGTAATTACGTCCCCGGCGATTTGAATAATGTTCGTATAGGCCTTTTGCATTTTATTTGCTTTCCTTTATCTCTTTTGCGGATAAAAACATTTTAATTTCGGCTTCAGAATTCTTAAACTCCGGGCTGTTATATTCCATAGAATTCCAAGTACGCATAAGCTGGCGCAACCCCTGAAAAAAGTGTAAAGCGGCGGCCTTATCTGCCAGATTATATTTTGTATCCAGCATTAAACCAATAAATTCCAATAGATAGAGCTGTCTTTCTTTAGAAGTCGCTTCATCCACAATATCAAAAGCATTCTGCTGTAAATAAACAAAATCAAAAAACTCACCCTTAAGATATTCGATATAGTCTTTGAGCGAAGTCCCCTCTTCACCGATGACTTTCATCATTTGGGCAATTTCGTTGCTGCGGACTAAAATAGCATGGCATTTTTCTTTAACCTCGGGATTAACAAATCCAGCGTATTTACTCCAGCTGATTAATGGATCAATTGCCGGGTATTTTCTGGCATCGGAACGTTCACGCGAAAGGCCGTGAAAAGCACCCACAACTTTCAAAGTCGCCTGAGTCACCGGTTCTTCAAAGTTTCCTCCGGCCGGACTCACCGTCCCGCCAATCGTTACTGAACCGGTTACGCCTGCACGCAATTTAACTACCCCGGCCCGCTCATAAAAAGAAGCAATCCGGGATTCTAAATATGCCGGGAAGGCTTCTTCGCCGGGAATTTCTTCAAGGCGGCCGCTCATTTCGCGCATCGCCTGCGCCCAGCGGGAAGTTGAATCTGCCAATAATAAAACATTTAAACCCATCTGGCGGTAATATTCGGCAATGGTTACTGCCGTGTACACGCTGGATTCACGGGCAGCCACCGGCATCGAGCTGGTATTGCAAATAATTACCGTGCGGTCCATTAAAGGCTTCTGCGTACGCGGATCCAATAATTCAGGAAAAGTCTTTAATGTTTCCACAACTTCTCCGGCACGCTCTCCGCAGGCAGCAATAATTACAATATCTACCTCCGCGTGCCGGCTGGTTAATTGTTGTAAAACGGTTTTCCCTGCCCCGAATGGCCCGGGAATACAATAAGTTCCACCCCGGTTAATCGGAAACAGTGAATCAATCAGGCGCATTTTGGTAACCAATGGTTCAGTCGGCCTTAATTTTTCCACATAGGCACCAATCGGTATCTTTACCGGCCAAATCTGCTGCAAAAATACATTATGTAATCCGCCGTTACCATCTCTAAGCTGGGCAACTGCTTGTTTTAAATTATATTTGCCGGCGGAAGCGATACTAACCACCTCCAGGCTGCCATTAAGCATAAACGGGGCCATAATATAATGTTTAAATATTTTTTCCGGGACAAAGCCCAGCCAGCTGCCGGCTAAAACCTTATCCCCTTCCTTGACCAGGGGCGTAAAATCCCAAAGCGCTTCATCGGGCAAAGCTTCCAGATATACACCCCGCTTAAGAAAAAATCCACACTCTTTAGCTAATGCCGGAAGGGGATTTTGCAAGCCATCAAAAATTTGCCCTAATAAACCAGGCCCCAGCTCTACGCTCAGGAGTTCATTGCTAAACTCTACAACCTCTCCCTCTTTTAAACCCTGAGTACTTTCATAAACCTGCATCTCCGCCTGATTTTGGCGTACGCGGATAACTTCCGCTTTCAGACGCTCAACTCCGTGGACGATGTAAGCAACTTCATTTTGGATAATCTGCCCGTCAATTTGAGCAGTCACCATGTTAGCATTAACCTTAATTACTTTTCCAATTCTTAATTTTTCCATAATAAATTAGTTTTTTAAACTACCGTATTTAATAATAACTCTTTATCCGCACTTTGTATTTTATCCCAGCGCTCCAGAATCTTAAGTTTTAACCCGTAAACTAACAAATACTCAAAATCAAAATAGTGGCCAAGAATTAGGCCGTCTAAAAAATTCCATCTGGCCTGATCCAAAATTTTCTCCGATTCCAGGATGGAAACGCTGCGGTAAGCAGCCATCGCTACATGCACAATCTGTGCCTGCGGCGAATCCGGAAGGCGCAGGAATTTTGATGGATCGATTTTTTTACGGCTGGCCCTGGCGCGTACCAATTCATTCCTCAGGGTTACCTCAAAATCAGCCCATTGTTTTAAACTACTGCTGCTGTGGCCGCCCAAAGAATAGCTTTCCTGATCAACGGCTGCATACAATATTTCAAAATCATTCTCTGGTATTAAATTTTTGCATTTAGCAAAAAAATCCTTCAGGCTAAATGGCGGCCGGGAAAAAATATTCAATCCCGGCAAACTAGAAATTAAATACGTATAATAAGCAGCCATTTATTCGGATTTTAAAACTCCTTCAAGTTCCGGCCGCAGGCAGCTCAAGATATACTCGCTTAAAGACTGGCTGCTAAAATCAAAAATAGATTTTCCGGCATCGAAACTAATAATAAACCCGCTAGCAATTCCATCTGCGGACTTTAAAACAACTGTTTTCTTTGTTTGTTCGGCCAATTGTTTTAAGAACCCCTGCCCGAGCCTATCTTTATCCTCCTGCTTTAAAAACACGATAACCTGCGAACCCAAAGAAAGCGGAGCATTTTTTATTAATGCCGCAATAATTCCCGATAGCTCCTCTGCAGTCAAAGCCTGCCGCAGATCCAATTTAATCAGCCGGTCCAACATCGCAAGAATTTCCTGCCTAAGGCTAATTAACAGATCCCTGCCTGCCTGTTTTAGCGCTGCCCGGGTAGAATCGTTGGTTTTTTTTGCCTGGCTGTCTGCCTGTTCAATAATTTTTTGGGCTTGAATTTTTGCTTCTGAAATTATTTTCATTGCCGCATGTTCGGCTTCTGTTTTTATCTGTGCTGCTTGCGCTTGAGCAGCATCTACGCCTTCCTGTTGAATTTTAGCAATTAAATCCTTAATCTCCTGAGCCATATGAAACACCCCCTAAAATTCTTATTTAGTAATGCCCCCGTCAGGCAGGTTGTTGTGTAATTATCTGCGAAAACGGGATAGTTCTCCTAACAGTTCTTCTGCCTGCAGCAGCGGGTCAACCGCCTTTAAAATCGGCCGCCCGATCACTAAAAAATCACTTCCGGCCTTAATCGCCTGGCTAACCGTAGCGACTCTTTTCTGGTCGTCTTTACTGGATTTGACCGGGCGGATACCCGGAGTAATGATAAAAAAACTATTCTTTATTTTACGCCGCAAAACTACTGCTTCGTGCACCGAACAAACCACTCCGTCTAGCCCGCAGGAAATCCCTTGTTTTGCTAAATTGAGAACTTCTTGGGGCTTGGCCTTACAACTGGTCAGAACAGTCACTCCGATCAATAAAGGCCGGGGAATATGCAGCATCTCAGACTGCCGGGCTGCCGACTCTACCGCCGCTTTTAACATTTCCGGGCCTCCGGAAATATGCAAAGTAAGTATTTTTACTTTCAGCTTTACCGCTGCGGCTACTGCATTGGCTACGGTATTGGGAATATCAAAATATTTAAGATCTAAAAATATTTCTGCGCCTTTTGCATGTAATAGCTCA
Source organism: Candidatus Omnitrophota bacterium (assembly GCA_028712375.1). GTDB lineage: Bacteria > Omnitrophota > Gorgyraeia > Gygaellales > Profunditerraquicolaceae > UBA6249. The sequence continues at coordinate 71,335 of JAQTQG010000003.1, forward strand.
ATAATCTTAGGGCCATAAGCAGTAAACAAATGGCTTCCCACCTTAAAGATTTTTATTTTGGGATAAAGTTTATCTACAAAAATTCCGGCCTCTTCTATTGTATCCACATCCAAAGCCAATATAAATTCGGGGTTGCTTAATCTTTGCATGCTTTCAGTTTCCCGGTAAGCTGGTTTAAATTCTGCATATTATTACTCATCAGGTACTGCTGCAACTCGGCAATAATCTGCAGGCTGGATTGGGGATTAATAAAATTCGCCGTCCCCACACTGATTGCCGTAGCCCCGGCAATAAAAAATTCCAGCGCGCTATCAATGTCCATTATACCACCCATCCCAATTATGGGAATCTTAATCTTATTATACGCCTCCCAAATCATTTTTACCGCAACCGGACGGATTGCCGGGCCGCTTAATCCCCCCACCCAGGCACCTAATTTAGGAACGCGCTTCTTTACATCTATACTCATACCGCCAAGCGTATTAATTAAAGACACCGCATCTGCTCCGGCACTTTCAGCTGCCAAGGCTATCTCGGAGATAGAAGTCACATTGGGCGATAACTTAACAATTAAACATTTATCTGTAAGCTTGCGCGCTGCGCTCACTGCTTCCAGGGTGGCCTGGGAATCCTGAGAAATTAATCTTTTCTTTTGCAGGTTGGGACAGGAGATGTTTAATTCTATTGCGGAGACCTCACGCACCGGCTCCAACTGTTTAATTAAAACTTCGAATTCATCCGGAGTTTCTTCTGCGGCAATACTCACAACCACCGGAACACCTAATTTCTTAAGAAAAGAAAACTTTTTCTGAAGGAATTTATTTATGCCGGGGTTTTCCAGGCCGATAGAATTAAGCATGCCGGCCGGAGTCTCACAAGTACGCGGAGCAATGTTCCCTTGGCGCGGGCGGACAGTAATCGTTTTAGTAACAATCGCCCCCAGCTTTTTTAAATCCAATAAACTCTTAAACTCCTCGGCATAACCGAATGTGCCGGAAGCAACCATTACCGGATTTTTTAGCTCCAGGCTGCCTATTTTTACATTTAAATTCGGCTTTTTCTTCTTTACCATGCCAATTCCTCGCTGCCAAAAACCGGGCCGTCTTTACAAACACTCTTATAACCGGTTTTAGTTAGAATTTCACAACCCAGGCATGCTCCCACCCCGCAAGCCATATGCGCCTCCAAAGAAAGCTGAGCCGGAATTTTATTTTCACAGGCAATCCGAGCAACAGCCTTGAGCATCGGCTGCGGTCCGCAAGAAAATAAAGATCCGGGCTTAACCTGCCCCAGGACAATATTTAATAAATCCGTTACTCTTCCTTTAAACCCTGCCGAGCCATCATCGGTCGCTATTTTTATCGCGCATCCCAAAGCCTTAAACTCCTGCAGACAAAGAATTTGTTTCTTAGTCGCCGCTCCAATCAAAACTAACGGTTTACTTAATTTTAATTTTTCCGCTAAAAAAACCAGCGGTGCTACCCCCATGCCTCCGGCTACTATAATATTTTTATGCTGGCCGGACTTATCCGGGCGCAAACAATCAAAACCGTGCCCCAGCGGGCCAATAATATCCAAAAATTCTCCCGGTCTTCTTTGCGATAAAATCTGCGTACCTTTGCCGATAATCTCATAAATAATTTTCACTTTTGAACCGCTTACTCCGTGTATGCTAATCGGCCTTCTCAATAAAGGGTCCCAGGTATTATTGACCTTGATATTCACAAACTGGCCCGGTTGTGCCTGTTGAGCAATGACGGTAGATTCAAATTCCAAATGCCCATAATTACCGTTGCGCCTTTGGTTAGAAATTATCCTGGCTTTTATCTGTTTTGCTTTCATTTTTTTTATATGTGCACTGGCTGAGTAAAATTACAAAAATTATAAATAAAACAAAGGTTAAAAATAGCCACACCGACTGTTGCAGATAAACCCGAAAACCTTCCCTGGCAATATCCTCCCAGGACTCTACCAATAAAGTAAGCAAAAGAAGCGTTAAAATGGAACCTATTTCTTTCTTAAACCAAGCTATTTTTATCGGCAGATAATCAACAATATCAAGCCTGACAAGGCTGGGTAGTGAAGGGAATATCCGGGGGACTTTGCGGCAATATTCCGGGTAGCTTTGCGGAAACATCCTGCGCAGTTTATTTTCTTCTTTATAAATAAGCAGGATATAGCGAATAATAAACACGGCGATAAAAATTACTATTGCCCACCACTTGAATATCGCCAGCACCACTCCTAACCCGATCAAAAATATGCCTAGATACATCGGGTTGCGCACCATCTGATACGGCCCTCCTTGGATTAATGCCTGGCTATCCTGAGAATGCTCCGCTTTATATCCCCGGGCCGAAACCCGGATAACCTGGCCTAAGAGGATAAGCGCAAACCCCAAAACTTCTAAAATCTCTTCTTGCATACTGCCGGAATAAACCCGCAGGAAAATTTTTGGTGAAAACACTATTACCAAAGCAGCACAAGCCATAATAATACCGTTAATTTTAAGGCGTTTTTTCAATTTACTTTCCTTTCTAAAAACCCGCTCAACTTTAAACAAATCACACCTGGCACTTGGGGCAAAAATATGTGCCCCTTCCCCCCTGGACAATTCTTTCTACCGGCCTTGAACAGACAAAACAAGGCTTACCTTCCCGGCCATAAACCTGATGGAATCGCCCATAGTCTCCATTTTTTCCGGAAACCCGCACATAATCATCCACGGAAGAGCCGCCATGCTTAATTGCGCTTTTTAATACTGCCTGCATATGTTTATAAAGAAGGGCTTGCTCTTTTTCTTTTAAACTTTGCGCTGGCCGCCGGGGATCAATTCTGGCATGGAACAGAATTTCTGCGGCATAAATATTGCCAATTCCGGCAATAAATGATTGATCCATCAACAAAGGCTTTATTCCGGTTTTTCTTTTTAAAAGCATATCTTTAAAAGCAGAATAAGTCAAATCAAATGGTTCCGGCCCAAGTCTTTGAATAAACCCCATTTCCTGCCAATCATCAAGCAGACGCAGTTCCGCAAATAAACGCTGATCATTAAAATCCAGAACCCGGTCGCCGCTAAGATAAAAAGTCACCCGGCTGTCAGTTTTTACAGATGAGCCGGTGATATCTGATAATTTATTTTTAACTGCGGTTGTACGCAACACAAGCTGGCCGGTCATTTTAAAATGCACGGTCAGAAATTTGCCGTTAGACAGCTCCAGGATTAACAGCTTACCCCGGCGCAACATACGTTTTATACTCAACCCCTCCAAGGATTTTTTAAATACCGCCGGAGACGGTTGGCGAATTACTTTAGGGTTATTAATCAGCACGCGGATGATCTTGGCGCCACAAACGGCTTTCTCTAAATCACTTTTGATCGTCTGGACTTCCGGCAGCTCTGGCATAATTTAACCTATTTGGCTTTTTTACATTTCATTTTATGATACTCTTGCAATGATTTTACACCCAGGTCCTTCTTCGCCAGCATCTCTATGCCATTAACGGTAGCCTGTGCCCCAAAAATGGTAGTAGTATAAGGTATATTATAAAGAATAACTTGGGAACGGATTTTTACTTCATCCTGCCGGGGAATTCTGCCCGAGGGAGTATTAATCACCATCTGGATTTTGCCATCCTTCATTAAATCCAGGATATTCGGGCGTCCTTCGCTAATTTTCGGCAAGACCTTAGCAGGTATATTATTTTTTTCTAAAACCGAGGCTGTACCGCTGGAGGCAAAAATCTTAAAACCCAGGTCCTTTAATTTTTTGGCGATAAAAACTATATCCCGCTTATCCCGGTCGTGCACCGAGATAAACACATTGCCATTCTTGGGAACTTTTTGCCCGGCGGCAATCTGGCTTTTAATGTAAGCGCTGGCAAAATCCATATCAATTCCCATAACTTCTCCGGTAGACTTCATCTCCGGCCCCAACATCACATCCACCCCCGGAAACCGGTTAAAAGGAAACACGGACTCTTTCACAGCCACATACGGCGGAATAATTTCTTCGGTAAAGCCTAAACTTTTCAGCTTTTTACCCATCATCACTTTCGTTGCCAATTTAGCCAAAGGAACACCGATAACTTTGGAAACTAAGGGCACAGTACGCGAGGCGCGCGGGTTAACTTCTAAAACATAAATCTTGGCATCTTTTACTGCATACTGCACATTCATTAAACCAATAATATTTAGTTCTTTCGCTAACCTATAGGTAGCTTCCCTTAGCTTTTTCAAAATCTCCGGGTCCAGTGTGTACGTAGGAAGAGACATGGCCGCATCCCCTGAGTGTACGCCGGCCTGTTCGATATGCTCCATAATTCCGCCAATAACAAAAGTTTCCCCGTCTCCGATCAAATCCACATCTATCTCAATCGCATCTTCCAAAAATTTATCAATCAATATCGGATGCTCACCGGATACTTCCGCCGCCTCATGAATAAACCTTTCCAACAGTTCCTGATCATAGACGATTTCCATTGCCCGCCCGCCCAATACATATGATGGCCTGACCAATACCGGATAACCGATATTATTGGCGACCTTTTGTGCTTCAGCAAAAGTAAACACTGTACCGCTAACCGGCTGTAAAAGACCGAGTTTTTCAATCATTTGCTTAAAACGCTTGCGATCTTCCGCAATATCAATATTGTCGGAACTGGTGCCTAAAATATTTACTCCTGCCTGGCGTAAAGCTACCGCTAGGTTGATTGGAGTTTGCCCGCCAAATTGCACAATAACGCCCAGGGGCTTCTCTATTTCAATAATATTCATAATATCTTCAAAAGTCAGGGGTTCAAAATAAAGGCGGTCGGAAGTATCGTAATCCGTGGAAACAGTTTCCGGATTACAATTTACCATAATACTATCCACCCCTTCTTCCTTAAGCGCATAAGCCGCATGGCAGCAACAATAATCAAACTCAATACCTTGCCCAATTCTATTCGGACCACCACCCAAAATTATCACTTTTTTATTGTTGGCTTCTTTTGTAGCATAAAAATGTGGCTGCATAACAGCGGGTTTTGGGGAACGCAAACCCCTTATTGCATCTGTAGTTCTTATTTTTCTTTTTTTGTGCTGCTGTTTCACTTTTACCTCCTTAAGACACAAAACTAGCGGTGATCAAACCTTTAACCTTGCAATCAAACAACTTTTTATTTATCCGCCATATTCACTCCACTTATACCAACTTTATGAAGCAATAAAACCACCCTAACCACAATTTATCCTAAATTATAGAGTCTACACTCCACTTATACAGAAACTGCTCTCTACTACATGCTGAATATGATTTTATTGCCCCTGACAGGAGTCGAACCTGTACCACTAGCTCCGGAGGCTAGTGCGCTATCCATTGCGCTACAGGGGCATCAATAATTTAAAAAAGCTTCAGTTGTTCTTCGTTTTTAACCGCAGGCGCTTCCTCAAACACGGAAACTACACCATATTCACCGTCATAACCAGGCTTTATATTAACTTTACCTTGGCGTGCCAACATAACTCCTTCAATAATTTTAGGAGGGAGCCCTCCTTTAAGCAATTCTTCATGAGAAGCTTTAAGCAAAATTTCAAACTCTGTACCAAACTTGCTTAAGTAATAAAGATAATCTCTTTCCACCCCTACCGCGGACTTGCCCAGTCCTTTTGCCGAAGCAATAATTTCATCCAAAGGAATCAAATTTTTAAAAGGAATGGCGTTTTGCGGTTTAAACCCTTCCGGACGATCCGCTAATGCTTCCACGCGGTTAGCTACACCCACCGTAACGGATTTGCCGCACTTAGGGCATTTTCCGTTATGCTGCCGGGTTTCCCTGGGCGGCCAACAAATTCCGCAAAGCCGGTGCCCGTCAAAATGATATTTTCCCTCTTCGGGGAAAAACTCAATTGTATACAAAAATTTTTCCCGATCTTTATCTTTTAACACCTGGCGGATTGTCTGATAATCTAAGGCGCAATTAAAAACATTGGCTTCCCTGCCAATCTTCTGCGGTGAATGTGAATCGCTATTAGAAATCAAGGTAAATTTATCCAAAGCACTCAACCTCCAATTCATCTCCGGATCTGAAGATAGCCCTGTTTCCAGGGCGAATATTTTGGAGGTCTGATCCTCGAAGCAATCTTCAATTTTATCAAATCCGGACATTGAACCAAACAGGCTAAACCAGGGCGTCCAGATATGCCCCGGGATAACCATGCAATTTTCGTCAATGTCAAAAACGATCCGCGCCAGTTCCGCGGCGTCCAGGCCGATAATCGGACGGCCGTCACTGGCTAAATTTGCACCCCGGCGGGAAAGAGTATTATTAATCTTATCTACAGTAGCAAAAGAAGGGGCGAAAATAAGATTATGAATACGGTACCCTTTGCCTGCCTTAGAATAAATACTGCTGATTTCCGCAGTAAGTATAAAATTAATCCCGGCGTGTTTAAACAAACCGTTGCCGCAGTCTTCTAAATTATGCTTTAATTCCTCCAGCCATAAATGGTGCGTAAAATCACCGGTACCCATTAAGCTGATGCCTTTTAGTTTCGCCCACTGCGCTAAGTGAACAATATCCATATCCCGGCTGGTTGCCCGCGAGTATTTGGAATGAATATGAAAATCCGCAATGAATTCCATGCTTAGCTCTTATATATTATTTTACCGTTATAAATAGTATACTCCACCAAACCTTTTACCTTTCTTCCGATAAAGGGTGAGTTTTTGGATTTAGAAACAATGCTTTTTTTATCCAGAATAAATTCTTTGCCTGCGTCTATAACAATTACATCTGCATCAGCCCCTACGGTTAAGGTCCCTTTGTTGATCCCCAATATCTTTGCCGGGTTAAGCGCCAAGCTGCTAACTAATTCCTGCCAGCTTAAAATATTTTTATCAATTAATTCCATAATACTCACTGCCAGCCCGGATTCAAGTCCAATTTTGCCGAATTCCGCGCGGTCAAACTCAATATCTTTTTCATTTTCCGTATGCGGGGCATGGTCGGAAGCGATTACATCTATCACCATATTTTTTAATCCGGTTTTTATTGCGGACACATCCTGCTTAGTCCTTAAGGGCGGATTAATTTTCATATTTGTATCATAATCAATAATGTCTTCGTCAGTTAGGGCAAAATAATGCGGGGCAGTCTCGCAGGTAATCTTAACTTTTCTTTTTTTAGCCGCGGCAATTATCTCTACCGATTCCCTGCAGCTAACGTGCGCAATATGCACGCTAGCTGCACATTTTTCCGCCAGCTCAATATCGCGGATGATTCTTGTATATTCTGATTCATTGGAAATCCCGCGTAACCCCAGGCGGGTAGAAACAAAGCCCAAATTTACTACTCCTTTTCCGGAAAGCTTTTTATCCTCGCTATGGCAGATCGTCAAAATCCCGGCTTGTTTTGCCCTTTTCAATGCCTCCAGCATCAATTCTTCATTCTCCACAGAAGCCCCGTCATCAGAAATAGCGATAGCCCCATTCTTTTTAAGCGCTATACTATCGCTCAATTCCTTACCCAAGCGCTCTTTGGTAATTGTCCCGCAAACCAGTACATTAATAAGGGCGTCTTTATTAATAATTCCCTGCAGCAATTGAATATTCTCCACACAATCCATTGCTGGCTGGGTATTAGGCATCGCCAACACAGTGGTTACCCCGCCCTTGGCAGCGGCAGCAGTAGCGCTGGCGATTGTTTCTTTATCTTCACGGCCCGGCTCGCGTAAATGCACATGCATATCAACAATACCCGGAGCAACAATTTTGTTGCTGGCATCAATTACTGCTTCAGCTTGGGCTTGGATATTCTGAGCAACCCGGGATATCTTGTTATCTTGAATAAAAATATCCAACACCGCATCAATTTTATTTGCCGGGTCAATAACTCTGCCGTTTTTTATTAATATACTCACCCCGCACCTTCTCTCTTCTTTACGATTGAACCCGCGCGCTTCTGGTTGTGTGAATAGAAAGAAGCTGCGGGAATCATTGCTTTGCCTCTTTCGCCTGGCTCACTAAAAATAACACCGCCATTCTCACGGCGATTCCATTAGTTACCTGTTCTAAAATAACGGAATTCCCTCCATCAGCTACCCCGCTAGACATCTCGATGCCCCGGTTTATCGGGCCAGGATGCATTACAACAATATCTTTTTTGGCTTTCGCCAGCCTTTCTTCAGTAATACCGAATTTTTTAAAATAATCCAGCTGCTCCGGAAACGCCGTATTTTCATCGCGCTCAAACTGCATCCTTAAAACATTAACCGCATCGGCACTTTTCAGAACCTCATCAATATTGCTGGAGATTTTGACTCCAGTCGTTTCTATTCCGGGAGGAATTAACATTTCCGGAGCGCATAAAGTAACCTGCGCCCCCAGTTTTGTCAAACCCCAGATATTTGAACGCGCCACCCGTGAATGCGCAATATCGCCGACAATCGCCACATGTAAACCGCTAATCTTGCCTATTTTTTCTCTAAGAGTAAAGATGTCCAGCAGCGCCTGAGTAGGGTGTTCATGCCAACCGTCTCCAGCGTTTACTACACTGATATCTAAAGAACGTGCCAGAATATTGGCGGCGCCCGAACAATTATGCCGCATAATAATAATATCGGCTTTTAACGCCTGAATATTTTTCCCGGTATCAATTAAAGTTTCGCCCTTGCGCACGCTGGAGTTTTCCACAGAAATATTAATTACGTCGGCAGAAAGTCTTTTAGCTGCTACTTCAAACGATACTCTGGTGCGGGTAGAAGGCTCATAAAAAAGATTAACCGCGGTCTTACCGCGTAAAGCCGGAACTTTTTTTATTTCGCGAGTAGAGACCTCCTTAAAAGACTCCGCCGTATCTAAAACCAGCTCAATTTCATCCGGGGTCAAATATTCCAAACCCAAAAGGTCTTTTTTAGTCCACGGCATTATTCCTTCTCCGCAATTAAAACTTCATCGCTGCCATCAGATTCATTGAGATACACCTCTACGGATTCCTTTTTAGAAGTCGGAATGTTTTTGCCGACAAAATCCGCACGAATCGGTAATTCACGATGCCCACGGTCTACTAAAACTGCCAGCTGAATTGATTTAGGCCTGCCAAAATCAATCAGTGCATCTAAAGCCGCCCGGATAGTGCGCCCGGTATAAAGCACATCGTCAACTAAAATCAGATTTTTATCATTAATATCAAAATCAATCTCCGTTTTACGCACCAAGGGTTGGCCGGTTGCTAATGCTAAGTCGTCACGATAAAGTGTGATGTCCAGAGCGCCGGTTGCAACATCCATGCCTTCGATCTGTTTGATGCAAGCGGCAATCCGCTGAGCAATATACACTCCGCGGTTTCTGATGCCGATTACACACAATCCCGCACCACCCTTATTTCTCTCAATAATTTCATGGGCAATGCGCATAATCACCCGGCCAATGCATTCTTGATCTAATATTTTAACTTTTTCTTTCATGTTTTACCTTACCTGCCGCCTAGTGCACACCAGCGCTGATTGTAATTACGCTAGCGTACCATCCGCATGGCAAAAAAAACCCCTGGCTATGCGGCCAAGGGTATATAAATTTTGATATTTTAGTATGCATTGTACCTTATCGGCTTCTCTGAGCCGCACTTAAAGGTTAACTTCATTTAAGTATAGCATCAGCCCTCTCTTTGTCAAGGTTAAATTACAATTACAAACTCACCACGCGGCTTATGATTAGACAATTTATCTTGAATAGTTTTGGGGCTGGCGCGTAAAACTTCCTCGAATTTCTTAGTTAGCTCCCGGGCGACCGTAATTTCCTTATCCCCAAACACCAGGCCGATATCTTCCAAAGACGCCAAGATCCTATGGCAAGATTCATAAAAGACCAGCGTGCATTCCAATTGTTTCAATTTCTGCAGCTGATTTTTACGCGCACCGGCACGATTAGGTAAAAATCCGGCAAAATAAAATTCGTGGGCCGGTTTACCGGACAAAACGAGCGCATTCACAAAAGCGGCAGCCCCGGGAATAAAAGTCATCTCGATATTATTTTGGATAGCCAGGTTAATTAAATTATACCCGGGATCTAAAATCCCCGGTGTGCCAGCATCCGAAACCAGGGCAATGTTCTTGCCGGATTGCAAAAGGCCCAATAAATATTCCCCTTTAGTAAACCGATTGTGCTGAAAAAAACTGGTGGTAAGAGTTCTAATCCCGTAATGCTCCAGCAGAATTTTAGTATGACGCGTATCCTCGCAGGCAATTAAATCTACGCTGCTCAAAACTTCAACTGCCCGGTGTGTAAAATCTTTTAGGTTGCCAATCGGGGTAGCAACAATATACAGCATTATTCTACAGTTACGGATTTAGCTAAATTGCGAGGCTGATCCACATCACAGCCGCGTTTCACAGCAATATGGTATGCCATCAACTGCAGCGGAAGGACTACCAAAAGCGGAGAAAAAATTTCTTCTATTTTAGGAACATAAATTATTTCACGGGTCAGCTTTTTAACCTCCTGATCGCCTACAGTAGCAATAGCAATAATTTTGCCTTTGCGGGAACGGATTTCCTGAATATTCGAAACCATTTTTTCATAAACCTTGGATTCAGGGGCAATACATACTACCGCCCGGTATTCATCAATTAAAGCGATCGGCCCATGTTTCATTTCGCCAGCCGCATAGCCTTCAGCCGGAATATATGATATCTCTTTAAGCTTTAAAGCTCCTTCCAGGGCCGACGGATAATTTACATTTCTTCCCAGGTATAGAAACGATCCCAGGTGCGAATGCTTACGGGCTAAAGCGGCAATTTTTTGCTGTTGTTTTAAAATTTGAGATTGATATTCGGGTACCTTGAATAGCTCCGCTAATAATTTATTGATTTTGGTGCCGGACAAAACTCCCCGTATCTGAGCCAGATAAAACGCAAATAAATACAACGCGGTCAATTGAGCAGTATAGGCTTTTGTCGAAGCAACGCCGATTTCCGGGCCGGCGTGAATATAAATTACCCCATCGGATTCACGGGTCAGCGTTGAGCCCAAAACATTACATATAGAAATTACACTGCAATTACGACGCTTGGCTTCCCGGATGCCGGCCAAAGTATCCGCTGTCTCTCCCGACTGGCTAATCGCAACAACCAATGTCTCCGGGCCGATCAAAAGATCACGGTACCGGAATTCGCTGGAAACATCAATTTGCGTGGGCACCTGGCAAAGCGACTCTAACGCATATTTAGCAACCATCCCGGCATGATAAGCGGTCCCGCAAGCGACAATAAAAATATTTTTTATCTCTTTAAGCGCAGCTTCCGGTATATTTTGCTCCTGAAAACATATCTTGCCGGTTTTCCTTTGGAGACGGGAATTAATTAAATTTTCCAGAATTCTAGGCTGTTCATTAATTTCTTTAAGCATAAAGTGATCAAAACCTGCTTTTTCCGCCTGATCAATATCCCAGTTAATATGAGTAGTGGTTTTAAATCTGGTCTTTCCATCAAGATCGCTAATTTTAAAATTATCTTTATCTAAAACAACTAACTCATTTTCATCCAGAAAAACAACTTCTTTAGTAAACCCCAGGACTGCCGGAACATCCGAAGCCAGAAAATTTTCACCCTTTCCCACTCCAATAATCAAAGGGCTGCCTAGCCGCGCGCCCACTAATTTGTTTGGCTCATTGGCCGCGATTACTCCAATAGCAAATGAACCGGTCAACAATTTAAGCGCCGAAGACACTGCTTCTTCCAGGGGAATGCCTTTATAAAATTTTTCGATTAGATGCACAATTACTTCGGTATCCGTCTGGCTATGAAAAACATGCCCCTCTTTCATCAGTTGCATTTTTAATGTTTCATAGTTTTCAATGATTCCATTGTGCACAACGGCAATCTGCCCGGCACAATCGGAATGAGGGTGAGCGTTGGCCTGCGTAGGAGCGCCATGCGTTGCCCAACGCGTATGCGCAATACCCACTGCGCCGCTTAACGGCTTATTTTTTACCAATCTTTCTAATACGCTTATCTTTCCGGGGGCTTTTCTGATTCCGATATTTTTTTTATGAGGCAGGATTAATGCGATGCCGCTTGAATCATAACCGCGGTATTCCAGGCGCTTTAAGCCGGACAAAAGAACAGGCTGCGCCTCTCTCTCACCGATATACCCGACTATTCCGCACACTGAGCACCTCTAAGTTTTAATCCAACGAAGCCCCGCAGTAATTTTTACCGCTGCGGGGAGAACCCGCATTATATTTTAAGTGACCCTGACGGGATTTGAACCCGTGTCGAGAGCTTGAAAAGCTCTTGTCCTAGACCAGGCTAGACGACAGGGTCAGGTTATTCTTCTTCCTCCGCAATCACCGGAGCAACGCAGGAAACTCGGTCTTTATCCTGCAGCTTAATTAAACGTACCCCTTGCGATGAACGCCCGGTTTCCCGGATATCCTTTATCGCACAACGCAAAAATATCCCATTTTGAGTAATAACCATAAGCTCATCTTTATCATTAACGGTTTTTAAATTTACCGCCTGGCCATTTTTATCAGTAACTTTAATATTAATCACTCCTTTGCCCCCGCGGCTGGTTAATCGATACTCATCAATAGTGGTGCGTTTAGCAAAACCTAGCTCTGTTACTGTTAAAATAGTGGAAGCTTTTTGCGGCACCACCATATCAATCACTTCATCTTTTTTATCCAAAGATATGGCTCTCACTCCGTGCGCCCCGCGGCCCATCTCCCGGACTTTTTCTTCAGAAAATCTTATCGCTTTTCCGTGCCGGGTGCCAATAAGCAGCTCCTGTTTACCATCAGTCATCTCAACACCAATCAATACATCCTGCTTGTCTAAAGTAATTCCGATAATCCCGCCCTTGCGCGGATTACCATATGCATCCAGCTTAGTCTTCTTGATCTGCCCAAATTTAGTTACCATCACTAAATACTTATCCGCAGAAAATTCTTTCACCGGGATAGTTGAACTTACTTTAGCAGATGCCTCCATCTGCACAAGATTCACAATTGCTTTACCCTTAGATATACGGCTGGCCTGGGGAATTTCATAAACTTTCAACCAATGCACCTGCCCCTTATCTGTAAAAATCAGCAGGTAATCTTTAGTAGAGGCTACAAAAAGATGCTCGCTGAAATCTTCTTCTTTCAATTCTGCACCAGTAGCTCCGGTGCCTCCGCGTTTTTGTTTACGATACGAGCTAACCGGCAGGCGCTTAATGTAACCGCCGTGGCTGATGGTTACCACCACGTCTTCTTCAGCAATTAAATCTTCCACTTCCAGCTCTTCCGCTTCTCCCACAATATCCGTACGCCGCGTATCACCATACTTTTTCACTAATTCCTGCAGCTCTTCTTTAACGATTGCTTCTATTTTCTTAACAGAAGCTAAAATAGCCTGGCATAATTCAATCTTCTTCAGAAGCTCGGCGTACTCTGCATCAATTTTATCACGTTCCAACGCAGTAAGCCGCTGCAGCTGCATTTCTAGAATTGCCTGCGACTGCAATTCAGAAAGCTCAAACTCTTTCATTAAATTAACCTTGGCCGCTTCCACGCTTTTAGAGGTTTTGATTACCTTGATAATCCGGTCAATAAATTTCAGGGCTATTTTCAGCCCCTCTAAAATATGCGCCCGCCTTAACGCTTTGTCTAATTCAAACTGAGTACGCCTGCGGATAACCACCCGGCGGTGTTCAATGTAACAGTCCAGAACCTGGCGTAAATTTAAGACTTTAGGCCGATTATCCACTAAGGCCAACATAATAATGCCAAAAGTGGTTTCCAGTTGCGTGTGCTTAAAAAGCTGGTTTAAAACAATCTGGGATTCGGTATCGCGCTTTAACTCCACAACAATGCGCATTCCTTCTTTATCAGATTCATCGCGAATATCGGATATGCCTTCGATCTTTTTATCATCCACCAGGCTGGCAATCGCTTCAATCAATCCCGACTTCTGCACCTGGTAAGGAATTTCTGTAAAGATAATTAAGTCCTTGCCGTTTTTCTGATGTTCTATGGTAGCTTTAGCCCTTACTACCAGCTTACCCCTGCCGGTCGCATACGCATCCTTAATCCCCCCCTTACCGCAAATTAAACCACCGGTGGGAAAATCCGGCCCTTTGATATAACGCATCAGGTCTTTAATTTCAGCTTCGGGATGGTCCAGTAAATAAATAATTGCTTCACAGACTTCATTCAAATTGTGCGGAGGAATATTCGTAGCCATGCCGACAGCAATTCCGCTTGAACCGTTTACTAATAAATTAGGCAGAGCCGCCGGTAACAACAGGGGTTCTTTCAAAGAAGAATCAAAGTTCGGCCCGAAATTAACAGTGTCTTTTTCAATATCCCCAAGCATCTCGTCGGAAACGGCGGCCAGACGGGCCTCCGTATAGCGCATCGCGGCTGCAGCATCCCCATCGACTGAACCAAAGTTTCCCTGGCCATCTACCAGCGGGTAACGCAACGAAAAGTCCTGCGCCATTCTTACCAATGTTTCATAAATCGCCGAGTCTCCATGGGGATGGTATTTACCCATAGTTTCACCGACGATACGCGCGCATTTTTTATACGGTTTAGAATGTTCCAAATTTAATTCCCGCATCGCATAAAGAATGCGCCGGTGCACAGGCTTTAACCCATCACGCACATCAGGCAAAGCGCGACCGACAATTACGCTCATAGCGTAATTTAAATAGGAATCTTTAACCTCTTCTTCAATATAGACCTGAATTATTTTATCATTACGTGTATACATTTTTAATTTTAAAATAGTAAACTATATGTCCAGGTTTTTTACCTGGTGTGCATGGTCTTCAATAAATTCGCGGCGCGGTTCTACCTGATCCCCCATTAAAACAGTAAACATTTTATCTGCTTCTACCGCATCTTCTAAAGTAACCTGCAAAATCGTTCTTTTCTCAGGATCCATGGTCGTATCCCAGAGCTGCTGAGGATTCATTTCCCCTAAACCTTTATATCTTTGAATATGCATACCTTTGGCAGCAACCTCTTTAATATACACCAAAATTTCTTTTAGGCTGAAAACTTCCTTAACATCATCACTATTATCAATCCGGTAAACCGCTTTGATCTTTTTTTCGGCTTCCTTAGTAGCGATTGGTTTGGAAACAGCTACATTGTTATAATAAGTATCAAATTCTAATCCTAATTTTTCAATTTTTAAAATAAGCTCTTCAATTTCCTGTGCTTCGAACAGATGCAAAACATCCTGCTCGATTTCCTTGCCTTCTTTTTCAGTAATCGCGGCTAGTTCTTTGTCGGAATAAACATATTGAATAACTCCATCCACTTTTATCCTGTAAATAGGCATTTTTTTGGTTTTTTGATGCCTAAAACTGATATATTCTGGGACATTCACTCCCTTTTTATCCAAATACCTGCTAAGCTTATCTAATTCTACTAACAGCTTTAACAAATCTTTAAATTGATTATCAGTAAACGTGAGCTTATCTTTCACGCGAACCAGCTTGTGACCTTCGCGTCCTAAATCTAAAAGCATATCGTTCATTTGCTGTTCGGTCTGAATATATTCCTCGCGCTGGCCTCTTTTAATTTTATACAAAGGAGGCTGGGTAATATAAACATGCCCCTCTTCTACTAATTTAGGTAACTGACGGTACAATAATGTCAAAAGCAGTGTGCGAATGTGCGAACCGTCAATATCAGCATCGGCCATTAACATTAATTTATGGTATCTTAGTTTGGCCAGGTCAAACTCTTCGCCAATCCCGGTGCCCAAAGCCGTAATAATGGTGCGTATTTCTTCATTGGACAAAATTTTATCCAACCGCGATTTTTCAACATTTAGAATTTTCCCCTTGATCGGCAAGATAGCCTGAAATCTACGGTCGCGCCCTTGTTTGGCCGAGCCGCCGGCAGAATCACCTTCCACAATATATAATTCGCATAAGGCTGCGTCACGCTCTGAACAATCCGCCAATTTTCCCGGCAGCCCCGCCCCCTCTAAAGCTCCTTTTCTACGGGTTAATTCGCGCGCCTTACGCGCGGCTTCCCTGGCCCGGGATGCGACAATTACCTTGTCGATAATTTTATTGGCTACCGAAGGATTTTCTTCAAAATAACTAGAAAGAGCCTCTAAACTAGTAGATGCCACTAAACCTTCCACCTCGGAATTGCCTAATTTTGTTTTAGTCTGCCCTTCAAACTGTGGGTTCGGGACCTTAACACTAATAACGGCAGTTAAACCCTCCCGCACATCATCGCCGGTAATCGCAATATTGTCCTTAAGTAAATTTTTGGATTTAGCATACTGATTAATGCCACGGGTAAGCGCGGATTTAAATCCGGACAAGTGGGTGCCGCCCTCTACCGTATTAATATTATTAGCAAAAGAAAACATGGTTTCCGCATAACCATCATTATACTGTAGCGCGACTTCCACATTCACATCGTCCTGCAGTTTTTCAAAATAAACAACTTTATTGTGTAAAGGGTTTTTATTTTTATTCAAATATTCTACAAACGAAATAATCCCCCCGGCAAATTCAAAAACCGCTTCTTTCTCTGCGCGCTCATCGGTTAATTTAATCTTTAAGCCTTTATTTAAGAAAGCCAGTTCTCTTAAGCGGCCCGAGAGAATATCATAAGAATACTCGGTTTTAGGAAAAATTGTTTTGTCGGGCTTAAAAGTAATTTTGGTTCCGGTAGAAGTGCTCTTGCCGATCACAATCAGTTTAGAAACGGTTTTGCCCCGCTCATAGCGTTGATGGTAAATTTTACCGTCTCTCTTGACCTCTACCTCCAGCCAATCAGACAGAGCGTTCACGCAACTTACACCTACACCATGCAACCCGCCGGAAACCTTGTAAGAGCGATGGTCAAACTTGCCGCCGGCATGCAAAGTAGTTAAAGCCACTTCTACTGCCGGTTTTTTTTCAGTTTTATGCATATCCACCGGGATACCCCGACCATTATCGATAACTGTAATACTATTATCCGGCTGGATCACTACCGCAATGGAATCGCAAAAACCGCCCAAACTCTCATCAACACTGTTATCAACAACTTCAAAAACCAAGTGATGCAGGCCGCGCACCGAAGTATCTCCGATGTACATGGCCGGCCGGCGCCTTACCGCCTCAATACCCTCTAAAACCTGAATACTGGTAGCATCGTAAGTTTTAGCGCTATCAACCGGTTTTAGTTTATTTTTAATTTCCTCTTTATCTTTTTTCACCCCGTCACTCCCACAATCCAATTTCCAAAGCCCCGCAATTAAACAGGCTCGGCAATATTCCCAATGCGAAAATTTATGTTTTTCAACCCCGGATTTTCTTTTTTAAGCTCCGCAAGCAGCTCTTCTTTTTTTAAACTTAACACGTATAACCATGTTGAAGAATCCACACTGACACCTAAAACCCCATTCTTGAAATATTTAACTCTTATATGCCCCAACTCCTTCTTTGTCAAGGCTTTTTTTAACCACTGCTGAGGCCCGTTATCCTGAAAAACAGATTTTTTATTACTTAACTGGTGCATAACCACATTAAGTGTGTTTTTCAAAAGCTCCATACTTTTAATTAAGCCGCATTGGCAAGACTATATAAACGTACCCGCTAATCCGGATTACTCCCGGCTTCTCCCCATCCATTAATTCTAACACAATCGCTTCTTCACCCAGGTTTTTTAAAATATCAATTAAATAAACCGGGTTAAAACCGATCACCATTTCTCTACCCTGGTATTCAACCGCTAACTCTTCATGAAATTCCCCCACATCCGGAGTAGATTTAGAGATCACCAGCTTGTTTTTAAAAACCTCCAACTTAACCGCTTGATAGTCCGGGGTGGCTAAAAGAGCAGCTCTTTTTATTGCTAACAACAACTGACCACGCGCCACCTTCATTTTATTTTCCGAAACAGGCGGTACAACCTGTTTATAATCCGGAAATTCTCCTTCGATCAAACGCGAAACAATTCCTACACTCCCCAAATCAAAGAGTGCCTGGTTGCTACTAACCACTAAAGATAAATCACCGCCATCTTTAAGGTTACGGTTTAATTCTTGAATGGTTTTAAGTGGAACTATCATACTAATCTCTATATCTGATTCTACCGCTAATTTTCTTTCTGCCACAGCTAATCTTTTACCGTCAGTAGATACTAAAGTAAGAATATTTTTACTAATTTTAAACAAAATCCCATTTAACACATACCGGGTTTCGTCTAAAGAAACCGCAAAAGCGGTCAAAGACAACATTTGCCTAAATACCCCCTGTTCAATCTTAATCGCTTTTTTTTCTTTAAACTCGGGAAGTTTAGGAAATTCCTCTTTAGCTAACCCCATAATTTTAAATTGGCACATATCTGAATCAATAATAACCTGATTATTTTTCTTAGTAGTAACATTAACCGTTTCTAAAGGAAATTCTTTAACAATATCACTAAACCTCTTAGCGGGAACGGTAATCGCTCCTATTTCTTGAGTATCCACAGGAATTACACAGGTTATTCCAATATCTAAATCTGTCGCAGTGAATTTTAAAACACCTGTTTGCGCTTCAATTAAAATATTAGAAAGAACAGGCAAAGCTGATTTTGTGGTAATAATATTTTGTACGGTTTGAATAGCATTGACCAATTGATTTTTTTCAACTTTAAATTTCATTTTAAATCTCCTTCTATTTATATATATTTAAAAACTTAAAACAGTCATAGTTGTAATGGTTTGATTTTTTGTGAACAAGAATATAACACTATTTTTTCCAGCAGGTTACAGTAAATAATGTGTTCTAATAACCTGGGGATTATTGTTTAACTACTTGGATAACTTTATCCACCCTTTCCTTTAATTCTGGGTTTTTACAAATATCTTCTTTAATTTTTTTATATGCATGCAAAACCGTAGTATGGTCTTTACCCCCAAAAAGCTCTCCGATTTCCGGTAAAGATAACTCTGTTAATTCTCTGCTTAAATACATCGCAATTTGCCTTGGGAAGACTACTTGTTTATTACGTCGTTTCGTTTTAAGATCCTGTAAAGAAATCCCAAATTCTTCCACTACGCAGCGTTGGATAAAATCTATGGTAATAAGTTTTGCCGGCTCTCTTAACAAATCTTTTAAAACTTCCTTAGTCAATTGTAGCGTTACAGGAGCCTCTTCCAGTAAAGAGTAAGCAATTGTTCTGATTAAGGCCCCCTCTAATTCGCGGATGTTAGTTTTAATTAATTGGGCAATAAAAAAAATAACATCGTCAGGAACGCTTACGGGTTCCCGCTCTATTTTTTTCTTTAAAATCGCAACCCGGGTTTCTAGATCCGGAGGCTGAATGTCGGTGGCTAATCCCCATCCAAAACGCGACACCAGTCTTTCCTGCAGATTGGTAATTTCTTTTGGCGGTCGGTCTGAAGAAAATACAATTTGTTTATGAGCGTCGTATAGCGTATTAAATGTGTGGAAAAATTCTTCCTGGGTTGATTCTTTTCCGGCGATAAAGTGGATATCGTCAATTACTAACACATCAAGATTGCGGTATTTTTGACGAAAAGCCGAAGTTGAACGGTGCACGATAGCATCAATTAACTCATTCGTAAATTTCTCACTTGAAACATAGCATATTTTTACTCCCGGAGAAGAAGCGTTTTTAATTTGGTGACAAATAGCCTGGATTAAATGTGTTTTACCTAAACCCACTCCACCGTAAATAAATAAAGGATTATATGTTTTAGCCGGGGCATTAGCTACTGCTAAAGAATAAGCATGCGCATGACGGTTCCCTCCCCCCACTACAAAATTGTCAAACGTATAACGGGAATTCAGGTTAATAAAAAACGGATTAGGCGGTATTTTAACTCCGGGATCAGGCGGGGGCGTAGCATTATTTAATTGTTCCGTTGCGGTGTTAACAACCAGTTTTACTAACAGATTATCCAGGCCTCTAAGTTTCAGAGCGTCTTGAATAAGGCCTAGGTAGTGTTTTTCTACCCAGTCGTTAAAAAATTGATCAGGCGCTTCTAAGATTATCTCTTGTCCGCTTTCTTTGGATAATTTTAGCGGGGCAATCCAGGTTGCGCAGACAGTATCTCCCAGCTTAATTTTTAAATCACTTACTACGCTTTCCCAGATTTTTGCTAGTTCCGACATCTCTACTCCTAAAAGTCCATGAACAATGTCTTGTGGGCAGCATCTGGCAGGAGTAATTTTAAGTACGCCCTATCCAAATTCCCGGCACAATACGCTGTTGCCTCACAGAATTAACAGTTTATGCACAGCTTGCATAAATCTGTGGATAAAATATCCATATAATTTTATCAAGTAAAAGCTATTATAGCAAAGACTAAAAACCTTGCAAGCAAAATAGTTAAATGCCAGTTATTATACAGGAATATGCAAAGCCGTCAATAAAAAACTTGACCGCGGGATAAATGTATGTTACAATCCACAAAATCAAGAAATCACTTGCATAAGTTGCACGTGATTCTTCCGGAGATTTGATAATATTTCAAAGCCCCGGAAGAATAAATAATAAGGGAGACTTAGATGAAAAAGAATTTAAAGACACCTTCCAATATTGTCGGTAAGAGGCGCCATGGCTTCCGCAGTAAAATGGCTTCCAAATCCGGCAGAAAGCTTTTGGCTCGTCGACGGATTAAAGGCAGAAAACGCCTAAGTGTGTAAAGAGCAGGATGCGCTTTGCGTTTACCCCCGCTAATCTAGCGCTTAAATTGATTGCGGCCTATAGGAGATATTTAAAGCCGTGTATTCCGGCGAGTTGTCGTTTTACGCCGGGCTGTTCCGAATACACCCGACAGGCAATTTTAAAGTACGGTTTCATTAAAGGAGTATTGAAGGGGACAATGAGAATCTTGAAATGCCATCCATTTTCTGGCAAATCAGGATATGATCCTCTGATATAAAATTTATGGAAAAACGTTTAGTTTTAGCAATTGCATTATCGTTATTAGTTTTATTAAGCTGGTCCGCTTTGATGCCTAAGCCGCAACCAGTTGATGTAACTAGAGTTGCAACAAACAATCCTTCTGCAGACGTAATTCCTAAGGACGCAGCGCATATTACAAGTTCTTCTGTTGCCTTAGCTCCTGCGCTAGACGCTGTAAAGGAAACTGTGAAATTTATTCAGGAAGATCGAGAAATAGATTTCAACCCGGCCAATGCATCTATTGTTGATGTGGTTTTTAAAAATGGTTTGGAGCATCGCTTCCCGCTTAAGATAGGTTTTTTAACCGACCCCACCCTGATTTTTAAACAAAATAATATTACAAAAGATTCAATTAGCTTTATATATGAAGACCAAAATAGGCGCATTACCAAGCGGTTTAATCTTCCTAAATATAGCAATACTATAGACTTAGAGATTATAACTCATAATTTATCTACTGTTCCGCTTATTTTGAATCCCCAATTAGTTTTAGGGAGATTAGATCTCTCCGCGCAAAATATGCAATCGCGGTATCAGGATATTTTTCTCGGGAACAAAGAAAAGTCTATGCATTTGGCTGCCGGCAAAGATTTTATGGGCACCGATGTAAAATTTCTTGGGTTACGCGATCAGTATTTTTGTACTATTGTCGAACCAAAAAATATTGCAAAAGGTGCTTATGTTAGAAAAATTACCCCCCAGCAATCTGAGATTGGTTTATTATTAAACGAAGAAATAATTAAGCCTGGTAGTCAGATTGGACATTATTATCGCATTTATTTGGGGCCTCAGGATTTAAGTATTATAAATACCATTAAACCCGAATGGTCATCGATTATTTATTTCGGGACCTTTGATTTTATCGCGCAGCTACTTTTGCAATTACTAGGTTTTTTCTTTAACTTAGTGCATAACTGGGGTTTAGCAATTATTATCCTAAGCATCGCCGTATATTTTTTACTTTTCCCTCTTTCAATTAAACAGATGCGCTCTATGAAAGAAATGCAGCTTTTACAGCCAAAAATTGAAGCTTTGCGTAAAGAACTTAAAGATAATCCGCAAAGGCTGAATAAAGAAATCATGGAGCTCTATAAGGAGCATAAAGTCAATCCTCTTGGAGGGTGTTTGCCGCTTTTATTACAAATGCCGATATTTTTTGCTCTCTATCAGGCTTTAATTCGTTCAGTAGCATTAAGAGGGGCGCATTTTTTATGGATTAAGGATTTGTCATCTCCAGATCAGGCTTTTACTTTAAAAAATTCAATACCATTTTTGGGCAATCAAGTTAATATTTTACCAATTTTAATGGCGATCGGCATGTTTATTCAGCAAAAAATCTCCATGGCAAAAGCAACCGGAGAGGCTGCTCAACAACAGAAACTAATGTCGATTATTATGCCAATTATGTTCGGTGTAATTTTTTATCAGATGCCGTCGGGATTGGTACTTTATTGGTTTGTAAACAGTTTGTTGATGCTGGGATATCAATTTCGGATTAACAATCAAAAATGAAAAAAGTTAAATATGTAGAAGTTGAAGGAAAAACTGTAGAGGAGGCGGTGGCAACAGCATTACAGAAGTTAAAGCTGCCACGTAATTGTGTAAAGATTGAGAGTTTGTCCGAAGAAAAAAAAGGCCTTTTTGGGATGGCAGGAGCTAAGCCGGCTAAGGTGCGCGTAAGTGTAATTGGCAGCAAATAACTGCTTGACAAAGTAATATATTCTACGATAATAATAAAGTATTGCAATGTTCCGCGTGGAACATTGCTCACAAACCATCTTCGGGATGTTCATAATGTTCCCCGGGGAACAATTTTCTTCGAATAAGATTAATGGGCAGAATATTCGCAATTTGCAATCAAAAAGGTGGTGTAGGCAAAACAACCACTTCAATTAATCTTGCTGCTTACCTGGCTATGGCAGGTAAGAAAGTTATGCTTATCGACCTAGATCCTCAAGCCAATGCCACCAGCGGTATCGGTATTAATAAACACGACATTCAAAAGAGCACATACCATATTTTACTGGAAGAAGCAAAACTTACGGATATCTTACAAAAAACAGGAATTGATAATCTTATGCTAGCTCCTTCTAATTTGGATTTAACTGGCGCTGAAGTAGAATTAGTGGGAGCGTTAGGCAGGGAATATAGGCTTAAAAGAGCGCTACAAAATGAAAGAAATAATTATGATTTTATAATTATTGATTCACCACCTTCTTTGGGATTGCTTACTATTAATGGCCTCTGTGCTGCGGATTCAGTGATTATACCAGTACAATGTGAATATTATGCTTTAGAGGGATTAACGCAACTGCATAATACCATTAAGCTTGTGAAAGAAAATCTCAATCCGTCCTTAGCTATTGAAGGGATATTGTTAACTATGGCTGATTTTCGCACAAATTTAACTAAAGAAGTAATTCAGGAAGCACGCAGTCATTTTAATGAGAAAGTCTATATTACAGTAATTCCAAGAAATGTTCGTTTAACGGAAGCGCCGAGTTTTGGCAAACCGATAGCTTTATATGACAAAGATTCATTGGGAGCGCAAAAATATGAGGAGCTTAGCCGGGAAATATTAGGATTATCGTTGGATACTAAGATCAGCGCTGGTGGTAGTGAAAAGGCTTAAAATGCGGTATTGCGCGATGAAAAGGAGCGGATAAATGGAAAGAAAAGCTTTAGGTAAAGGGCTGGGTGCATTAATTCCCGAAACACCGGCCGAGACTATTCTTCGCAGAAAAGAGGAAATTGTTTATGTTTCTCCCGACGAAATTAAGCCCAATCCTTTTCAGCCGCGCGAAGATTTTGATCAGCAAAACATTGAGGAATTGGCGCAGTCCATAAAAGAAAAAGGAGTTATTCAGCCGCTTTTAGTAAGGCGTAAAGGAGACTCGTATGAATTAATTGCGGGGGAAAGAAGGCTTCGTGCTTCTAAATATTTGGGAATAAAAGAGATACCGATTGTTGTGCGTGATGTGAATGATCAGGATTCATTAGAGTTAGCCTTAATTGAAAATATTCAGAGAGAAGAATTAAACCCCATAGAAGAGGCCCATGCTTATCAGCATCTCATGGATAAATTCCAGGTTACCCAGGAGAAGATAAGCGAAGTGTTAGGTAAATCCCGGGTTTCTATTACCAACACGTTACGCTTGCTTAAACTTCCGCATGAAATTCAGGGAGAAATGAAAAAAGGGAGGATTAGTTTTGCGCATGGGCGCGCTTTGTTGGAAATCGAGGACTCTAATCACCAAAGAAAGATAGCTCAGGATATTATT
>JAQTQG010000026.1 GCA_028712375.1 Candidatus Omnitrophota bacterium
ATTACTTTGGAAAAGGCCAACGTCATAATGTACCGGGCGTAACTAAGGGGGATTATTAAGATGGAGATGCAAAAGGCAGTTCATTTAACGGGAAAAGATTTAACGGCGATGGTGCAGCTAAGGCCGCAGGATGTGGGTAAGTATGCGATTGTGCCTGGGCCGCGCGACCGCCTGGATGTTTTAATGAAAAAGCTGGAAAATCCGGTCAAGAACTTTTCTTTTATGGAGTATACGATGTATACCGGGGCATATGAGGGGATAAAAGTTACCGGGATAAACGGTGGCAGATTCTCGACGGATACCTCGATTACTACGGAAGTAATGTGTAATGCCGGGATCCAGAATATTATCCGCGTGGGCACCTGTGGTTCATTGGATGAGAACATTAAGATCGGAGACTTATTTGTGGTGGATGAGGTAATCCGCGGCGACGGAGTAACTCCGTATTATGTGGATAAAGATTTTAAGACGGTAAGCGACAAGAAGCTTTCCGATCTTTTATTTGAAATTGGCCAAGGTATGGGTTTAACTGTGCATCGCGGTAAGAGCTGGACTACGGATGCATTGTTACGCGAAACCCGCGAGTTGGTGGAAGGAAAGCGTAAAGAAGGCGCCCGGACAGTGGATATGGTTTCTTCAACCCTGTTAACGATTTGTCAAACATATAATATTAAAGCCTGCTCTATATTGGCGGTAAGTGATAATGTAGTTACCGGTGAAATGGGTTTTATGAATCCGCTTTATTACATGGCGGAGAGTAATTTAATTAAGATTGCGTTGGAGTTGGTTAAGAAGCTAGAAGGAAAATAATACGGGTCCTGTCACTGCGGCACCCTACCGTGCTCACTTACGTTGCGCGCGGCAGGGGACCTGCCTCAGTGTCACCCGTAATAATAATTTAAAGGAGTTTAAATGCAGTTCTCTCCATTATTCTGGCCGATACAATTAAAGGGTAATACGATTTATATTCTGGATGAGACGCAGCTTCCCCAGAAGCTTACCTATATTAAGGCCAAGAATTATCAGCAGGCTTGCCGGGCGATTAAAGAGATGAAGACCCGCGCCGTAGGCCAAGTGCTTTTGGTAATGTACACTTTTATTTTGAGTAAACGGCAGAATAAGAATTTAGCTAAAGTGGCTGAGGCGATTAATGCTACGCGCCCGACCTTGTCTTTTAAATTTTTAACCGATATGGTTTTGGGTATGGAAAAAAGCGGCGCTCCTTTAGAAAAAAGTATTCTGGGTTTCTTGGAGATGCTTAAAGGCAAAAGAATCCAGCAGGCCAAGGCTACCGCGGATTTGCTTAAAGACGGCGATGTAATCCTGACGCACTGTAATATCAGCGGCTTAATGCCTTTGATTGCCCAATTGGCCAAAGAACAGGGCAAGAAAATAAGTTTTTATGTTACGGAGACTCGCCCGTATTTGCAGGGTTCTCGCCTGACTGCCTGGGAGATTATGCGCGCAGGTTTTGAGGTAACGATTATTACCGATAATATGGTGGCGTATCTGTTATCGCTAGGTATTGTGACCAAGGTAATTGTGGGCGCGGATCATCTAACTTTAAACGGTGATATCGCCAATAAAATCGGCACTTACCAGATTGCGGTGGTAGCGAAATATTTTAAAATTCCGTTTTATGTAATTTGTCCTCCGGCGTCAAAATTAAAGACCGGCAAAGAAATTAAAATTGAAATTCGCCCCGATGATGAATTAAAAATTTATCAGGGTTTGCATTTAGCGCCCAAAGAAGTGAAAGCGTATTACCCTGCTTTTGATGTTACGCCGAAAGCATTAATTACCAAGCATATTTATTTAGGAGTATAAATGTCCGAGCAACAATTGCGTTTAGAAATGATGGAGGTTGGCCGGCGGCTTTATGCGGCAGGTTTAGCGGTAGCCAAGTCCGGCAATTTAAGCTGCCGGCTGGATAATGAAAATATTTTAATTACCGGTACCGGGACATTTTTAGGCCAGCTTAAGGAAAACGAGATTGTTAAAGTTAATTTAGCCGACGGAAAATTTGCAGGAGAATCCAAGCCCAGCTCGGAATTACCGCTGCACAGCTTAGTTTACAAAAATTTTCCCGCCAAAGTGGTGGTGCATTGCCACCCGCCGTTAATTAACGGATATTTTGCCGTGGCTAAAACTCTCAAAGCGATGAGTTTTGAAACCAAGTTTTACCTGGGTGATATTCCCGTAATTGCCCAGGAAACACCGACGGTAACGCAGGCTGAGCCGGTGATCGCCGCCTTAAAAACAAATAATTTAGTGGTTTTGAAAAATCACGGGACAGTGGCGATTGCCGAAAAATTTCAGGATGCTTTAGCAATTACCGAGGCATTAGAGGAAGCAGTAAAGAGCGCGGCGGTTGCCCGGCTATTGGATAAAGATATTTTGGATGATCTGGATGCGGCTTTAAAAGAGGATTTAAAACGCGCCCAGCCGGCTTACCGGATGTTCAGCCGGGAGCATATTCAGGCAATTGTGGATTTAGTGAATCAGGATGCATTTATTGCCCAAAAAGGCAAAGAATTAGGGCTTACGGTAAAATTAGCGATTAAGCTTGATGGCTCAAGCGAGGTTTATAAATTTAATTTTGAGGAAGGTAAAATTGTAAAATTAGATACGGATAGTGATGCGCCTTTTGTGATTTCTGCGCCGGCGCCGGTGTGGCAGCAGGTGTTTTTAGGCAAGCTGGATTCGTTTGTGGCGGTTACTCAAGGTAAAATGAAATTAAGCGGACAACTCGGCCAACTTTCCAAGTGGTATGTTCCTTTTAACCGGCTATTTGCTTTATTTAGAGAGGTAAAAATTCTATGATTTCTAAATACCCGCTTTATATTAACGGTCAATTTATCGAAACACCAGAAAAGCAGAATATTATTAATCCTTCCACCGGTAAAGTAATTGCTGAAGCTTCTCTGGCTTCCCCGGCTGAGCTGGAGTCGGCTTTATCCAGCGCCCGCCTGGCGTTTGATCAGGGGCCCTGGCCGCAATTTTCTTTAGCAGAACGCAAAGAATTTATCTTTCGGATTGCGCAGGGTATTCTGGATAATGCGGAATTACTGGCGTCACTTGAAATGCAGAACACCGGCAAGCCGATTAAAGAAACTACTTTTATGGATATTCCTTCCAGCGCCAAAACATTTGAGTTCATGGCGAATAATTTTATTGGTTACTTGGACAATGAAGAACTAAGCGTGTCTTCAGAGGCAAGAGGGAGAATAATCCGGGAACCGATGGGGGTAGTGGTTTTAATCATTCCTTGGAATTACCCGCTGTTAATTGCCTGCTGGAAACTGGCTTCGGCTTTGGCTGCCGGCAACACCGTGATTGTAAAACCTTCCAGCCTGACCCCGCTGACGGTTTTAGAGTTGGCTAAGATTATTCATAAAATAGGATTACCGCCGGCAGTAGTGAATGTAGTTAACGGCAGCGGGTCAAAGATCGGCCAGCTATTGTGTGAAGATAAGCGGGTGGATATGGTTTCTTTTACCGGCAGCAACGAGATTGGCAAACAAATCCTGCAATATTCTTCGAAAAATGTCAAAAAGCTGACTATGGAGTTAGGCGGTAAATCTGCCAGCCTGATTTTTAATGATGTGGATTTGGATGTAGCGGTAAACAGTTCTTTAACCTCTATTTTTCTGAACCAGGGGCAGATGTGCACCGCGATGTCCAGGATTTTTGTGCAAGAGGGAATTTATGAACGCTTCCTGGAAAGTTTTGTGCAAAAGGCCAAACGCCTGAAATTAGGCCTGGCGGATAATCATGAAACGCAAATGGGCCCTTTAATCAGCGATGCCCAGCGTAAAAAAGTAATTGCTTATATTGATAAAGCAAAAGCCGAAGGGGGCAAGGTAGTCTGCGGCGGGAAGATCCCGGAAAACCCGGAATTAAAGAATGGTTATTATTTTGAGCCTACGGTATTAGTGGATGTCGGGGTGCATTCGCATATATTTAAAGAAGAGGTATTCGGGCCGGTAGTCTTGATCCATAAATTTTCCGGTTCCGATGAAGCGGCAATTTTGGCCAACAGCGTGGATTTTGGTTTAGCTGCCTGTATCTGGACAAAGGATTTATATTTAGCACAGGAGTTGGCGGGCAAATTAAATGCCGGGACAGTTTGGATTAATACTTACGGGATGTTCTATAACGAATTACCTTACGGCGGATTTAAGCAAAGCGGTTTCGGTAAAGAATTGGGAAAAGAAGGTTTTCTGGAATATGTCCGTTTTAAGAGCATGATTATAGATCAATCTGAAGAAGGAAAACCGCTGGTTAACTATTGGTATGGATTCTGATGAACCCCGCACCTTCTGTATATTTGGCTAATAAGGCGTAGGGTTTAAAATTAATTAATAAGGAGAAGGTGCAGGGTGAATGTTGTTAAAGTTTTAGAAGAATGCGCGGAAAAATATACGCAGAAACCTGCGGTTATCTTCCGCCAGGATCAGATTTCTTTTGGGCAATTAAAAGATAAAGTTTTTGCTTTTAGCCAGGCATTGCTTAAATTAGGAGTGCAGCCCGGAGATAAAGTGGCAATCTATTTGCCTAATTGGCCGGAATATATTGTCAGCTATCTGGCTACCTGGTCGATTGGCGCCTGCAGCGTGCCTTTGGATTTTATGCTTACCGAAGAGGAAGTCTTTTCCTGCCTGAATCATTCTGAAGCCAAGGTTTTAATTACTAAACATAAAGCCAACATTTCATTCGCCGCCCTTAAAGCCAAACTTCCTTTATTAAAAAATATCATTTCCTGCCAGTCTAAAGAAGAGCATGCTTTAAATTTTGAGGAACTGTCGGCTGCTCAAGCAGGGCTGCCGCCTAAGGTGGAGATTAATAAGGATGATTGTGCCATAATTTTTTATACCTCCGGCACAACCGGTAAGCCCAAAGGAGTCCTGATTAGTTACGCGCAATTGGATGCCCCGCCGCAGTCGATGTCCTTTTTTGTAAATTCTGACCTGGGCCCTAAGGACACCGCGTTATGCGCTTTGCCTTTTTCGCATTTGGGAGGGTTGATTTATATCCAGAATACAATTACCTTTGGTTTGACCCTGGTATTGATGGAACGTTTTATGCCGCTGGATTTCTTAAGGAATATCCAGAATTATAAAGTTAATTTTTTCTGGATCGTCCCTTCGATGTATTATGCGCTTTTGCAACTCAAAGAATTTGAAACA
The DNA here is from genome assembly GCA_028712375.1 of Candidatus Omnitrophota bacterium. GTDB lineage: Bacteria > Omnitrophota > Gorgyraeia > Gygaellales > Profunditerraquicolaceae > UBA6249. Next base: position 5,190 of record JAQTQG010000026.1, read on the forward strand.
TTTGACTTATCCAGCCTGCGTTGGATTGTTACTTTTGGCGCGTCAAATTCTCCGGCGGCGCTGCGCCGCTTCCAACAATTCTGCCCGCATACTCATCTATTAAATGGCTGGGGGTTGACGGAAACTAATGCTCCCACGGTAGTATTGCCGATGGGTTCAAAAAATATTGAAAGCGTGGGGAGGCCGGCTCCCTGGATTCAGGTAAAAATATTTTCTGATTCCGCAGAGGAATTACCGGTGGGCGCAGTAGGCGAGGTAGCCGTAAAAAGCTGGGTTGTCACGGCCGGATATTTTAAGGATGAGGCTTTGACGCGGCTGTCTATCCGCGACGGATGGTTTTATACCGGGGATTTAGGCAGGTTCGACGCGCAGGGGTTTCTTTATATTGTCGGCAGAAAAAAGGAAATGATTAAAGTCGGCGGAGAGATTGTTTTTGAGCCGGAGGTGGAGGCAAGCTTGCAAAAACATCCGGATATCGCCGAAGCGGCGGTAGTGGGAATAGCGGATAAATTAAGAGGAGAGGTGCCCAAGGCTTTTGTAGTAGTTAAAGAAGGTAAAATCGTTTCCGCGGAAGATTTACGTTATTTTTTGCGCCAGCACCTGGCGCATTTTAAGATTCCGCATTTTTTTGAGTTTTGTTCTGTGCTTCCTAAGAACCGCGTCGGTAAAATCGATAAAGAGCAGTTGAGAAGATAGGTTTACAGATGCAGGATATTAAAGAGCTAAGCTTAAAAGCGCTGGAAGATAAATTGCTTTCCTGGGGCAGCCCGAAATATCATGCCCGGGGGATATTTAACTGGATTTATCAAAAAGGTGTTAATGAGTTTAGCCGGATGAGCAATTTACCGGTTGCGTTGCGGGAAACCTTAGCCGGCGAATTTAAGGTTACCAGCCTGCATCCGGCAGATACGCAAAAATCTTCTGACGGGACAACCAAATTTCTTTTTGAGTTAGCCGATAAGAACCTGGTAGAGGCAGTTAATATTCCGATGGCCAAGCGCCTGCCTGCCGGGAAAACCCCGGCGCGCGCATCTACAATCACCGGTTGTATCTCATCGCAGGTGGGCTGTAAATTTGCCTGTAGTTTTTGTGCTAGCGGCTTAAAAGGATTTAAACGCAATCTTTCCGTCGGGGAAATTTTAGATGAAGTGCTTTATTTAAAGAATAACGTTTCTTCAGGCCAATTCACGCATCTGGTGTTTATGGGTACTGGTGAGCCGTTGGATAATTATGATAATGTGCTTAAAGCAATTAGAATAATCAATTCTCCGGATGCTTTCAATATCGGCGCCAGAAGGATTACGATTTCTACCTGCGGGGTTATTCCCGGAATAAAAAAACTTGCCCAGGAAGATTTGCAGGTGGAGCTTTCTATATCTTTACATGCGGCGGGGGATAAACTGCGCAGCCAGCTGATGCCGGTAAATAAAAAGTATCCTTTAGCCGCGTTAATTAAATGCTGCCAGGAGTATATTGCCCGGACTAACCGGCAGATTACTTTTGAATATATTTTGATTAAAGGAGTGAACGCTGAGGCTGCCGCGGCGCAGGATTTAGCCAGGTTGTTAAAAGATTTAAGGCTGGCGAAAGTTAATTTAATTCCCGCCAATTCCGTAGCGGAGTCAAAAATTTTTCCTCCGGATAGCGCACAGATAGATTTTTTTAAGCGGTATTTATTAAAAGCAGGGTTAAATGTGACCTTAAGGCGTGAGCGCGGCCAGGATATCAACGCGGCTTGCGGCCAACTGCGGCTAAAATATGAAAAAAGTCAAAATTAAGGCGGTAGCAGCTATTTTCTTTATTTTTTTGTGCGGTTGCACAAAACCGGAGATTTGTAACTTAAATTCTAAGGGGGCCAGCATTATTTGTTTCGGAGACAGCCTGACTTTTGGTTATGGAGCCAATCCAGGAGAAGATTATCCTACGGCTTTAGGAAAGTTGGTAAATCTGCCGGTAGTGAATGCCGGAGTAGACGGGGATACTACCTTTGAGGCTTTAAAGCGGCTGGAGAATGATGTTTTAAATAAAAATGCCTGTTTGGTGATTGTAGAATTCTGCGGGAATGATTTTTTGCAAAAAATTCCCAGAGCCGATACGGTTAAAAACCTGGAGGAAATTATTGACCGCATCCAGGCCAAAGGATCAATGGTGGCTTTGGTTGATATCAGCGCGGGAGAATTTTTTAAAGAATACCGGCGGGATTTTAAGAAGCTGGCAGCACAGAAAAAAACGATTTTTATCCCGGTTCTTTTAAATAGGATTATTACGAACCCGGCGATGAAAAGTGATTTTTTTCATCCGAATGCCCGCGGTTATCAAGTGATTGCTAAACGTATTTATCAGGTTATCGCTCCGTACCTGGGTTTAGATAAAAATAAGGATTATTGATCCGGCGGATTAGGTTGTGCCCAGGGGAAATTTATAACCTTGAGATAAAAACCGGGTAATTAGAAGATGGCTTTGCAGGACGCGGGTTGATTTTATGAAAAAAGAAAAATCATTCCAGTCAAAAATTAACGGTTGGCAAAAAACAGCCCTGATTTTATTCGGGCTGTTTTTGTTTTTGGTGCTTCTGGAAATCAGCCTGCGTTTAGGCGGATTTATCATCTCGTCTATGCAGGAATACAGAAACCTGCAATCCATAAAACAAAAAGGCGCCTATCGTATCCTCTGTCTGGGAGAATCCACTACCCAAAACCAGTATCCTCCTTTCCTGGAAGAAATATTAAACCAACGTAACATCGGCATACATTTCAGCGTGATTGATAAGGGGTTTGCTTGCACTAGCAGCCCGGTCATATTAAATAAATTGGGTTCTTATTTAGTTGAGTACCAGCCGGATATGGTGGTAGCAATGATGGGGATTAATGATAATGTAGATGATTTTCCGGATGAAGCTGACGCAGGTTTTGATATCCCGCAGTTTATGGAATCCCTAAAAGTTTTCAAACTCTTTAAGCTCGCCTGGTTACATTTATCGAATAAAATTGAAGAACTCGGATTTGGCAGAGACGGCCATCCGAAACGGTTTCTCACCAGTTTTTTAAAAACCGGAATGCGGCCGGCTTATGCTGAGATCGTAGCGGGCCAGGGTTTACCGAAAGAAAATAATAGTATTGATTATGTAAAATTAGGCCAGCTTTACCGGCAACAGTGTAAATATATCCAAGCCGAGAACGCTTTTAAAAAAGCCGTTGATTGTGATGGGCAAAACGATAATGCCTATACCGGATTAGGCTGGGTTTACCGGGCTCAAGGCAAACTTTTAGAAGCCGAGGAGGTATTTAAAAAGGCGATCCGGATTAATCCCCGAAATGATAATGCCTATGCCGGGTTAGGCTGGGGTTATCGTGATCAAAGCAGGTTTGTAGAAGCGGAAGAGTCCTTTAAAAAAGCCGTTGATTGTAATCCCCGAAATGATAATGCCTATGCCGGGTTAGGCTGGGTTTACCGTGATCAGAATAAGTTGTCACGGGCCGAAGAGTCGCTTAAAAAAGCAACACAGCTTAATCCGGAAAATGACCACGCTTATGCTGGATTGGGATTAGTTTACCGTGAGCAGGGAAAATTCCCCCAGGCTGAAGAGTTGCTTAAAAAAGCCATCGAGCGCGATCCACAGAATGGCCATACTTACATTAAGTTGGCAAAGTTTTACCGTGAGCAGGGAAAATTCCCCCAGGCTGAAGAGTTGCTTAAAAAAGCCATCGAAGTTGACCCTCAAAATGATGATGTTTATATAGAGTTTGGAAGTTTTTTTTTAAAGCAAGATAGGCTAGTGGAAGCGGAACAGGCATATAGGAAAGCCCTAGAGCTTAATCCGGGGAATGAAAATGGTTATGTAAAATTAGGGGAATTTTATCAGAAACAGGGCAAATTCCTCCAGGCAGAAGCGGTATTGCAGAGAGCCATACGGAATAACCCCAAACATGATTATTTATATGCATTATTATCGCGGTTATACGAAAAATCGGGCAGATTGAAGTTAGCCAAAGAGTATGCCAGAAAGGCAAATACAGTAAGGGTAGAATATTGTAATCCGGTTACCAGGAATACTTACCATAAACTTAAGCGTATTCTGGATGAAAAAGGAATAAAGCTGGTTTGTGTGCAGTACCCGGTGCGCAGTGTAGAGCAATTAAAAAATATATTTGGCACTGATGTCCGGGGGATTATCTTTGTGGACAACGAAAAGATCTTTAAAGAGGCGTTACAGAAATCCGGTTATAAAGAATATTTCCGGGATATGTTTGCCGGAGACTTCGGCCACTGCACAGAGAAAGGCAACCGGCTCTTGGCTCGGAATATTGCTGATGTTATTTTAAAAGAAGTATTTAATAAATAAGAAAATATTAGGATGTTTTAATCTATGAACAAGAATAAACTGTTACCGCCACAACTATCTTTTAAACGAAAGACGGCCCTGGTATTGTTCGGGGTATTTTTCTTTTTTGTGCTTCTGGAAGCCAGCCTGAGATTGGGCGGGTTTATCCTGTCATCCGCGCAAGAGTATCGTAATTATCAGTCCATAAAACAAAAAGGCGCCTATCGCATTCTCTGCCTGGGGGAATCGACTACACAGAGAGAATATCCACAGTTTCTTGAGGAATATTTGAATCAGCGCCACATCGGGGTGCGTTTCAGTGTGATTGATAGCGGGGCCTCCGGCACGAATACTGCAATTATATCAAGCAAAATAGAATCATACCTGCACGAATATCATCCGGACATGGTAGTTGCGATGATGGGGATTAATGACCGGGGAAAATATCTTCCCGTTAAAATGACGGTTGCTTCCAAAGGAGCACTTTTTATCAGGTCTCTTAAAATTTACAAACTATCCAGATTGCTTTGGCTGCATATCTTGAATAAAGTTAAAGCGTGCCGGGCGGATACAGGCAAACTTGATCCGGTATTTCAAAACTGTTCTTTGAGAATTGGGTTAGGCTTGGCTTATGCTGAAACTATCACCACAGAAGAATCTCTCAAAAAAGCCATCGAAATTAACCCTAAGAATGATGCTGCTTATCTCCGGTTAGGCGAGCTTTATCGGGAGCAGGGTAAATTTATTCAGGGTGAAGAATCTCTCAAAAAAGCCATCGAAATTAACCCCGAAAACGATAACGCTCATATCGGATTAGGGTGGTTTTATCGGGAACAGGGTAGATTTATCCAGGCTGAAGCGTCATTTCAGAAAGCCATAAAAATTAATCCTAAAAATAATGGTGCTTATTTTGAATTGGGTTGGGTTTACCGGGGCCAACGTAAATTCGACCAGGCGGAAAGTGCATTCAAAAAAGCCATAGAGCTTAATCCCGTAAATAGTAAAGCATTTATTGAATTGGGAAGGGTGTACCAGGATCAAAACAAATTCGACCAGGCGGAAAGTGCATTCAAAAAAGCCATAGAGCTTGACCCTAAGCAAGATTATGCATATTTTGAACTGGGGCAATTTTACCGGAATCAGCGCAAATTTCCCCAGGCCGAAGATGTGTTTAAAAAGGTTATAGCGTTTAATCCCCAAAATGATAATGCTTACTTTGGTTTAGTCGGGCTTTATCGAGACTGGGGTAAATTTCCCCAGGCCGAAGATACGTTTAGAAAAGCCATTGAATCTAATCCTAAGGATGACGATTTATATTATGAGTTCGGAAAATTTTGCCAAAAGCAGCGCAAATTTCCCCAGGCCGAAGAACTGCTTAAGAAAGCCATCGAACTTAATCCTAAGAATGATCGGGCGTATAGGGCAATCTTGGTATTATATAGAAAAGCTGGCAAGTGGAAACAGTTGGAGGAATATACCCGAAAGGCAGACAGGTTGAGTTTAGAATATTATCACCCCCTTACCGCGGACAGTTACCGGAGTTTAAAGAATGTTCTGGATAAGCATAAGGTAAGGTTGGTTTGCGTGCAATATCCGATGCGCAGCGTAGAACCGTTAAAAAGAATATTTGCTCAAGAGTCAGGAGTTGTCTTTGTGGACAACGAAAAGATCTTTAAAGAGGCGTTACAGAAATCCGGCTATAAAGAGTATTTCCGGGATATGTTTGCCGGAGACTTCGGCCACTGTACAGAGAAAGGCAACCGGCTCTTGGCTCGGAATATCGCCAACGTTATCCTTAGGGAAGTATTTAATAAATAGTAAAAATGGTTTTAAAATCAGCTACAGGCCGCCGCAGGATTCCTTACACATGAAATTAATGCTGGAGGAGGGAGTTGAACCCTCACGGAGTTGCCCCCATCGGTTTTTGAGACCGACGTGTATGCCATTCCACCACTCCAGCAAAACTTTTAAATAGAAAATTATTAGGATGGTGATTAGATGTTCTGCTTGCCAAGGTAATCAGGGGATCCTTGTTGTTTGTCGTAAATATTCGGGTGGCGCCGCACTCGCTGCTCGCCTTACCGGCTCGCTACGCTCGTTGCGGCATCCCCCAATTTAAGATATTTGTGGTGGTACTACGCTCGCTACGGCGCTTGTCGCGCCGTTTACGCTCGCTTTAGTACCACTTAACTTTTTGCTTGTCGCAAATATAATGAGTGGCACTACGTTCGCTACGTCCCTTGTCGGGACGTTTAACGCTCACTTTAGTGCCCCCAAAAATTTGAGCACCTTAAATCTTCGATCTGGCGAAATCCTGCGCGTAGCGCAGGATAACTTGTCGGAAAATATTTATGGTGGCGCCCCGCTCGCTACAGCCCTTGTCGGGCTGTTTTACGCTCGCTTGGGTGCCACTTAACTTTTTGCTTGTCGCAAAAAGTTAAGTGGAGCTGAGGAGGATTGAACTCCTGACCCCTTGCATGCCATGCAAGTGCTCTCCCAGCTGAGCTACAGCCCCAAAATTGCCATAAATTTGTGCTTTAAATATAACATTCCCTAAAAGTATTGTCAACTATAACCTTGACCCGCTTATAAATCATGATAATATAAAATATAAATTCAAAATATGAATAAACTGGTTTTTTAAGAGAGGCGTATTAAACGATTATGATTCTCGGTGTGCATGTTTCCGGAGCGGGAAAAATTTATCAGGCATTGGATGCCGCAAAAGCGCTGGGTTGTGATACAATGCAGATATTCAGCCGCTCTCCGCAATCCTGGCGCAATGGTGCCCAGTTATCGCCTGAGGATATAAAAGAGTTTAATCTGCGGCGTAAAAAATTAAAAATTAACCCGGTTTTTATCCATATTTCTTATTTGATTAACCTGGCTTCGCCTGACCCGCGCCTGTATAATGGTTCCATCCAGGCTTATATTGAGGATATTCAGGAAGCGGATAAATTGGGCGCCGATTTTATTGTAACCCATATGGGCAGCCATAAAGAGACCTCTGAAGACGCAGGAATCAAGAGGCTCGTTGAAGCATTAAATAAGATTTTAGAAAAAACAAAAGGTTCTAAAGTAGGAATCTTGCTGGAAAATACTTCCGGTTCCGGTTCCTGGCTGGGTTATAGATTTTATCATCAGCACAAAATTCTTAAGGGGCTTAAAGACAAATCGCGCGTAGGATTATGTTTGGATACGGCGCATGCTTACCTGGCAGGGTACAATTTGGCCACCAAATCCGGTTTAGATAAAATGATTGATGAAATTCAGGAAATGGCGGGAGTGCAGTTGATTAAACTGATCCATCTTAATGATGCCGCCGGAGAGTTAGGCTGCCATCATGACCGGCATGACCATATTGGGCAGGGTCATATTGGATTGGCCGGAATGAAAAGGATTATTAATCATCCTAAGCTCAAAAATATTCCCATGATTTTAGAAACACCCAAAAGCACTCCGGATAGCGACCGGGAAAATTTGGATTTAGTAAGGAAATTAAGCAAAGGATAATATGCAGTATAATTTTAAAGAAATTGAAGAAAAGTGGCAAAAAAAATGGCAGGAAAATCATGCTTTCCGTGCGCAAGCTGATTCGGGCAGGAAAAAATACTATTTATTAGAGATGTTCCCTTATCCTTCCGGGAAAATCCATATGGGGCATGTACGTAATTATACGATCGGAGATGTGGCCAGCCGTTTTAAAACTTTGCAAGGATATAATGTGATGCATCCGATGGGGTTTGATGCTTTCGGCCAGCCGGCGGAGAACGCCGCGATAAAAAATAAAACCCGGCCGGCTGATTGGACGTATAAATGCATTAAAGAAATGGAAACCGAATTAAAAAAGATGGGGTTTTCCTATGATTGGGATAGGGAAGTAGCAACTTGCGATAGTGAGTATTACAAGTGGAACCAGTGGATATTTTTGAAAATGTTTGAGCGCGGCTTGGCATATAAGAAATCCTCTAATGTCAACTGGTGCCCGAGTTGCCAGACGACTCTAGCTAATGAAGAAGTAATCGAAGGTGGTTGTTGGCGTTGTCATGCAAAAGTAGAGCAGAAAGATTTAGAGCAATGGTATTTGAAAATCACCGAATATAAAGAAAAGCTGCTGGAAGATTTGGGGCAATTAAAAAATTGGCCGGAGAGAGTCTTGGCCATGCAGAATAACTGGATTGGCAAAAGTTCCGGAGTGGATATTAATTTTCGCCTTAAGGGTAGTGATAAGGTTATTCCAGTGTTTACTACGCGGGTTGATACGATTTTTGGCGCCACTTATATTGTATTAGCTCCCGAACATCCCCTTGTGCGAGAACTGATTAAAGGTAAGCCGCAGGAAAAAGAGGTTTTATCTTTTATAGAGAAGGTCGCCAAGGAGAGTAAGCTGGTGCGTACATCTTCGGATGTAAAAAAAGAAGGGGCATTCACCGGCAGTTTTGCCATCAACCCGGTAAATAACGAGGAAGTTCCTATTTGGGTGGCGGATTATGTTTTGATGGAATATGGCACCGGTGCAATTATGGCGGTGCCTACGCATGACCAGCGGGATTTTCTTTTTGCGCAGGAACATCAACTCCCGCGGCGTTTAGTAATTATGCCTAAAGATGGGTCTGTGAAATCCGCGGAAGAATTAAAAGAAGCTTATGAAGGGGAGGGCTTGCAGGTTAACTCCGGAGAATTTAACGGCTTGTTGAATACAGAAGCGAAAACTAAAATTGCCGGATGGATGGAGAAAAACGGGATGGGTAAAATCCAGGCGCATTGGCGCCTGCGCGACTGGCTTATTTCCCGGCAGCGTTATTGGGGTACGCCAATTCCGATTATTTATTGCCCGCAGTGCGGGATTGTTCCGGTGCCGGATAAAGATCTGCCGGTAGAGCTTCCTGCCGACGCCCCGTTTACCGGAGAGGGTGGCAGCCCCTTAGCTAAAGTTAAAGAATTTGTAGAAGTAAAATGCCCCCGGTGCGCAGGAGGCGCCCGGAGGGAAACCGATACCATGGCTACTTTTTTTGACTCTTCCTGGTATTTCTTAAGGTTTTGTTCTCCCAAATTTACCGCAGCCCCTTTTGATCAACAGGAAGCAAAATATTGGATGGTGGTGGATCAGTACATCGGGGGTATTGAGCATGCCATCTTGCATTTATTGTATTCGCGTTTTTTTACCAAGTTTTTTCAGGATTTGAAGATGATTGATTTCAACGAGCCATTTGACCGCCTGCTTACTCAGGGAATGGTCTTAAAAGACGGCGAAGTAATGTCTAAGTCCCGGGGCAATATTGTGGATCCGGATTCGATGATTAAAGATTACGGAGCCGATGCCTTGCGCCTGTTTATTTTGTTTGCTGCGCCTCCGGAAACAGAGCTGGAGTGGGATAAGCGGGGGCTGGAAGGGGCGTTTAAATTTTTGAACCGTGTTTGGAGGATCCAGGATAATTTGGTGGATACTGCCCGTCCGGAGATGTTAAAGAATCTGCATAAAACGATAAAAAAAGTAAGCGCCGATTTTAGCGAGTTTAAATTTAATACCGCGATTGCCAGCCTGATGGAGTTAACCAATGCTGTTTATCAGTCGGGTGCAGACCGGAAAGTGCTGCAAAGCCTGGTGATTATGCTTAGCCCGATTGTCCCGCATTTTGCCGAGGAACTTTGGGGAATTTTAGGAAACAAAGAAAGCATCTTTAAGAGCGCCTGGCCGCAATATGACCCGCAATTATTAGTGGAAGAAAATATTGAGTTGCCAATCCAGATTAACGGAAAATTGCGCAGCAAGATTGAAGTTTCCCGTAACCTGCCCGAGGATAAACTGAAAGAATTAGTATTGTTAGATCAGAAGGTGGTTCCCTGGCTAGAGGGCAGGGCTCCCAAGAAGATTATTATTGTTCCGCAGAAGCTAGTCAATATCGTAGTTTAATCAGGATGTTCCTTCCAGCACGTCTTTAATATCAAATAGTAATCTTGCATAATCGATAGGTTTTTCGATATAGACGGTAATCCCGCTTTTGGCGGCGATATGCTTGTCTACTTCTTCATGCTTGAGGGAAGCGGCAATAATCGGGATGTTTATAAAATCGGGGAGGGCTTTAATATCCTGGGCAACTTTAAATCCGCTTTCATCCGGCAAAACCAAATCCAATAATATACAATCCGGTTTTTCTGCAATCAGTTTCTCCATTCCTTCTTTAGCGCTATAGGCAACGACGACTGCATAGCCTGCTTTTAGGAGCTCTTCTTTGCTTTTTTTTGCGATATTAAAGTCGTCATCAATAACCAGCACTTTTTTAGCCATAAAGGAAGTATACACTATAAATTTAGCGATTACAATTTAGAAAGAAATAAAAGCGTGATTTTGGCATTAATCTTTGTGTTCTTTGGTTAGATATAACCAATTTATACGTCTATTTAAGTAAAAGGTAAGATCCGAAAAATCAAGTGTTAAGAAATAATCGTTTAACAGGAGGTACCCCTTGTTTGACCTAACCCTGGAAGAAAGGAAGGTTGTGCTATTCCTTATAAGCCTGGCATTGTGCGGGTTAATCCTCAGTAGCGCAATTAAAATTAACTGCCGGGTTTCCGGAGTAGTTTACCCCCAGATAGAATTAGCTAAACTAAACCTTAATAAGGTGAATTTGCAAGAATTGATGAGAACCAAAAGTGTCCCCGCAGGATTAGCCGGGCGGATTATAGCATACCGGAATTTACATGGAGAGTTTGCCAGCCTGGAAGAATTAAAGCAGATCAAAGGCGTGGGAGAGAAGCGTTTTGAAAAACTGAAAGAAGTGTTTTTTGTCGAATGAATAAACTGCTGGCCGGCTTGACTGTATTTTATGGGCTGGGAATACTTTTGTGCGGGTTAATTCGCCTGGATTATTGGCTGATTATGCTGGTGGCAGTTATTCTCTTATTTTTTGCTGTTCGGACAGTAAAAGAAAAAAGCTTATTTCTGATTTTAGTATTATTCCTGGCATTGTTGGCCGGATGCTTAAACCAGAAAAACTCATATAGGCTGCCCCGCTGCCATATCTATAATTTATTTTTTTTCAACGGCGCCGGCCCCGATTATAGCGTAACCGGATCGGTCAGTAGTGTTGTGGAGTTCAGGAATGGATATTATTGGTTTATTATGCGCGCTCAGGAAATCCAGGCCGGAAGAGCCCGCTTCTGCTGTTGCGGTAAGCTGTTGGTTAAAATGGATTTTACGCAAGAGCTGAATTATGGAGAGAATGTAACGATTATTGGCAATTTAAACCGGATACCCGGCTTTAATGGCGCCAGCCGCAGGTACCGGGATTTTCTGATACGCCAGGGTATTTATTTAATCATGCCGGTTAAAGATCTGCGTCAAATTGTCCGGCGGGAAAGGGCCGGCGGCAGAGGATTGGTGAGTCGTTGTATTCAGCTGCGCACTTTTTTAGAACAAATTATCAACCGGCACCTTCCGGAGTTGCCAGCCAGCATTCTTTGCGCAATGGTTTTAGGCCAAAAGCGTGATATTCCCTGGTTGGTTAATAATTCTATGGTAAGGTCCGGCACCGTGCACATTTTAGTAGTCAGCGGTTTTAATGTAGGAATCGTGGGTTTGATTATTAACCTATTACTTAAAATATTGCGCCTGCCGCGCAAAGGGCGGATTATCTTGACCGCAGTTTGTTTATTAATTTACTGTTTGATAACCGGAGCAACTAACCCGGTTGTGCGCGCTACGGTGATGGGATTGGTTTTTCTGGCAGCCTATTTTTTAAAAAGGGAGCCAAACATATACAATTCTTTGGCCTCTGCCGCGCTACTGATTTTGGCGGTTAATCCCCAGCAGCTTTTTGATATTGGTTTCCAGCTCTCCTTTATCAGCGTGTTGGCGATTATATATTTGTACCCTAAGTTGAAAGTGTTAATCCGTTTGGAGTTATGTAAAATCATGGTATTGAGATTTATCACGGAAGGCTGCTTAGTCTCGCTTTCCGCCTGGCTGGGCACAGTGTTGATTATTGCCTGGAATTTCCGCGTGGTTGTCCCGGTTACGGTTTTGGCGAATATTCTCATTGTCCCGCTGGCTGCGCTGATTACTTTATGCGGGTTCGTTTTAGTTCTATCCGGATGGTTTTGCCCGGGCTTAGCCGGCATTTTCAGCTTGCCCACCGCGGCGCTAATTAACCTGCTTTTAAACATTAATGCCGCTTTAATTAAACTTCCTTTTGCCTATATTTATTTCTAAATCTAAAGGTAAACTTACCTTTGACAAAGTTCCCCGGCTGTGGTAAATTGAAAACGTTGAATTTCTATCCTTCAACGTTTTCATCCTGAGGGCAGATTTTATCTGGCCGAAGGATCTGTCCTAATTAAATAAACCGAATTAATCTTTTAAATTTTTGAGATGGTTTTAAGGTTTATAATCTTATGAAGCGCATAATCTTAAGTCTGTTAATAATTTATTTTTTTTCTCTTCAGCCGGCGCAGGCTTATTGGATCTGGACTCCGAAGACCGGTAAATGGGTTAATCCTAAAAACCTGCCTAAAGATAATCCTGGTGAACAGTTCGCATTTGCCAAATCTTTTTTCGATGTCCATAAATATGAAGATGCAAAAAGGGAGTTTCGTAAATTACTTAAAGCTTTTCCTAAATCTGCCGAGGCTGCTGAGAGCCAGTATTATTTAGGTTTGACCGAAGAAAAACAGGGTAAATATTATGAAGCTTATCAGGCTTATCAGATGGTAATTGATAAGTACCCTTTTAGTGAACGCATCCAGGAAATTATTGAGCTGGAATATAAAATCGCGGAAAGGTTTATGTCCGGTGAGAAGCGTAAAGCTTTGGGCGTAACTCTGCCGGTTGATAATCCGGCGATTGAAATATTCGCTAAAGTGGTAGAAAATTCCACCTATGGCCCCCTGGCTCCTAAAGCGCAGTATAAATTAGGCCTGGTTTTAAAAGGTCTAATGCGTTATTACGAAGCAGAGGAAGAGTTTAATAAAGTAGTTTCCCGTTATCCAGATAGCGAGTGGTCAGCGGCAGCTAAATTTCAGATTGCTTCCTGCCGGTCGCTTTTATCCAAAGGGTTTGCTTATGACCAGGGTTCAGCCCAGGAGGCCAAAGAGAGGTTTGAGGATTTTGTAAGAGAGCACCCGGACGCGGTGCTTTCTTTAGATGCGGAAAGGAATATTAATGATATCAGGGAGAAAGAAGCAGAAGCAAGCTATAATATCGCGGTATTTTATGAGAAACAAAAAGCTTTTGATTCAGCCAAAATTTATTATAATAGTGTAATTAATGATTATACCAATAGCCCTTGGGCAGCCCGGGCGGCGGCCAAATTACAGATAATGGAGCACAAAGATGAAAAGAAAAATTAACCGTATTTTTTCAGCATCAGCGGTATTTGTTCTGCTGGCAACAGTCTTGACCGGATGCGGTTACACTACCCGTTCGATGCTCTACGGAAATTACAGTACAATCTATGTTGCTCCTTTTTTGAATAAAGTAGATATAACCCAGGAATCGTTTTCTGCCAATAAGTACCGTATTTACCGGCCAATGCTGGAAACGGATATTACTAAAAAGGTAATTAACCGTTATCTCTTTGATGGTAATCTTAAGCCAGCTAAAGAAGGGTCTGCAGACTTGGTGCTCAAAGGAGAATTAGTGGAATACCGCAAGGATCCTCTAAGCTATACTCAAGATACTGAGAACGTTACTGAGTACCGGATTAATGTTTATGTGAATTTAAGCCTGTGGGATGCTAAAGAGAATAAGCTGCTTTGGCAGGAAAATAATTTCAATGGTAACTATTCTTATTTTACCGCTGAAAATCTTAATAGCGCCAGTATTAAAGTCCCTGAGGCTACTGCGGTGAATAATGCCATTGAAGATTTGGCCCGCCGCATCGTTGAGCGTACAGTTGAGCAATGGTAAAATGGTGTATTTACTTGTCGGCCAGGATATCGCGGCCAAAGAAATCCAGCTTAAGAAAATAAAGCAGGAATTCCTCCCTCCCCAACTGCAAGATTTCAACCTAGACACATTATATGCTAAAGAAATAAAATTAAAAGATCTCCAGGAGCGGTTTCTGTCTATTCCGGTTAAGAGCGATAAAAGAATTGTGGTGATTAAAGATGCGCAGCAATTAGACCAACCGTCGCGTGATTTTCTGTTGGATTTTACGCAAAAACCGCTTAAGCAATTAGTTTTGGTTTTAGATTTTGATCAGTATGATTATAAGGACGAACTTATTAAAGGCATCGGTAAGTATGGCCGTCTTTTACGCTTCAAAGAAACAGTTAACCCGGATACATTTGCTCTGAACCGGCAAATCGAATTAAGGAAAACAGATTCTGCGCTGCGCTTGTTAAGCCAGTTGCTTAAAAACGGAGAGGCTCCTGAGCGCATTTTAGGCGGGTTGCGTTATGCCTGGGAAAAACATGATATTCAGAGCGTAAGTTCCAGAAAAAAACTAAGGCTTTTATTAGGGTGTGATTTGGAAATAAAAACAGGCAGGCTAAAAGCCGCCTTTGCTTTGGAAAAGTTAGTAATAAGCTTATGCGGTTTTGCTTAAGCGGAGCATCAAGCGGGATTTTTTGCGGTTAGCGGTAGCCGGGTGAATAATGTTCTTTTTAGCGGCTTTATCCAGCTGAGAAAAAACCTTGGCAATAAATGTCTTGGCTTCCGCGGTATCTTTTTTGCTTAGTAATTCCTGAAACTTTTTAAGGGATTTTTTAAGCTGGCCCTTTACTTTAAGGTTACGGGTGTGTTTTCTTTTATTCACACGGTTACTTTTTAATGATGTCCGGCGTCTTGGCATTGGTTCTCCTCGTTTACGTAAACGACACCCGCGCAATTTTCGCCACATGGCGAACACTGGCCCAATTCCAATCTGGGACAGGTACCGCTTAGCGCGGGGTGTATTAGTTAGTTTTATGAGTTATTATTATTAGCATAATTAACCCCCTATGTCAATAAACAAATCTCTTTCCGGAAGTCAAAATCAGGCAGTTGCCCGTTCGGCTTCCATTATCAGCCTGGCCACTCTTACTTCACGCATTTTAGGTTTTGTCAGAGATGTCATTATTGCCCGCTTGTTTGGGGTGTATCTTTATGCTCAGGCTTTTGTGATTGCTTTTCGCATACCGAATCTTTTCCGCGATTTGGTGGGAGAAGGGGCCTCTAATGCCGCGATTGTCCCGGTTTTAAGCGAATATAGCGTTAAGCGCACCAGGGAAGAATTTTGGGAGTTGGCGAATATCCTGCTCAATCTTTTAATTGTGGTTCTAAGCGCCATAACGATATTGGGGATAATTTTTTCTCCTCTTCTTGTGCGGCTGATTGCTCCCGGCTTTATCGGCTCGGCGGATAAACTGCAGGCAACGATTAATTTAAACCGGATAATCTTTCCGTATATTTTGTTTATCGGCCTGGCCGCTTATGCTATGGCTGTGCTTAATTCATTGAAGAATTTTACGGTTTCGGCTTTTGCACCCTGCTTGTTGAATATTGCGATTATTATTTGCGCTTTGATTTTCGGGGAAGGGGCTATCGGCCTGGCCGCCGGAGTCTTGATAGGAGGTATTTTGCAGCTGGCAGTCCAGATTCCTCTTTTGTATAAAAAAGGATTCCGCCCGAAATTTACCCTGCGTTTAAAGCATCCCGGTTTAGTGCAGATTGGTAAATTAATGCTACCGCGGTTGGCCAGTTCCAGTATTTATCAGTTGAATAATTTCGCAGACTCGATCTTTGGTTCATTAGTGGCTATTGTTGGAGACGGCGGGGTGGCGGTGCTTTATTTTGCCTATCGGCTTATACAATTTCCCATTGGTATTTTCAGCAATGCTATCGCACAGGCGATCCTGCCCACACTTTCTACCCAGGTTTTAGAGGACAATCAGGAAAATCTTAAAGATACGCTTTCTTGGGGATTGCGGGCAGTGTTTTTTGTAATGCTGCCTGCTACTGCGTTGTTTATGATCTTGGCTGATCCGTTAGTTGCTGCGCTTTTTGGCGGAGGCAGATTTGACCTTAATTCCAGCCGCCTGACCAGTAACGCTTTATTTTTCTATAGCATTGGCTTAACTGCCTATGGAGGCACAAAAATATTGCAATCCTGTTTTTTTGCTCTTAAGGATACGGTTACTCCTGCTAAAATAGCCGGTTTATCTTTGTTAATGAATATTGTTTTGAATGCGATATTGATGTTTCCGCTTAAGATCGGCGGCTTGGCTTTAGCTACTTCAATTTCAGGGGTGGTTTCTTGCTTTTTTTTATTTTTTCTGCTTAGTAAGCGTTTGAATGGTTTCGGAGGGCACAAAATACTGGAGTCTTTCCTGCGTATTTTTGCGGCCACTTTGTGCATGGCCGCGGTATGTTTCCTGGTGAATCAGGCGATGAATTTTATCTGGGCTTTGTTTTGCGCGGTATTCGCGTATATCTTTTTTTGTTTTATTCTGGGGGTAGCGGAATTAAAACAGTTTTTGCGTTGGCTGGTTTGTAAAAACTCAAAACAATCTTTATGGAACAACTGTCGGAATTAAGAAAAAAGATTTTATCCGCGCCGGATTCTCCCGGGGTTTATTTGATGCGGGATCGTTTGGGCCGGGTGCTTTATGTGGGTAAAGCCAATTCATTAAAGAAGCGTTTGGTTAATTATCTGGGCAGGGATTTGTCGGGTAAAACCCAGGCATTAATGGCGAAGGTGGCAGATGTTGAGTTGCGCCTGGCGCCTAATGAAGAGATGGCTTTGTTGCTGGAGTTCAAGCTTATCCATGAGTTTAGCCCTCGCTATAATATTTCACTTAAAGATGACAAGAGTTTTCCTTACGTAAAAATATCTCAGGAGGAATTTCCTGCGGTTTGGATTACGCGCGAAAAGAATAATAATGATGGAAAATACTTAGGGCCTTATACTAATAGTAAGCTTTTAAAGAGCGCTCTGAAAATAATCCGGTTAAAATTCGCATACCGGTCCTGCCGGCGCATGCCCAGGCAGAGTTGTGTTTATCATAGAATAAAGCTTTGCCCGGCTCCTTGTATCGGCCGGATCAGCCCCGAAGAATACCGGCAGCTCATTGATAATATTATCCTGATTTTAGAAGGTAAGGGTGATTTATTGATCCGCAAACTTACGGAATCCATGCAGGATAAATCCGGGGCGCGGGATTTTGAAGCGGCAGCCAAGATCCGTGATCAGATTTTTGTTCTTTCCAGAATGTCCGGGCATCCAGACAGCCGTAGCGGGCTGGAGGATCTTAAAAAAA
>JAQTQG010000052.1 GCA_028712375.1 Candidatus Omnitrophota bacterium
TCCATGCAGGATAAATCCGGGGCGCGGGATTTTGAAGCGGCAGCCAAGATCCGTGATCAGATTTTTGTTCTTTCCAGAATGTCCGGGCATCCAGACAGCCGTAGCGGGCTGGAGGATCTTAAAAAAAGCCTGAATTTAAAAGATCTGCCATCCAGGATTGAAGGGTTTGATATTTCCAACATTTCCGGCAAAGAGGCGGTAGGGGCAATGGTAAGTTTTCATAATGGCCAGCCGGATAAGAATAATTACCGCCGTTTCCGTATCAAGGGTTTTACCGGTATCGATGATTATAAAATGCTTGCTGAGGTAGTGCGCCGGCGCTATACTCGGCTGATAAGAGAAAAAAGGGCTTTGCCGGATTTACTATTGATTGATGGGGGCAAAGGGCATCTTTTGACCGCTTTGCATGAACTTAAAGCGTTGAATTTGTATATCCCGCTGGTGAGTATCGCCAAACCCCGTAAAAAAGCCCGTGATTTTATACGGGGCGGAGGAAAAGAAAATATTTACAGCAGCCAGCCGGGTAAATTAACAGTAGTTTTAAGGAAAGAAGGCCCGGCTTTAAATTTAATCCGGCGCGTCCGTGATGAAGCGCATCGGTTTGCTTTGGCTTATCACCATCTATTGCATAAGAAAGCGTTAATCGGCAGATGAATAAATTTACAGCTAAAGTATACCGGGTGGTTTTAAGTATTCCTTTCGGACAGGTGCGTAGCTATAAGTGGGTCGCCAGGCAGGCTGGTTCGCCGGGAGCCTGCCGGGCAGTCGGGCAGATTTTAAAGCGCAATCCGTATCCTTTAATTATTCCCTGCCACCGGGTAGTAGGGAGTAACCAAAAGATAGGCGGGTATAATTTGGGGGCCAAGCGCAAAGTGTTTTTATTAGCCCTGGAAAAGGAATTAGCAAAATGTATGGTTTCCAAAAAATAAGAAGTTGTTTATTTTACTTAAGTTTGTTTTTATTTTTTGCCGGCCTGCCGTTTATCCTTTCTTTTGCCTTGGGGTATAAGTTCAACGCGCATTCTCTAAAATTTGTGAAGACCGGGCTGATTTTTATTAAAACTCAACCGGCTGCCGCCAAAATTTATATTAATGGTAAGCTTTTCTCTGAGAAGAGCCCGGCAAGCATACATGAGCTGCTTCCCGGAACCTATAAGGTTGCCTTAGAATTAGCCAACCATTATCCCTGGAAGGCGGAGGTGGAAGTGGAGGCTGGGAAGACCAGCCGGGTGGATAAAGTTATTCTTTTCCCGGTACGCCCTAATTTACAACAGTTAAATCAGGAAAAATTTTCCTCTTTCCGTATTGATGTTGAAAAAAAAATAATTTATTATCTGGACCAAGAAAAGAAAGTTGTCTATCGCTCAAATTTAGACGCCAATAACTTTGAAGATATCGCCAGCCTTCCGGATAAATTCGCCCAGATTGACGGTTGGGAAATTTCTCCGGATAAAAGGAAACTTTTTATCTTTAACCAGTATCAAATTAACATCTCTTTTTTTGATAATCAGGTGGATTACGAATATCCGGTTTCCCCGGTGTTTTTAGAATACCGGCAGAATAAAATTATTGATGTTTTTTGGCACTCCGACAGCTATCATCTGGTGGTATTAACGGATAAAAATGTCCAGGTTGTTGAATCCCGACAGGGGGCTTTACCAATTAACCTTGTAGAATTAAACAGGGGGACTCCAGGTGCATTTTACGACGTAAAAGAAGATGTGCTTTACTTTGGTGACCGGCAAAGGAGCGCTGACGGCAGTTTTTATAATAATCTGTATAAGCTGGAATTAAGCGCGAATCTTTATTTATTAGAAAGATTAATTGCTCAGCCTTTCGGGCAAGCGAAATCCGCGCAGAATGGAGAGGCGGTTGAATAAAGTTTTATTTTTAAAACGCGCGCTTGAAATCATTCCCGGAGGATTATCCTGGAGTATAATTATCGGATTGATCGGACTGTCTTTTTTGCACCCGGTATCCGGCGCGATGATTATTATTTCTTTTGATTTCTATTGGATCATCCGTACAGTTTATTTAACCACGCTTTTGGTGATGGCGCATCATCGGCTTTCCCGCCAGAGAAATGAAGATTGGCTGGCGCGCTGCCGGGATTTGCCTGCAAATTCAGGTTTTCCGGAGTTATACCAGGTAATTATTTTTCCGGTTTATAATGAGGGATTGGAGGTTCTGCGCCCCTCGCTGGCTGCTTTAAGCGATATTCATTATCCTAAAGATAAGCTGGTTGTGGTGATGGCTTTTGAAGAAAGAAATGCCCACGCGCATGATAATGCTTTAATATTAGAGGAAGAGTTTAGCGGCCGTTTTGGCGCTTATCTGTCTACATTTCATCCGGATGGTTTGCCCGGGGAGAGCCGGACTAAAGGGGCTAATGCCACCTGGTCGGCAAAGGCAGTCAGGCAATTTTTGGATGAGCGTAAGATTGCTTATGAACAGGTAGTAATTTCCTGTTTCGATGCAGATACTTGTGTAGATAAAGAATATTTTGGCTGCTTAAGTTATCATTTTTTGACTTCGCAAAAAAGGCACCAGGCAAGCTATCAGCCGATGCCGGTTTACAATAATAATATCTGGCAGGCGCCTTCTTTTGCCCGTCTCGTGGAAATTAGCAGTTCGTTTTGCCAGATGATTGAAAGCATGCGCCTGGAAAAATTCGTTACTTTTTCCAGTCATAGCATGAGCTTTAAAACCCTGGTAGAAATAGATTACTGGCCGACGAATATGATTTCCGATGACTCCGTTATCTACTGGAAAGGGTACTTGCATTATAACGGTGATTACCGGGTGATCCCGTTGTATGTTACGGTTTCTTTGGATGTGGCTTATTCCAGCAATATCTGGCGGACGATGCTTGTGCAATATAAACAGAAAAGAAGATGGGCTTGGGGGGTGGAGAATTTTCCTTTTGTGGTGCAAGGTTTTATTAAAAATAAAAACATCCCGTTGTTTAATAAGTTAAGGAGGTCATTTCACCTTCTGGAAAGCCATGTTACCTGGGCGGTATGGGCGGTAATCTTGGTGGTAATCGGGCCGCTGCCTATTTTTTTCGGCGGGTCTTTTTTCAGCCAGACGGCGATTGCGTATAATCTGCCGAAGATTACCGGCTTGTTGTTTAAGTTTACATTATTTACCAGTTTGGCTTGGATATTCTTGAGTTGGACAATCTTGCCGCCCCGGCCCAAAGGAATAAGCTGGTTTAAACATGTACTTTTAATCCTGGAATGGATTTTTGTGCCGTTTATAATATTAATTATTGGTTCAGCCCCGGCAATTGATGCGCAAACCCGGTTGATGTTCGCTAAGTATATGGAATTTAATCCTACGTTAAAAGGCAATAAGGTGTTATAATTGAGCAAACGTCTGATTTTTAGACGTTTGCGAAATCCCGTGGGTTTTCGTAGAAAACACACGGGGCAAGCAATTTTTGGCGCAGTCCTGCATATTTCTTCCGGGAATATGCAGGATAGAAATATATTAAAATTCTAATATTTAGTTGTTTGGAGGGCATATGGATATTAAAAAATTAATGCAGGAGATGGTCACCCGGGATGCCTCCGATCTTTTTTTCCGGGCAGGAGGGATACCCCGTTTACGCATCGGCGGCAAGGTTGTTCCCATGGATTCCCGGGTTTTAAGCATAGAAGATGTGATGTTGGCTACCGAACAATTGGCAAATACCAAACAATGTGAAATTTTCCGCAAGAAGCTGGATGTTGACTTTGCGGTATATTTACCGGAATTTAACCGGCGTTTCCGTGTGAGTATATTTACACAAAGAAATTGGCCGTCGATCGTTATCCGTAACATCCGCAATAGTATTTCTTCATTTGAACAACTTAATCTTCCCGCAGAAATACTAAAAAAACTCTCCATGGAGACGCGGGGTTTGGTCCTTTTAACCGGAAGTATGGGCAGCGGAAAATCGACGACGATTGCCAGCATGGTGGAATATATAAATAATAATGCTAAGAAGCATGTTTTAACAGTGGAAGAGCCGATTGAATTTACCTTTGAGGATAAACAGTCGATCATCAATCAGCGGGAGTTGGGGATTGATGTGTCTACTTATTCCGTAGCGCTGCGCGCTTTTACTTTGCAGAGCCCGGATGTTATGTTTATCGGTAATATCCGTGATTATGATACGGTTTCATCCGCGATGGCCGCCGCGGAAACCGGAGTTTTAGTTCTCAGCACTTTGCATACGATTAATGCTTCACAGACCGTGGAAAGATTGATCAATCTTTTTCCTCCACATCAACATCAAGAGATAAGGAATCAGCTGGCTACTTTATTAAAAGGAGTGATTTCTTTACGCCTGGTGCCGGCTAAGGACGGTTCAGGGCGTATCCCGGCTTATGAAGTAATGCTGCTTACTTCCACGATCAGCCGGTTGATCCGCGAGGGAAAAATCTGGGAAATCCCGCAGTTTATTGATGATGGGGCAGTTTTTGGCATGCAATCATTTAACCAATCTTTGGTCAAGCTGGTTCAGGACGGCAAGGTGGCTTTGGAAGATGCCGCGCTTGCCGCAGACAGCCGTGAAGAATTTATGTTGGCTTTTAGGGGGATAAAGAAAAATTAGTTTGTTTGATAAAGAATTTTTACTGCTTTCGTGATGGCTACATGCATCGCAGCGGGCAAAGGTTAGGAGATAAATATGGTTGAAGAAATTAAAGCAACACTGGTTGAAATCGGCGTAAGGATGGAAAACTTAAGAGGTTATCTTTGACGTTGTAAAAAAAAGACAGCAGATCGATGTGTTAAGCGAGCAAATGTCGCAGGAAGGTTTTTGGAATAACGCCGAACAATCTACTAAAATAGTCAAAGAGTTAAAGAATCTTAAAGCGACGGTTGAGCCCTGGGAGTCAGCCTATAAAAAATACCAGGACCTGGCTGAACTTATTCCTTTGCTTAAAGATGACGATCAGGATTTGATCGCAGATTTAACCCGCAATGCCGCAAGCCTGGCCGGGATAATTGACAAGCTGGAATTTCAGGTGCTTTTAGGCGGCCCGTTCGACAAGAACAGTGCAATTTTAAGTATTAATTCCGGTGCCGGCGGCACAGAATCATGTGATTGGGCCGGGATGCTTTTAAGGATGTACAGCCGTTTTGCAGAAAGCCGCGGTTATAACGTTAAAACCATTGATATTCTCCCCGGAGAAGAAGCAGGGATTAAAAATGTTACCTTGTTGATCGAGGGGCCTTACG
>JAQTQG010000027.1 GCA_028712375.1 Candidatus Omnitrophota bacterium
CTACCGGTATTGCCAGAAATATTACCCTGCATAAGAATGAGACGGAAAGGTTGAATGATATCCGTGCGGAGCTTGAACTTAGGGTTAAAGTAAGAACAGCGGAATTGGCCAGTTCTAATGAAGCTTTGCGCAAGGAGATGCGGGTTGCCCGTGAGGCTCAAAAAGACCTGGCGGATATGGGGAGTTTTTTGAATAATGTGTTTAATAGTATTCAGGACGGATTAAGTGTCTTGGACCCAGAGATGAATGTAATCCGGTGTAATCCTACTAAAGAAAAATGGCATAAGCATAATATGCCGTTGGTGGGAAAAAAATGTTATTTGGCTTTTCATGGTAAAAATGTTCTTTGCCCGAATTGTCCGGTGGAAGAAACAATTAAAACCTTGAAGCCCGCCTATAGTATTTCTCCGCTGCATGATAAAGATGGTAATATTACGGGGTATTTTGATCTTTATAGTTTTCCCATGTTTGATGAAAAAACCAAAAAACTGATTGGCGTAATAGAGTATGTGCGTGATATAACTAAACACAAAGATGCCGAAGAGGCTTTGCGGGTCAGTGAAGAAAAATTCAGGACAATTTTTGAGAATTCCAATGTTGGGATGGCTATTGCGGATGTCGCAACCCGGGAATTTGTTTTATGTAATCATGCCTTGGAAGAGATGCTGGGGTATACTAAAGAGGAATTGCTAAGTCTGGGTATCGGCGGTATTCATCCTGCAGAAAACCTGCCTTTGATTATTGAAAAGTTTAACCAGTTGATAAAAGGCAAAGCGGTTGTTTTAAAAAACATACCCGTTAAGAAAAAAGACGGTGGAGTTTTATATGTTAATATTACTTCAGCGCTCATGACTTTAGGCGGGCGAAAATGCGCTTTGGGCAATTTTGAGAATGTTACTGAAAGTAAAAAGATTGAAGATGAAATGCTCCAATCTTTATCTTTATTGAAGGCAACTCTGGATGCATCTACGGATGGAATTCTGGTGGTGGATTTAAAGGGGAAAATTGTAAGTAGTAACCGTAAATTTTTCGAACTTTGGCATATTCCCGATAAACTACTTTTGGCTAAAAATGATAAAGATTTGTTGGAATATGTTATGAATCAATTAACCGACCCCAAAGCTTTTATTTCTCAAGTACAGCGTTTGTATGATAGCCCTGAAGAAAAATCATCCGATACCCTGGTTTTTAAAGATGGCCGGGTTTTTGACAGGTTCTCTATACCGCAAATGATTAATAATCAGGTTGTGGGGCGGGTGTGGAGTTTTCGGGATGTTACGCAGAATAAAAAATATGAAAATGAATTAAGGGATTACCGGGAAAAGCTGGAGATTTTGGTTGAGCAGCGGACAAGATCCCTGGAGGCAGAAATTGCGGCCAGGAAAGAAATTGAAGAAAAAGCAAGAACATTGCATCAACAATTAGAATTTACTTTGGGGGTGACTAAAACCGGGCTGGATATTATCGACCAGAATTTTAATTTGCATTACGTGGATCCGGCCTGGGCCCGTAATTATGGGAATTGGGAAGGAAAGAAATGTTTTGAATATTTTATGGGGCGTAAGAGTTCTTGCCCCGGATGCGCTGTGCAGGAAGCTTTTAGGTCAAAAAAAGTTGTAATTAGTGAAGAAATCCTTACCAAAGAAGGCAACCGGCCGATACAAGTTACTACGATACCGTATCAGGATAAAGACGGTAATTGGTTTGTTGCCGAGGTAAATGTGGATATTACTCAAAAAAATAAAATCGATGAAGAGCTCAAGCGTTATCGCAGCGATTTAGAAAGATTAGTTCAGGAGCGCACCCGGGATCTCTTGGAAGAAACCAACCGCTGTAAAAATTCAGAAATAGAAAAAAATAAGTTAAACCGCGAGTTAATCAAGACTAATGAAAAATTAAAGAGTATCTCACTTATTGACGCCCATACCGGGTTATATAATTACCGCTATCTCCAGGAGGCAATTGAGGTTGAATTCCATCAGGCCAGAAGGTATGCTCAGAATTTAGCGATAATTATGCTAGACATTGACTATTTTAAATCAATTAATGATGTTTACGGGATTGCTTTTGGGGATTTAGTTTTAAAACAGCTGGCCAAGCAGCTTAAGCGCATGGTTAGGCGCTATGATATACTGGTTAGATACAGCGGAGAAGAGTTTATTATTATTTCGCCCCGCCTAAACCGCACCACTGCTTTTAATATGGCACAGAGGCTGCTTGATTCTTTAAACTTTATTAATTTTGGGAATAAAAAACACAGTGTTAAGTTAAAGATAAGTTTCTCGGTAGTTTCTTTTCCCGACGATAGAGCGAAAAACGGAATGGATTTAGTAAATTTAGCGGATGTGCTTTTGAACAAAGCTAAGGAAAGCGGGGGTAACCGGGCGTATTCTTCTGTAGATGTTAAAAGTATGTTCAATAAGGGGATAGAAAAAGTTACTAAAGCAGTAGGGATAAAAACTTTAAAAAATACGATTAGTAAGCTTCATCGGCAGTCTAAGCAGGGGCTAAGTGAATCTATTTTTGCATTTGCTAAAACTTTGGAGCTTAAAGATCATTATACGGGAGAACATGTTGAGAATACGGTGCATTTTGCTACTGAAGTAGCCAAAGCATTAAACCTGCCGAAAGAAGATATAGAGCTAATTAAGCAGGCAGCAATGTTGCACGATCTGGGAAAGATTGGGATTAGCGAAAATATCCTCCTTAAAAAAGGCAAGCTTAATAAAAAAGAATTTGAAGAGATTAAAAAGCACCCTCAGATTGGTGCCGATATTATCAGGCCAATTCAGTTTTTGCACGATCTTATCCCTTTTATCTTCTATCATCATGAACGTTGGGATGGTAAGGGTTATCCCAGCGGAATCAAAGGGGAAGATATTCCTTTGGGTGCCCGGGTTATCGCCATCGCGGATGTATATCAGGCCTTAATTAGCGACCGGCCTTATCATAAAGCGTTTCCTAAGAACGCAGCTATAGAAATTATAAAAAAGTCCTCCGGTACTCAATTCGACCCCCGAGTGGTTAACGCTTTTCTTAAAGTTATAGATAAGAAGAGCTAGATTTTCCTCAATTTAAAATAAGTTTTAACTTGCCAAAAATCGTTAAAAATAGTAATATATAGTATTATTTTATCTGGCTGGAATAAATAAATTTAACTGAACTATCATTGATTAGCTGCTGAAATTGTAACAGTCAAATAATTTTATGGGGCCCATAGCTCAGTCGGTTAGAGCAGTTGACTCATAATCAATTGGTCCGGGGTTCGAGTCCCTGTGGGCCCATTTATAAATTAGCTGGTATTGATAGCTACGGATCAAAAGGCTGTGGGAAAAAGTTTTCCCGCGTTTTCGCGATAATAGCCTATTTGGTAAATGGTCCGGGCACCCGGCGCTTAAAGGTGTTGCGCCGGTGCGGCCTTACGG
Organism: Candidatus Omnitrophota bacterium; assembly: GCA_028712375.1. Taxonomy (GTDB): domain Bacteria; phylum Omnitrophota; class Gorgyraeia; order Gygaellales; family Profunditerraquicolaceae; genus UBA6249. Next base: position 3,426 of record JAQTQG010000027.1, read on the forward strand.
CCGGTTCGAGTCCCTGTGGGCCCATTTATAAATTAGCCTGGGTTTTATCGTGTACTTGAAGATTTAAGGGCGCATAGCTCAGTTGGTTAGAGCGCTACATTCACATTGTAGAGGTCATAGGTCCGAGTCCTATTGCGCCCACCATAATTTAAAGGAGCCAGAAATTGCCTAGTATAGATTTAAAAAGCGAGATCGCCAGTTTAGTAAGTTTACAGGAATTGGATAGCCAAATTTATGCTTTAGGTATCGAAAAAGCTTCTAAACCTCAAGAGATTAAAACCCTGGAGGCTGCTTTTGAGCTTAAGAAACAGGGTTTGGCAGCTTTGGAGAAGCAATCTTTAGATTTACAAAAACAGCGTAAAGAAAAAGAGCTGGAATTGGCTGCTAACGCCGAAGGAATAAAAAAACTAAGTGGACAGCTTTTTTCTTTAAAAACTAATAAAGAGTTTCAAGCGATGCAGCAGCAGATTGCCGACGCTAAGGCTGACGGTTCAGTAATTGAGGAGGCGATCCTTGTTTTTTTTGAAGAAGCGGACAAAATAAAGGCGCAGATTGATTCCGAAAATTTAAAAATCAAAGAAGAGGAAAAGATTTTTTTGCAGCAAAAAAAAGCGGTGGAATCACGCAGCGAAGAAATCAACGGTAAAATAAGCCAATTGGATGCCCAGAGAAAACAGATTATCCCGGCCATTGACCCTAAACTGTTGCAGGAGTATGAAAGAATTTTGCATAGCCGGGATGGTTTAGCTATTGCTGCGGTTAAAGATAATTCTTGTGGAGGATGCCATATGCTGGTGCCTCCTCAGGTGATTAATTTAATCAAAATGTACGAACGTATTATTACTTGTGAAGTTTGTAATCGCATTCTTTTTATTAAGGAATGAGCCATTTAGAAATTTATATTGACGGGGCATCTAAAGGTAATCCCGGGCACAGCGGCGTAGGTGTAGTGATTTATCAAAACGGATTACGGATTAAAGATATTTCCAGTTATATCGGTACTGCTACGAATAATGTAGCAGAATATACCGCTTTGATTTATGCGCTGGAAGAAGCTTTATTATTAAAAGCTAAAAGTTTAAAGATTAATACTGACAGTCAATTATTAGCCAGGCAGTTAAATAAAATTTACAAAGTTAAACATCCGGGTATAATCAATCTGTACAGCCGGGCAACACATCTTCTGTCCGGTTTTGAAAAAGTTTCGGTTAATCATATTCCCCGGGAAGAAAACAGTTTAGCTGATAAATTGGCAACGCAGGCCGTTGAATCTACTTTGAGGAAAGTTTAATACAAGCAGGCAGAATGTGGCTGCTCTGTATCCAATTCGGATACGGGGAGGAAAGTCCGGGCTCCAGAGGATAACGTAACGGGTAATTCCCGTCCCGCGTATGATTATGTATGCGGAGGATTTCCGTTTAAGCTTAACGGGTCCATCACGATTTGTGAGGGAAGAGCCACAGAGACGAGTAGCAACCGCAAGGTTGTCAGGTGAAACGCGGCAATCTCTACGTGGAGCAAGGTAGAATAGGAGATGAGCCCTATACGTCGCTCAAGCGGCTTACAGGGCGCGTACTGATCCGGTGCGATTCCCGTTGAAAGCGGGAGATAATCTCGGGTAAACTGCTAAAGTTGCCGTGGTAACGCGGGAATTGAGAGGAATAGCCACTAATCGATGCGCAGATTCGCATCAAGACAGAACCCGGCTTATTCTGCCTGCTATAATTATAAATCAAATTAATAGGATGAGGTCCCTGACTTGCTGCGCTCGTCAGGGATTTTGTGAATAAAAATTAAGGTGAACCCTCGTTCACTGCGTTCCCGAGGGTTTTGGATAAAAATATTGAGGAGGGCCCTCGCTCACTTTGTTCGCGAGGATTTTTCTGGATAAAATCCTAAAGGAGGAGTTATGTCAGGTCATTCGAAATGGAAAACAAATAAGGGTAAAAAAGGGATTGCGGATGCTAAACGCGGGGCAACCTTTACTAAAATCATTAAAGAATTAGTTGTCGTAGCCAGGGATGGCGGAGGCAATCCTGATTCTAATCCCCGTTTGCGGGCAATAATGGAAAAAGCCAAAAAAGCGAATATGCCTTCGGATAATGTAAAGATGGCAATTAAGCGGGGTACTGGGGAGCTTCCCGGCGTAGTTTATGAGGCTGTTATGTATGAAGCGTATGGCCCCGGCGGCGTAGCGATTTTAATTGATTCGCTTACAGATAATAAAAACCGCACAACTGCCGAGATCCGCAATATTATGTCTAAAAAAGGCGGGAATATGGCCGGAGCCGGGTCGGTTAGTTGGATGTTTACACAAAAAGGCTATATTTCGGTAGCCAAAGAAAACATTAAAGAAGACGAGTTAATGAATATTGTTTTGGATGCCGGGGCGGAAGACATGAAACATGAAGATGATGTTTATGAAATTTATACGGCGATTTCGGATCTGGAAAAAGTAAAACAGGCGCTTACGGACAAAGGTATTAAATGGGTTGATGCGGAATTAACCATGATTCCTTCTTCAACGATTAAAGTTACCGGCCATGAAGCAAAGCAGGTTCTGGCTTTAGTGGAGACTTTGGAAGACCACGATGACGTCCAGCAGGTTTATGCTAATTTCGATATTCCGGATGAAATCTTGAATGAGGTTACTTCCGAGGAATGATTATCGTCGGGATTGACCCGGCTTTAGCCGTCAGCGGTTACGGGGTCATCCAGGTGGGCAAAACATCCCTGGCTTTGATTGAGGCAGGAATAATTAAGACTACGGCTAATGATTCTGTTCCGGAGCGTTTGAATAAAATATATCAGGGGATACTCAAATTAATTAGCGATACAAAAGCAGATTGCCTAGTTCTTGAAAAAATATATTCACATTACAAACATCCGGCGACCGCCTGTATTCTAGGCCAAGCCAGAGGGGTGATTTGTCTGGCGGCTTTTACGGCAAGGTTGCCTTTTTTTGAATATTCCGCGACGCGTATAAAAAAAGCGATGGTAGGAAAAGGCCTGGCTTCTAAAGCCCAGGTGCAAAGAATGGTAATGCACACTTTGGGGTTGCAAACCTTGCCCGCGTATATGGATGTTACTGATGCTTTGGCGTTAGCAATAGCGCATAGTTACATTATTAAGGCAAAATTATGATTTCTCGAATTGCCGGAATTGTTAGGGAAAAAGGCTCAAATTACTTAGTCCTGGATTTAGGGGGCTTAAGTTATGAAGTTTTTATCCCTGCTTGTGTCATGCAGGGGTTGGAAGCAGCAATGGATCCCGACGGCAGGATTTCTTTGCTTACCTATCATTACCATCAGGTTGATCAAGCCAAAAGCACGCCTATTCTCATTGGATTTTTAAGCCAGGTAGAAAAAGACTTTTTCGAAATATTTATTACGGTTTCCGGGATCGGCCCGCGTGCGGCATTAAAAGCTTTAAATAGGCCGATTTCATTAATTGCCAAGGCGATTGATGAAGCGGATTTAAATTCTTTAAAATCTTTGCCTGGTATAGGTGAGCAGAGGGCAAAAGAGATTGTGGCTAAATTGCAAAATAAAGTTGGTAAATTCGGTCTGATCCAAGACCGCGCGATTGAGGGAAAAACGAGCGAAGCGAGCGCTAAAAATATATCAGAAGAGGCTTTGGATGTTTTGCTCCAGTTGGAATATAAAAGAAACGAAGCGCTGGCAATGATTAAAAAAGTTTTAGAAATAAACTCTCAAGTAAAAACAACGGAAGAATTGTTAAACTTAGTTTATAAACAAAAAAGGGTGAACAGGTAAAATATGGAAGAAAATAATTTAAAGTCGGCGATAGAAGCGTTAATCTTTGCGTCGGAGAAACCAATTACTACGGATCAGATAAGAAAAGTATTAGGTGATCTGGATTCTGTCAGCATCAATAAGATTATTGCTGATTTAAAAAAAGAATATGAAGAGCAGAATCGGGGGATCCGGGTTGTAGAGATTGCCGGAGGTTTTCAAATGATCACCAGCAGTAATTTTGCTCCGTTTTTGAAAAAACTTTTTAAGAATCGTTATAGCGAAAAACTTTCTAAGCCTGCCCTTGAATCGTTGGCAATCATTGCGTATAAGCAGCCGTTGACAAAAGCGGAAATTGAATCTTTAAGGAATGTAAATGTTGATGGAGTAATGAAAAGTTTGATTGAAAAAAACTTAATCCGTATTTGCGGCAGGAAGAAGATACCGGGGAGGCCTTTTGTTTTTGGTACGACCAGGGAGTTTTTGGAGCATTTCGGATTGAAGTCGCTGCAGGACCTGCCTAAAATGGAGGATTTTACGGTATTAGCTCAAGAGAAAGAAGCCCAAGTTGATATTGAACCGATCACCCAGGATGATTTGGAGGTTAAAAATGCGTCTGGACAAGTTGCGTAAAAAAATTGATTCATTTGATCGTAAGCTGATTAATTTATTGAATCAGCGTGCCGCGGCAACTAAAGATATCGGTAAAATTAAGGTTAGCTCCGGCAAGTGTATTTATGTGCCGGAAAGAGAAGCGCAGGTATTAAAAAGAATATCCAGATTAAATAAAGGGCCTTTAAACAGGGGCGCGCTGGAAGCAATCTACCGGGAAGTAATGTCTGCCAGCCTGGCTTTAGAAAAGCCATTAAAGATTGCGTATTTGGGGCCACAGGCAAGTTTTACTAATCTAGCGGCAATGAAAAAATTCGGCTCACAGGTAAATTATATCGCTTGCAATAATATTACTGATGTTTTTGTTGAGGTAGAGAAAGGTGCCGCTGATTATGGGGTTGTTCCAATCGAGAATTCCATCGAGGGCGCGGTTAGCCACACCTTGGATGTTTTTGTGGATTCAGACCTTAAAATTTGCTCGCAGGTTATTTTAGAGGTAACGCATAATTTATTGGCTAACTGCGTTAAAAATAAAATACGCGTAGTTTATTCTATTCCTCAGGTCTTTGGGCAATGCCGGATCTGGCTGCAGAGAAATTTGCCTAACGCGCAGCTGGTCGATGTGTCTAGCACCACCCGGGGAGCGGAAATGGCTAAAGAAGAAAAGAACAGTGCAGCAATTGCTTCGCTTTTGGCGTCTAAGGTCTACGGTTTAAAGGTATTAGCCAGTGGAATTCAGGATTCTTTACATAATGTTACCCGGTTTTTGGTGATTGGCAAGAATATCGCCGCGCGTACCGGAAAAGATAAAACCAGTTTGTTTTTTTCAATTAAGGACCGGGTTGGCGCTTTATATGAAATGCTCCTGCCTTTTCGTAAATACGGGGTTAATTTGACTAAAATTGAATCTCGCCCTTCGAAAAAGAAAGCTTGGGAATATTATTTTTTTGTAGACATTCTGGGCCACCAGGAAGACGTTTTAATCAAAAAAGCATTAAAAGAATTGGAAAGCAAATGCACTTATTTAAAAATATTAGGTTCTTATCCTATTGGAGAATAAATAAAAGTGAAATCGTTAATTCGTAAAAGTGTTTTATCCGTTAATCCTTATGTCCCCGGCAAGCCGATTGAAGAAACTAAAAGGCAGTTGGGATTAAAAGAAGTGATTAAGCTGGCTTCTAATGAAAACCCGCTGGGCACATCGCCTAAGGCTGTAAGTGCGCTTAAAAAATCTCTTTCAGGTATTAACCGGTATCCGGACGCGCAGGGTTTTTATTTAAAAAAGCGCCTGGCTAAGTTTTTTGGCCTGGTTCCTGAAAATTTCGTTCTGGGTAACGGTTCCGATGAATTAATTGATGTAATAATTAAAACTTTTGTGGAGCCGGATGAAAACATCGTTACTTCGGAAACTACTTTTTTAGAATACGAGATTGTCGCCCAGGTTAATGACCGTAAAGTCAAAAAAGCGCCTCTGAGTTACTTTAAATACGACCTAAACGCATTATTAAAATTGGTGGATAAGAAAACAAAACTGATTTTTATTGCTAATCCCAATAATCCTACCGGTACCTATGTCACCAGGGATGAGGTTACACAGTTCTTGAATACCCTGAGGAGTGATGTGGTGGTGGTTTTTGATGAAGCCTATAACACTTTTATTGATGTAAGTGATTACCCTGATTCTTTAAGTTTCCTAAAAAGAAAAAAGAACGTAATCATTCTTAGGACATTTTCCAAGGCTTATGGTTTAGCGGGGTTGCGCTTGGGGTATTTAATCGCTTCGCCGGAGTTAAACGCTTATATTGAGCGTATCAGGCAGCCGTTTAATGTTAATATGCTTGCCCAGATTGCCGGATTAGCTGCTTTAGATGACAATGCTTTCTTGAAAAAAACCCGCCGGGTTACTTTGGAGGGTAAAGATTTTATTTACCGGCAGTTATCGGAAATGGGGGTAGGTTATGTGCCATCTATAGCAAATTTCATCTTGGTGGATGTCGGTATGGATAGCCGGAAAGTATTTAAATCAATGCTTGGGTTTGGGGTGATTGTCCGGGAGATGAGCCAGTATGGATTAAAAAATTTCATACGTGTAACTATAGGGAGCGCAAAAGAAAACCAGAGGTTTTTACGTGTCCTGAGTAAGGTAATGAAAGGGGATAAGCGATGATTATTGTTTTAAAACCCGACGCTAATCAGGATCAAATTGACCATATTATTGAAAAAGTAAGCCTTCTGGGTCTGGCTGCCCATGTTTCAAAAGGCGCAGAAAGAACGATTATTGGAGTGATTGGTCCGGAAGATGTTTTGCGCGTTACGCCTTTAGAGGTTTTTCCGGGCGTAGAGAATGTTATTCCGGTACTTTCTCCATTCCGTTTGGTTTCCCGTGAATTTAAGAAAGATGATTCAGTTATTGATTTAGGCAAAGGTGTAAAAATCGGCGGAAAAGAAATAGTGATTATGGCGGGGCCGTGTACTATCGAGAATATTGATGGCTTGTTTGAGATCGCCAGAGATGTGAAGAAAGCCGGAGCGACTGTTTTGCGCGGCGGGGCTTTTAAGCCGCGAACCTCTCCTTATAGTTTTCAGGGGTTAGGGAAAGCCGGTTTGCAAATGCTTAGGGAAGTTGGCGAGGAGTTGGGGTTGGTTACGGTAAGTGAAGTTATGGACAGCCGGGATGTGGGGCTAGTTGCCGATTATGTGGATGTTTTACAGATTGGCTGCCGGAATATGCAGAATTTTAATCTCTTAAAAGAGGTGGGTGCTACTAAAAAACCCGTGGTTTTAAAAAGAGGGATGGCTTCTACGGTTAAAGATATGTTGATGTCGGCTGAATACATATTGAGCGCAGGAAATTTCTCAGTAATTCTCTGTGAAAGAGGAATACGCACTTTTGAAGATTCTACCCGTAATACTTTAGATATTAGCGCGGTCCCGGTAGCCAAATATCTTTCACATCTTCCGATTATTGTTGATCCGTCGCATGCTGCCGGAAAATGGAGTTGGGTACCGGCTTTATCTAAAGCTGCAGTTGCCGCCGGGGCTGATGGTTTAATTGTGGAAGTGCATAATCATCCTGAGGAAGCAGTTTCTGATGGCGCGCAATCGCTTATTCCGGATAAATTTAATAATTTAGTCAATCAGCTAAGAGGTTTAGCTGATTCCGTAGGAAGAAAAATTTTATGAATCCCGCACCTTCTATTAATTCAACTATTAAAATCATATGGTTTAATAAACTAAACAAAAAAGAAGGTGCGGGATGAAAATGTTTAACAAAGTTGTGATAATCGGCACGGGTTTAATCGGAGGCTCACTGGGCCTGGCTTTGAAAAAGCAGCATTTAGCCGGCAGGGTTATTGGTTTTAGCCGCCAGCAGAAAAATGCCCGGCTGGCTAAAAGAGCAGGTGCCATCGATGAGATAGGGGTGTCTTTGGATGCGGTTGTTGATGCGGATTTGGTGGTATTAGCTACGCCTATTGATACCATCATTGATTTTGCCTTAAAAATAGAAAAGAAAATTAAAAAAAGCTGTATTGTTATTGATGTTGGCAGCAGCAAAGAAAATATTGTATCCAGATTAAGCACAGCGATCCCCGGTTTTATCGGTTGTCATCCTTTAGCAGGCTCGGAAAAGAAGGGGGCTGCTAATATTAAACCAGATCTTTTTAAAGGGTCGCTTTGCGTCCTTACTCCGGTTAAACAAACTGACAAGCATTCATTGCATAAAATTAAATTGCTTTGGAAAAAAATGGGCGCTAAGGTAATCGTTTGTACTCCGCTAAAACATGATCAGATTCTGGCTTTTACCAGCCACCTGCCGCATGCCGTAGCTTTTTCTTTGATGGGTGCGGTCCCGGTGGAATTTTTACATATTAGTTCCGGAGGCTTGAATGACTCAACGCGTATCTCTGCTTCGGATGCCAATCTCTGGAGCCAGATTTTCTTAAGTAATCGTAAACATTTATTGCCTGCAATTTCTTCTTTTCAGAAGAAACTTATTGAATTAAAACTTGCTTTAGATAAAAAAGATAAAGCAGTTCTTACGAAGATCCTTGAGTCAGCTAAGAAAAAACGGGAAAAGCTAGGATGATTATTGCTATTGACGGTCCTGCCGGAGCAGGAAAAAGTACAGTCGCTAAAATTTTAGCTAAAAAATTAAGTTTTCTTTACATAGATACCGGCGCAATGTACCGGGCTTTGACTTTAAAAGCTTTGGAAAATAATGTTCCGATGGGTAATGAAGCAGAGATTATTCGTTTGGCAGGCAGGATTAAAATAGATTTAGTTAATAACCCGGATGGGCCGTTGAGAGTTCTGCTGGATGGCCAAGATGTTTCTTTGTTGATCCGGCAGCCAAGAATTACTCAATTTGTTTCAGATGTTGCTAAAATAAAAGAAGTCCGCCAAATATTGGTGAAAATGCAAAGGGAGTTTGGGGAAAAGGGGGATTGTGTTTTGGATGGTCGGGATATCGGTACGGTAGTTTTTCCTTACGCCCAGAAAAAGTTTTTTATTGATGCGTCTGCGGATGAGCGGGTAAAACGCCGTTATAAAGAATTAAAAGGCTTAGGCCAGGAGGTTGCCGAAAATGAGGTGGCCAAAGACTTGGCTAACCGTGACAAAATTGATTCTACCCGCCAAGCCTCGCCTTTACGCCAGGCACCCGATGCAATTTATATTGATACGACAAACCTTTCCATAGAAGAGGTGGTTGAGAAAATGTTTAACTTGGTTAAAACAAATGGATAGAACGCTGCTTAGGAATTTTTCGATAATTGCGCATATTGACCATGGCAAATCTACTTTGGCTGATCGGATTCTAGAGGTGACCGGAGCAGTTGATAAGCGGCATAAAGGTGATCAGCTGCTGGATGACATGGAGCTGGAAAAAGAACGGGGCATTACCATTAAAGCCTCGATGGTCAGGTTGAATTATTTTTCCAAAAAATTTAACCGGGAGTATATTTTAAATCTTATTGATACGCCAGGCCACGTAGATTTTACCTATGAAGTATCAAAGTCTTTAGCTGCCTGTGAAGGTGCGGTATTAGTAGTTGACGCCGGGCAGGGGATTGAGGCGCAAACTGTAGCGAATTATTATTTAGCAATGGAAAACAATCTCCATGTTATCCCGGTAATCAATAAAGTAGATTTAATTTCTGCGGATGTGCCTAGGGTAAAGGCGCAGGTAGAAACTGTTTTAGGCTTTAAAGAAGATGAAATCATTCTGGCTTCGGCTAAAGAAGGCCAGGGGGTTGTTGAGATATTGGATAGGATTATTGAAACGATACCCAGCCCCAGCGGCCAGGAAGATGGAGCGCTTAAAGCTTTGATTTTTGATTGCCGTTTTGATGCTTTTAAGGGCGTGGTTGTATTCGTAAAAATTATTGATGGGTTGATTACCCCTAAAACGCAATTAAAAATGTTCCATACGGGGAAAATTTATAAAATAGAGGAACTGGGTGTTTTTAAAGATTTGAAATATTCTGCGGTGGACAGTTTAACTTGCGGCGAGGTTGGTTATTTTACTGCTAACATGCGCGACCCCCGGGAGGTAGTTATCGGAGATACAATTACTGACCCTAAAAATCCTTGTGCTGTGGCTTTGCCTGGTTATCGTAAAGTTAAACCTTTGGTCTTTTGCGGTATTTATCCGGTTAACCCTGCGGATTTCCCGGAATTACGCGATGCAATGGATAAATTGAAGCTTTCGGATGCTTCATTTGTTTTTGAACCTGAAAATTCGCAATCTTTTGGGGCGGGTTTTCGTTGCGGTTTCTTGGGGCTTTTGCATATGGAGATTGTTCAGGAAAGGCTTGAACGTGAATATGATTTAAACCTTATTCTTACGGTCCCCAATGTAGTTTATCGCATAAAAACAAAATCCGGTGAGCTTATTGAAGTAGATACTCCGATGAAGCTTAGTGCAAGCGGTGATATTCAAGAAGCTCAGGAGCCGTTTGCCAGCCTATTAATGATTGTTCCGGTTGACTCTATTGAAGCGGTTTGTGATTTTACTAAATCCCGCCGGGGAGTATTTGTTTCTAATGAGTATTTAGGTGAGGACCGCGTAAAGGTAGTTTTTTCTATACCATTGTCTGAAATTATCGTTGATTTTTATGACCGTATGAAATCCATTACCCGGGGTTATGGTTCAATGGACTATGAGGTTAAAGAATATTCTCCGACTAGGTTGGTTAAGCTGGATATATTATTAAATGGGCAGATTTGTGATGCTTTTTCATCATTAATGTTTAAAGATAAAGCAACATCGCGGGCGCATTTGTTAGTTTCCAAGCTTAAGGAGTTGATCCCGCGGCAGCTCTTTGAGGTAACTATTCAGGCGGCAGTCGGCACCCAGATTTTAGCTTCTGAACGAGTGCGTTCTGTAGGCAAGAATGCTACCAGTAAATGTTCCGGCGGAGATATCACACGTAAACGTAAACTTTGGGAAACTCAGAAAAAAGGGAAGAAAAGGCTAAAGCAGTTCGGTAAAGTTGAAATACCGCAGGAGGCTTTCTTGGAGATATTAAAAATATGAGTTTAAAAAAGAAATCTGTAATTCGGGATTGGATTGAATCAATTATTATTGCTTTTCTTTTGGCTTTAGTAATCCGGGCTTTCCTGGTCCAGGCTTTTAAAATTCCTACCGGCTCGATGCGCATGACTTTGATTGAAGGCGACCTGATTTTAGTGAATAAATTTATTTATGGGGCAAAAATTCCATTTACTAATATGCGGCTTCCGGCATTACGCCAGCCTAAAAGAGGAGATGTGATTGTTTTTATCTATCCGGAGGATAAGAGCAAGGATTTTATCAAAAGATTGGTAGGCCTTCCCGGTGACGTAGTGGAGATTAAGGGCGGCTCGATATACATTAACGATAAACCGGCTGCTGAGGCGATTTTTAACCAGATTTATTATTATAACCGCGGCCAATTAACTGCTCCAGGCGAAAAAATAGTTGTGCCGCAGGATAGCTATTTTGTCCTGGGTGATAATTCGGCTACTTCTAAAGACAGCCGCTATTGGGGGTTTGTGCCTAAAAATAATTTGCTTGGGCAGGCAATGGTTATTTATTGGCCTATTCCGCGGATTAGGGTGATTAAATGAATATCGCTAATAAAATTTCTACATTTCGTATATTAAGCGTACCATTTTTTATCGCTTGCCTGTTGTATTATTCTCCGGAAAGAGCATTTTTGCTGAATTTGGCTTTAGTCATATTTGTTTTGGGGGTTATTTCTGACGGCTTAGATGGTTATATTGCCAGAAAAGCTAAAATTCAATCTAAAGCCGGATTAATTCTAGATCCCCTGGGAGACAAGCTGCTATTAATCAGTGCGTTTATATTTCTGTCGCCGATTTGCCGTTTAAGCTTAAAATTTCCGCTCTGGGTAAGTTTTATCGTCATTTCCCGGGATTTGATTATTATTATGGGGGCAGTGGTTATTTATATGGTTAAGCAGAATTTAGAGGTTTATCCTACCAAATGGGGTAAATTGACCACGACTTTTCAAATGCTTTCAGTAGTTTGCGTTTTATTGCAATGGAAGCTGGCGATATTGATTTGGTGGCCAGCGGTAATTTTCACGGTTATTTCAGGGTTTGATTATGTAAAGAGAGGGTTTAAAATTTTATATGCTGCCGACAATCGCCGCGCTGTTAATTAGTTATCTTGTAGGCTCGATACCTACCGCTTATATTTTTGGTAAACTCCTTAAAGGGATTGATATCCGTAAGGTTGGTTCCGGTAATGTTGGGGCTACTAATGCTTTGCGTGTTCTGGGCAGGGTCCCCGGTATCGCTGTTTTAATTTTAGACATATTTAAAGGTTTTTTAGTAGTATTTTTTCTCGGAAATTATTTTGTAGATAAGCCCGTTCTGTTAGAAGCGCAGAATATGCGGATTCTGATGGGGCTATTATGTATTTGTGGCCATAATTGGACTGTGTTTTTACAGTTTAAAGGTGGCAAGGGGATTGCCACGACTTTTGGTGTTTTGCTTGGTTTGGCATTTAAGATCTCCGGTTTAAATGTCGTGATCGGTTTATTGATTTTAACCTGGTTTATTATTTTCTTTGTTTTTAGGATGGTTTCGTTAGCTTCAATCTGTAGCGCAGTTGTTTTTCCAGTGCTTACATTTTTATTCAGGATTCCCCCGGTACTTATTTTTATAAGCTTATTGCTTTCTGTTTTTGTAATTATCCGCCACAGAGAAAATCTTTCCAGAATTTTTCACGGCAAAGAACCCCGTCTATATTTTAAAAAACAAAATAATTAAAAATTAGTAAAGTTTATTCCTGGTTTATTTTAAAATAGCCGCTGTCGCCTATAGGTACCGGGTTGAATGTGCCTTGCGATGAAAACGCTTTCTTTTTGAACCCTAAAGGTATTGATTTACGTTTTTTTTAACTGCATACTTTAAATGTATTCAACAACGACTATTTAGGCGGATCAGTTTACAAAAGTTTTAAAGCTGCTTAACTAAGGTAAAAGCGATGAGAGATTTACTCTATAAAAATTTAACTTTTCCCGCCAGGGGCAGGAAAATAATAGCAAGTTCTGAGATTGCTGATAAAGAAGGGGTGCATAGCGTGGTACGCCGGCATTTTGCTTATATTGTTAAGCCGATTAAAAGCGCGGATGCCGTACGCCCCCAACCGTACTTGTATGTTTTAAAAGAAAGAAATACTAAACAAAAGCGGGAGCATTTTTTCTGTAAAATTAAAGGAAGTATTTTGGCAGTAAATGCCGGGGATTTCTATCAAATTTTGTTTGTACATACCTTAAGTATTGAGCTTACCGCTTCATTGAGATTAAGTGAACAAATGGGTTAGTAAAAAGCTGGGGACGGTTTTCTTTTTTGTATTTTTAATAAAGAGAACCGTCCCCTGGCTTATTGGATTAGCCTAAATAAATATCTATATTCTTAATTTGTTGTGACCTTATTGCTTGCGCGTAAGGAGCGGGTATTACTGAAGAATTAAATTGTATCGGGTTATTGCCGTCCCATATAATAATCTTGTTTATAGAAACACCATTTTTAGCCCCTTTGCGATAGGTGTCTTTTCTTTTTGGGTTATGATAAGTTACATTGATTTGACTTAGGAAATTAAAAGAATAATCTCCGGTTTTATCAAATAGCCATCCCGCCAGGTTAGGCTGAAAAGTTAAAATAAGCTGCCCGGTTTTATCAAGCGAAAAAGGAGAAACTCCGGCGTTCATCATCAGCCAAATTTGTAAAAATTCAGCGGTAGAGCCGGACAATCTGGCCACAAAACCGTTTCCCTGCAGGTTTTTATCAGGGAAAGCGCTGCTTGCCAGAAAAGAAGAGTTCTCCAGTATGCTGCGTCCATAAATTTGCGGGTCTTGAAAAGGTATGAGTACGTTTTTAAACTCAGAGTAAAATTCAGCGATTAGCCCATTTTTTAATAATTCCAGGATGTATTTATATTCCATATGCAGCCAAATTGATTCATTCTCTAGCCATCCCCGGCTAAATACCCTGCATCTGCCGATTTCTTCCGGCATAGGGTTTAACGATTCTGTAACTTTGTACATTTTTAGTTTTTTGTCAAAAAGCGGGCTGTTTTTAGTTGCTTGATGCAGGGTTAAGCTTTCTTGGCGATCTTGAGAAAGCCTTAAAGCATGCATCTGGCCTTCCAGAAACAATGGTAACGGAACTTGTATAAATTTCTTCGGCTTAACATAGTGGTCTTTAATGACATCGTATTCCTTAACTTCGTTAATAAAGTAAGAATAATAAATCCCTTTGGTTTTATCAAATGCCCTGTTTAATCCGTCTTCAACTTTTATTAATGCCTCTTTGATAAAATCCAGTAATTTTCCGGCAGGTATTTTGACCAGGTTTCCGCTGAATCCCAGGCGGATGCTCTGTCGATAATTTTCTTTAATAGTATTGCTTTTATCCCAGTAAGTAAATGATTCAAGGTTAAATATGGGGTGTAGTTGCTCAAGGAAGTCGCTTATTTCTTGGGCGATTTCGATTTGGTTTACTTGAGAAGTTTCCAATGCCTGAGCGATCTTTTTAAGCAGGCGTTTTAACTCAAAAGTTTCACAGGTGGAAGAGCCAAAAAGGGCAGGCAGGCCGTTGAGTGAATCAAACCAATTCGGTTTATTGGCCTCCATTTCAATGCCTACGCCAAAAGGATCAAGAGAAGCCAGTTTATTTACTGCCAGACATAAAAGTTTGGCAATTAACGTAGTATGATGTATTTGTCCTTCCCCGTGTGATTCCCTTAAAAAGTGGGGATTGATTGCCCGTTTGCGCTGCATTTCTTTTTTGCTGCTATCCTGCATAAGTGAATGCAGCTGGCGCGGCTGGCCGTTATATAAAACGTATTTTTCGTTTCGCGGCCTGACGATTTCAGAGTTATCATAAAAAGTAAATACTTTTCTGTAAAAAAACAACTCCTGAATTTTTTCCGGGAATAATCCCAGGTAGCTGTCAATTAAGTCCAGATTATAAGCCCAGTGGTCAGTCCAGAATCCTTCTCCGTGTTCTGCTTCTTGAATCTTTAGAGCGGAAGAAAGGATGGAGTCTAGAAATTTATCGTAGGATGTTTTCAGCCGGATACTGTTTTCTTCAATAAAAAAGAAAAGTTCTCCCGGGCTAAAAGGTTTTTTTAGGAAATTACTTAGTTTCTCGGCATCTTTTTCTGCGGCGGACAATTCCAGTATCTGGTTTAATTCCGGGCCGTCTTTAAGCATGAAACTTTCCGGTTTTACGACTAATGGGTTAAAGCCGTCCGCCTGGATTAAATTCATAAAGAAAACAATATTTTCGTCCTGTATCCGGGGATTAAACCAAAGATCGTTGCGCCGGTTCTGATTGGTATCCCGGTAGTTACCGTTGCCTTGTGAAAGATAGGTGGGCTGTAGCTGGAATTTATTATAGTCTCTTTCCAGGTCGCCGTGTTTACGCGAATAAAGATAGAAAACGGCTCCGGATGAAAATACCTCCGGATAACCTCCGCGCATAATATTATCTAAATAGGTTTGCCCGGCGTATAAGTTGAATTCCGTAGAGCTACTTTTAGTCAGGATATTGTTTTTTAGCCCAGTAATTAATTCGGTATTTTGCTGCAGTTTTTCCTGGATGTATCCGGGCTTAGTAATATTTTTAACCGAGTTATTTAAGGTTTTGGCATTGCGCGCCTGGCCGATTACTGCATAGAAAGTTTTTTGTTCCTTGGGTTTTAGATCCAGATTCATTAAAAGCAGGGCACAGGGAGTTTTGCTTTGCGCTAGTTGATCCGTTGGATACGAAAAATTAGTTTTTGATAAAAAATTTGCCGGATAAGAAAAATCCGAGACTTGCCCAAAAACAGCTTGCGGGTCAACAATAGGCTTAAGTAACAGCGATTTAGTGCCTTGAAAATGAAAGCCGAGGTAGAAATTGCCTTCTTGGATATGCACTACTTCCGGCCGGTCAGAAGGGTCAACCTGGAGTTTATAAAAAGGAACATTGTTTTCCAAATTATCGATTTTCATCCAAGCTTCAATGGTGCGGCCGAGTTTTTTTAGGAAAAAATTGTTTGTGCCAAAAGGGACAATTTGCGGCATTCCGTCAATAAGCTGTAGTGAGACGGCTTTTTTCCCGGTATTTTCAATACTTACTATTCTAGTCAAGCCGGCGTAGGTATCGTTAGGTATGTTAAAATATTTCACCTGTGTTTTTATCCCTAGCGTGTGATTTTCTTCTTCCAGGGTAAGTTCGGCAGAGTTCATGCGCATGCAGTTATTGATCCGGTATTTCAAGTTCGCGTAACCATTATGGAATGGTTCATAATAAATCGGGTCGGTTTTGCCTTTTTTTATTTTGATAAAAGTGCGAAAGCCCTGATTTGAGCTGAATTGCCAGGATTTATTCGCCGGGAAAAATTCCATAATGGCATGGTCTTTATCTTTGGTCCCGAAACTGCAGATGCATTGGCCGCGGTTAACGTAGAAAACCCACATGGGAATTCCGTATTTTCCGGCAATTCCCGGGAAAAAATTAGCAAATGGTTTGGCATAATTGTAATTTTCGATTACAAATTCGCCTTGCTTGTTCAGGAAGTATTTTGGTTGGTTGTTTTTGGTTTTATCTTTCATTTTTGGCTACTAGTTAATTATTTGTATTTTACACATTTTTGCTAATTTGTCAACTTATAGCTTTAAATGCAAGGTTTAAGAGCTAATGTTGACTTTTAAAAAGAAAAATGTTAAAATAATAAAACTTTGGAGGGATTATGTCGATAGATAAAGAAACAATAGGCCATGTTGCGCATTTAGCGCGTATCGAGTTGCAGCCAAATGAGTTAGATAAGCTTTCCGGTGAGCTGCATGCGATATTGGGGTTTATTGATAAGCTTAGTAATCTGAATGTAGAACAAGTTAAGCCTGCCAGCCATATTTTACCCATCAGTAATGTATTGCGGGAGGATGTGCCCCATGTTTCCTTGCTTCCGGAAAAGGCTCTGGAAAATGCCCCAGGTAAGAAAGGAAATTTCTTTACTGTCCCAAAAATAATAGAATAATTATGGATTTTACCCAGCTTACCGCACACGAATTATTAGAAAAATTAAAAAGCCAGCAGGTAACGCTAAAGGCTATTGTTGATTCGCTTTATGCGCGCATGCAAAAAGTTGAACCTAAGGTTAAAGCTTATGTCCGGGGCAAAGAAACAGGGGATTTTTCTTTCGATTCCAACGCAGGTTTTCTCAAGGGTTTGCCGGTTACGGTTAAAGATAATATCTGCACCGAAGGCATGCTTACTGAATGTTGTTCAAAAATTCTCCGGGGTTTTCATCCGCCGTACGATGCCACAGTAATTAAAAAATTAAAAGAAAATGGCGCTGCGATTTTTCCGCTAAAAGCTAATATGGATGAGTTTGCTTTCGGTTCTTCTACGGAAAATTCATATTTTGGAGTGACGCACAATCCCTGGAATTTAGATTGTGTTCCCGGCGGCTCTTCCGGCGGGTCAGCTGCTGCTGTCGCCAGCGATGAAGCTATTTGGGCGTTAGGAAGCGATACCGGAGGTTCAATCCGCCAGCCGGCATCCTTTTGCGGGGTAGTGGGATTAAAACCGACTTACGGGCGCGTTTCACGCTTTGGGTTAATTGCTTTTGCTTCCAGCCTGGATCAAATCGGGCCGATTACTAAAGATGTCCGGGATGCGGCAATTTTAACAGGGATTATTTGCGGGTATGACCCGCAAGATTCAACCTCTGTAAATCAAAGTGTTCCGGATTATACAAAAAGTTTAACCGGTGATATTAAAGGTTTAAAAATCGGCATACCTAAAGAATATTTCGTAGACGGAATGGATCTTGAGGTAAAGGCGGTAATTGAAGAAGCGGTAAACAAGTTAAAAACTTTGGGGGCGACTGCCCAGCAGGTATCATTACCGCATACTGAGTATGCTGTCCCGGTCTACTATATTATCGCTACTGCTGAAGCCAGCTCAAATTTAGCCAGGTTTGATGGAGTGCAATATGGTTACCGGGCGCAAACGGATAATTTGATCCAAATGTATAAATTGACGCGCGCGGAGGGGTTCGGCCAGGAGGCTAAACGCAGGATTGTATTGGGAACCTTTGCTTTATCGCATGGGTATTATGATGCGTATTATTTACGCGCTCTTAAAGTGCGTACGCTGATTAAGCAGGATTTTGACAAAGTTTTTCAGGATTTCGATTGTATAGTTACACCTACTTCTCCGACGAGTGCTTTTAAGATTGGAGAGAGGGTGCAGGATCCTTTAAAAATGTATCTTTCCGACATTTATACAATTTCCGTGAATTTAGCGGGAATACCGGCGATATCTATTCCCTGTGGTTTTACTAAAAATGGCTTGCCTGTAGGATTACAGATTATGGCCAAGCCTTATAATGAAGAAATGCTTTTTAGGGTAGCGCATACTTTTGAACAAAATACAGATTGGCATAAGCTTAAACCTAAATTATGAAATATCAGACTGTCATCGGACTAGAGGTTCATTTACAATTAAACACCAGGACCAAAGCGTTTTGCGGTTGTTCTACGGATTTTGGAAAAGCTCCTAATTCTAATGTTTGTCCAGTATGTCTGGGATTTCCCGGGTCTTTGCCGGTTTACAACCGCGAGGCATTGAATTCTGCAATTAAGCTGGCCTTGGCTTTTAATTGCCAGATTCAGGAGCACACCAAGTTTGACCGGAAAAATTATTTTTATCCGGATTTACCAAAAAATTACCAGATTTCGCAATTTGATTTACCTTTATCGCGAAACGGATATTTGGATATTTATAGTCAGGATAAGCCTAAGCGCATCGGGATTACCAGGGTACATTTAGAAGAGGATGCCGGAAAGCTTATTCATGAAGCAGAAGAAAGCCTGGTGGATTTTAACCGTACCGGAATTCCTCTGTTAGAAATTGTCAGCGAGCCGGATTT
>JAQTQG010000028.1 GCA_028712375.1 Candidatus Omnitrophota bacterium
TATCCAAAAGCTCAGGGTCGAAAGCGCTCCCCCGGTCCCTATTCATTATGCCATAAACTATATCCGGAGAATAATCCTGTTTATAACCACGCCTTTGCGAAAGAGCATCATAAACATCGCAAATAGCCACAATTAACGAAGCAATATGCTGCTTTCTTAAAAAAGGCAGCCGCGGATACCCGCTGGAATCATATTTTAAATGGTGTTCAAAGCAAACCACTACCGGCAAAATCCCCAGCGTGTTAACATACCTGAGCATAATCTCAGCGCCCAACAAAGTATGGCTTTTAACCCTGCCAAACTCCTGGTCCGTCAACTGCCCGGGTTTATGCAATATCTTACGCGAGATAGAAAGCTTACCGATATCATGGTACATCCCGGCAATACCGATACTCAAAATATCTTCCTTATCGAAGCCTAAGCGTGAAGAAAAATACATGGAAAAAATTGAAACATTAAGCATATGCGTATAGGTTTCCGCATCATACCTTTTTAAAGTGGCCAATTTAAGCATTTCTTGACGCTGCGAGCTTAAATTTTCCATAATATTGCTCAAGGAGAATTCAAGGCCCAGATGATCAACTTTTTCAGAATTAAGTACTTTATCTAGAGCCTGTCCGACTACATCTGCGGAAGAATCATAAAGTTCCGTTTGGGGCAAGACAAAACCGCTTCTATCCTGGCGCAGATCAACTTTAAGCTTACCGATACTAATATGCTCTACTCCGGCAAGGCTAAGGGCAGCCTGCAAATCCCCCTTAAAGTCCTCTTTCGGGCGGGCAATAAATCTTACAAACTTACACAACTCATCCCTGCTTAAGCCGCTATAAAACGCGATTCTTTCGATATTACGTTCTTTCAAATAAAGAATAGACGGGCGCAGGAATTTTGCCAAATCAAAAAGGATCTCCTTTTCAAAAGCCAATTCTTCCCCAACAATGCCAATAAGTATTTCCTGGCGTGTAGATAAAACGCTGGTAAAAGCTTCAAATGAGCTATCCAGCGATTTCAGAAACATTGGGTGTGCCGGCCCATACATTTTAAGAGCCTGCAGGCAGGTAAAAAACCCTTTAAAAGCTGCTTCAATATTATTTAACATTCCACTCCTTTAAAACCTGTTTTGCTTTATCGCGTAACTGCCGATTCCAAAAAAACCTCCGGCGGCTTAAATCAAGAATCCTGCCGGTGGCTTCCCTAAGGCCCAAATCAGAAACAATTTGTATATTTTCAATAAGCAATTCATTCTTACCGCCGAAAAAACTGGGAATTTTAAATAAAAGATCCAAAGCCCCCTCCATCCCTTGGGCATCCAGCATTAAAACAGAAAGCAAATTTTTTCTAAGCGAAGGCGAATCCGTATTTAACTGGCGCATCAGGAATTCCGTGTCCACTTTTTTTAATTTACGCATAATATCCAAAATCTTAACTTTAATTAATTCATTAACCGAGGAATAAATATAATCCAGGATTCCGGCGGTTACCGGTAAAGCAAGCTGACCCAGAACTTCCACCAAATCGAAAAGGAAATCTATATCCTGAAGTTTTTGCTCAACTTGCTGATAAAAAATATCCAGATTGCCTGGAAAAAGTTTAAAAAATAATTTTAAAATATACCGGTCTGTTTTTGCACTGGTAAATATTTTATTTAAATAAAAACCTGCCTCCTGCCCGGGAGAAGAAACCATTTCCAAAAGGTACTCTTGCTCAGGCCTTAAGGATTGGTTCAAAACGATATTTTCGATAAAAGCGGAAAACTTCTTTTCCAAATCAATACATGCCTCTACTGCCTCTTTTTTTCTTTTTATCAGCTGGGCCCGCAGGTCTTTGAAAAAATTAATATCATTATCTTCCAAAATACCAGGTAATTCTCTTTCCAGAATTTCTGCTGCCAATGATAAATTATCTTTATCTTCATCGACAGAAAGTATATTTAAAACTATATAACGATAATTCTCTCTAAGCGCCTTCTTGTCAAAAAATGATTCTCCGGAAAAAGAAATTCCCCTAACTAAAGACTCCAGGGTATTGCGGTATACTGCAGATAAATTATCATCCGGGGCACCCGCTAATAAATTCTGGATCCTCTTAATTGCCCGGGGATTATTTTTTAAACTCCGGGGAATATCCACTTTGGTTGCGGATGCCTGGCCAACCCCTGCCGTATTCTTTTGTTCAGAAATCTTAGAAAAAAGACGCAAGCTCAAAGCATCGAAATTATCCTCCTGAGAAATCCCCTCCCACAGAAGCGCGCTAAAATCATCCTGGTTTAAACTATCAAAAACCAGCCTAAGTTTTGCCAGTTTCTCTTCATTGATAG
The DNA here is from genome assembly GCA_028712375.1 of Candidatus Omnitrophota bacterium. GTDB lineage: Bacteria > Omnitrophota > Gorgyraeia > Gygaellales > Profunditerraquicolaceae > UBA6249. The sequence continues at coordinate 2,318 of JAQTQG010000028.1, forward strand.
ACTGCTTATTTTTCAATAGCCACAAGAAAATATCTTTTGAGCACTGAGCAAACTTTTCTTTATCTTTATTCCTTAAAGAAACCAGGAAATCATTGATCATCTCCGGCATCTCCTGTGCCTGCAAGATATCATCCTGGCTGGCTCCTTTAATTAAAGCGCCGAAATTATCTGCCAGGTTATTAATTTTATCCTCATCATTACTCTCTACCGCCTCTTTAAGCATATAGCTCCAAATATCTGCGCACTCCTGGCCTTGGCCGTGCAAAAAAACCGAATAATCCAACTCTTCAATCGTAAAGTTAAGCAGCGGCTGTTTACTCAATAGGGCATTAATACCGCCGCCTTTGATAATCTCATCCTGCTGCAACGAAACCACCGAAAAAAAACTTATCAACTCATTAAGGGTCACCCCGGCTTTAATCTCTATGCTTTTTATTTTGCGCCGGTGTAAAAGTTGAGCCAGTTCTTTATAGAGGTCAACCCGGGTTAAATTCACGCCTTCCACTACGACTGCGGAATTAGTAACACCGATTTTAAACGGATTCATAACCGCCAGAAGTTCCTGAAGTTTAAGTTTAAAATTTTCTACAGATTTAATGAAATAAGGGTGATTCTTCGGATAAGAAAAAGAATTGGTAAGCGTGGCTTTTAAACTGCGGAAAAATTCTTCAACAAGCTCTTCTTTATTCATGAAGATTATTTTACAACTTTACTATTCCACTTGCAACTATAATTGTAAAATAAAGAAGCAATCTTTTTGAAAAATTTTAAAAAATAGGAGCAGCAACTATTGATTAATAGCCGCTGCTCCTATTTTAACACCCGGATCTTAACTTAACTCTTCAATATCTTTTTGGCCTTCCCATCCGCGGCATCGGTAATAAAAGGAACTCCTGTTTCTTTTTCCGTTTCACGATTAGCGGAGAATATGTCACTACGAGTAATGGACCCAAGCGTAAACCTTCTGGCTCCCGCCATTAACTGTTGCACGCCTGCAGCTAATTTATCCGCTAAAGTCCAGAACGCTACTGCCCCTAAAGGCACATTTTTCATTTCATCTTTACCAACCTTCTTCTGCAAATCATAATAACCGGCAAAAAGCTCCTGCGGCGTTGTGCCCAATTCCGCTACGGATGCCGGAAGTTTATCCCAACTCCCGCTGACCTTGGCTTTGACCGAAGGATTCAAAACTCCTTCGATATTTGAACCCAGATAGGCCGGGATCATTAGCGCCCGCCCCATACAGACCAATTTGGTATAAGGAGCGCCTAATGCTAACGCTTTAAAGATATGATCCTCACGCGCCAATCCGCCGGCAAAAGCCATATCCACCACCTTAGTCCCCTTTTTACGCAGGATTTCAGCATACTCATAAGCTTTAGCATGTAAAAGTATAGAAGGAACACCCCAGGTTTCCATCATATTCCAAGGGCTCATCCCGGTACCGCCGCCGGATCCGTCAATAGTCAATAAATCAAGCTTGGCTTCAGAAGCATATTTTATAGACATCGCCAAAGCCTCCATACCGTATGAACCGGTTTTCAATGATATTCTTTTGTAACCGATTTTACGCAGGTATTTAACCGCCTTCATAAAATCCGCTTCCACCTGCGCCTCCGAGGAAAGGCGCGTATAACCTAAACGGCTGTGGCGGGCGATAGATTTAATTGAACCGGATTTAAAAGCTTCCTGCACTTCCGGGATAGTCGGGTCAGGATCAACTACATAGCCTCTTTTTTTCAGGAACTGGGCATATTCCAGGCTGGTAACCTGTATTTCTCCTCCGATACACTTAGCTCCCTGTCCCCACTTCAACTCTATAATAACTTTATCTCCATATTTATTAATTACATATTCGGCAACACCGTTACGGGTATCTTCAACATTCATCTGCACGATAATGGCGCCATAACCATCGTAGTAGCGCAAGAATGTATCGATCCGGCGGTCTAATTCCGGAGCTTTAATAACCTTTCCGTCTTTAATTTCCGCTTGTTTATCAATACCTACCACATTCTCACCCACCACAATCGGAACACCCACCAATGCTGCACCGGTAGCAAAAGATTCCCAGTATTTAGCAGCCACAAAAGTAGAACCTAAAGCGCCGGTCATCACCGGTACCCTAAACTTAGTTTTCACCGCCTGGCCAAATTCTCCTTCAATATTTACGTTAGGAAAAATACATTCATCCTCAGAATTAGAAAGCCCTTTAGGAAGGCCGGTAGCACCATAATTATAACCATTAATACGTAAAGAATTATAAGCAACCCCGACATGCGTAGTATTAGCGCTTCCGGCAGTTGTAAAACTATAATCCCGGGGATACAAAAGCTTTCTGCCTTTTAAACTAGAAAGCCAAGTTTCGCATTTACCCATACAATCGACACGGCAAAGAGTACACAATCCGCTTTCGCAGGGATTTCCTCTATTAATTGTCCCTAAAGCATCATTTGATTTTGGCCATTGCATCATGGTTAGTCTCCCCTTTCTCTAATATTAATCAGATTTTGCCTAAAAATAAGGCAGTTATGGTTAAAAAATAAGAAACCGCTTATCGTAATCTCGGGCGATTTCACAGCATTACAGAATATTTTATGCTTTCTGTAATAAAAATAGACGTCCGATTGAGTTCTCAAGACGTCTTTGTCTTTAACTTTCTTTATAAAATCCATACCCGGCAACTTTGCCGGATTATCTGGACTGCCTAAATTATACTTCAATCATAATAATACTCGGAGAAAAATTGTCAAGCACTATCAATTTATCCAATCATTCTTTGGCGCTAAAGCTTAAACTCTAAGCCTGGCCAAAACTATCAATGATCGAATGAGCGGCTCTTTTAGCCATCCCCATTGCCTCGATAATCGTACCTTCGCCTCCTACAATATCCCCTCCCGCATACACCCCTTTAATAGAAGTCTCCATGCTTGCAGGATCAACAATAATATCCGAATCTTTATTTATTTCCAACTCCGCAGTGGCATTAATCAAAACCTGATTTGCTTTTAAACCTACAGCGATTACACATAGATCACAATCAACCTCAAACTCACTTGCCTCTATCGTAATCGGCCTTCTCCGGCCTGAACTGTCCGGCTCTCCTAACCGGGATCTAAGGCAAATCAGTTTTCTGACCAGGCCCTGATCATCACCGCTAAATTCTTTCGGCTGGACTAAAAATTCAAATTTTACCCCTTCTTCTTTGGCGTGCTCTATTTCCAGTCGCCTGGCCGGCATTTCCGCTTCTGTGCGCCGGTAAACAACCGTAACATCCAATGCCATACCTTTTATCTTCTGCAGCCGAAGCGCCACCCGGGCAGCATCCATCGCGGTGTTACCGCCCCCGACAATCAAAACTTTTCTGCCGATATTAACCGGGGTATGAAACTCGGGGAATTTATAAGCCGACATTAAATTAACCCGGGTCAAGAATTCATTCACCGAATAAATATTACACAGGTTTTCACCTTTTATCCCCAAAAATGACGGCACTCCCGCACCTAAACCTAAAAAAATACTCGCATATCCCTGCTCAAATAATTCTTTAATCGAGTTGGTTTTACCTACGATAAAATTAGTAATGAAATTAACTCCTAATTTATTAAGGTAATCGATCTCAAAATCCAAAATATCCCACGGCAGCCTAAAAGGCGGTATGCCGTACCTTAAAACACCGCCGGTTTTATGCAGGCTCTCAAAAATATCAACTTTTATTCCCTTACGCGCTAACTCGCCGGCACAACATAAACCAGCCGGTCCGGAGCCTACTACCGCTACTTTAAATTTAGAAAGCTGGTTTTCTTTTTTTACCGGCGTATCCAAATCATTATTCTTACCATAATCTCCGGCAAAACGTTCCAGAAAATGTATATTGATTGCCTGCTCGGAAGCAAAAGAAGATCCTCTTTTGGTCAACACGCAAGCTTTACGGCACTGATATTCCGCCGGACAAACCCTGCCGCAAATCGAAGGGAAATTATTTTTTTCCTTAATCTTAAAGTATGCGGATGCATAATCTTTTTGAGTAATATGATAAATAAATTTTTTTATATCGATGCCTACCGGGCAACCGCCAATACAAAGCGGCTCTTTGCATTGCAGGCAGCGGGAAGCTTCCGACAAAGCTTCCTCTTCGGAATAAGCTGTTACTACCTCCTGAAAATTACCCACCCGGGCTGCCGGGCTGACTTCTTGGGCCTTTATCGGTATTTTTTTCATAATTTTTACTGGGTCTCAGTAGCGGGAAAATGATGGCAGATATGTTTCTCTTGCGCACTATATGCCTTATTCCTTTTTTCCAGTTCCTCCCAATCTACTCCCTGACCGTCGAAATCCGGGCCGTCCACACAACTAAACTTTACCTGGCCGTAAACCGTCACCCGGCAACAACCACACATCCCGGTAGCATCGACCATCAGGGCATTTAAGGACACCCATGTTTTAACCTGGTATTCCTTGCTGATACGCACTGCCATTTTCATCATCGGAATCGGCCCGACGGAATAAATTAAATCATATTTATCCTTACTCAACAACTCTCTGAGCATATCAGTAGTAAAACCCTTCCTGCCGGCAGAACCATCATCCGTCATAATATAAAGCTGGTCACTGGTATTTTTAAGCTCACTCTCTAAAATAAGCAGATCTTTATTTTTTACCCCCAGAATACTGACCAGGTAATTGCCCGCTTGTTTTAATGCCCGGGCAACCGGTAAAATTTCCGCAATCCCTACTCCACCGCCCACCAAAATAACTTTTCCGTAATTTTTTATTTCTGTGGCATGCCCCAGCGGCCCAACCAAAGCATATAGCCTATCGCCAACATTAAGCGCGCCTAAAACCTTGGTGGTTAAACCTGCTTCCTGAAAAATAATGCTAAAAATACCGGCAGCGCTATCGGTATCCACAATGGTCAGAGGAATTCTTTCTCCTTTTTCATTAACCATCACAACCACAAATTGCCCGGGGAAAGCTTTACGGCTGATTTCCGGGGAAAGCAAAGACATCTTAACAATCTTTACCCCCGCTGCATTAGCAATAATCTCCTTGGAAATAATTTTCATATTAAACTATTTTTGCTTAGGTTGCCTGCCACAATAATCAAATTAATAATCTTCAATAAATTATCTTCTAATATTATATCTATACTACTTTATACAGCCTTTGTCAAACCCTTCGACGCGCTCTATTCTGTCTTATTTAGTAACACTAATCTGAGAAAGCTTGCTCAGGGTTGACGCTGAGTGACGTGTATTTATTCTGAATTTTAATGCGACTTTTGAGCGTCGTCGAATGCGTCAAACTCCATATCCAACTCCACCAATCCGCCTTTAAATGGAGCAACGACCCGTTTAAGAATACCGGAAAGATAAGCCATCAATATCCCGTAATTAGTAATTGGTATATGCGCCTCTTTCGCTTTCTGTATACGATGCATAATTTCACCCCGGTTTACCATGCAGCCGCCGCAGGAAATGATAAGCTTATAACGGCTTAAATCTTCCGGAAAATCCCCGCCGGCAGTCACTTCATAATGCAGGTCTTTTTTAGTATAATTCAACAGCCAGGTAGGAATCTTGCTGCGGCCGATATCCTCCGGCTGCACATGATGCGTGCAAGCCTCAGCAATTAAAATCTCATCCCCATCTTTTAAATTTTCCAGGGCATATACGCCATGAATATAAGCATTAATATCCCCTTTATGCCTGGCAAATATGGTAGAAAATGAAGTCAACGGAATCTCTTGCGGCAGCATATCGCGCACATCTTCAAATACCTGCGAATCAGTAATTACCAATCTGGGTGGTGCTTTTAAAGCCCTAAGGGCATCTAGCAGTTCAGTCTCCTTGGTCACCAAGGCAACCGCATTATTGTCCAGGCAATCACGCATAACCTGCACTTGAGGCAGAATCAAACGGCCCTGCGGCATCGCGCTGTCAATAGGGCAAACCAAAACTACTACATCTTTAGGATTAATAATATCTCCTACCAAAGGAATCGGCGACCAATGCCCGGGGGCCATCTCCATAAGCTTTTTTTTGAAATCCTCGATTCCCTGCTTGGTTTTTGAACTTACCCTGATAAATGGAAGCTTATTACTTTCTAAATAATCCTGGGCGGTATTACCGGGTAATTCACATTTATTAATCACAAATAAAAACGGCAATTTCTTCATGCGGAATGTTTTAATCAATTCTTCTTCAAAATCATTAATCATTGTATCCGGAGCCACCACGATTATCCCCAGATCTGTTTTTCTTAATACTACTAAAGTACGCTTCACCCTCTCTTCACCCAGGATACCCTGATCATCAATACCCGCAGTATCAATCAACATACACGGGCCAATCGGTAAAATCTCCATTGACTTATATACCGGGTCAGTAGTCGTGCCGGCGACTTCTGAAACAATCGCTGTCTCCTGCCCGGTAACGGCATTGATCAAACTGGATTTTCCAGTATTCCTCTTACCAAATATCCCGATATGCAATCTGTTACTTGCTGGCGTTTTATACATTTAAGCCCACCTTCCTTAATTTTAAAGAATCACCTTGTCCATAATCTATAAATCGATCGTTCTCTTTGGACATACTCTCCAGGCAAAAATTACAGGAGCCCACCGGCTCATCAATGCATTTCTTGCCCGGATATATCTGATAAAGTTTGCGGTAAGGCTGCGGCGTAAAATTCGGCATCAGCACATTGGCTCCGCACCTCAATCCTGCCGGACGATAATCTTGATCCAAACTGCCCAAAGCAGTAGTAGCGGGAAGATGTGTATTCTTAGTAACTATCCTGGTAAGAGCAATGGTTTTCAAAACCAACAAGGCTTGAGCGCCGGGAAAAACCGAAAACCTGGTTTCCTGATGCGGGATAAATGGCCCAATCCCCAACATATCGAAATTGCCCTGCTTAAAAAACAGAATATCCCGAGAGATAGTTTTCAGACTCTGCCCGGGAAGTCCGATAATATTTCCTGTGCCCACCTGGTAGCCCAGCTTACGCAAATTATCCAGGCAACACAAGCGCTGTTTAAAACTCATCTTAGGATGCATCGAATTATACAAATCCTCGTCTAAAGTTTCCATTTTAAGCAGATACCGGTCTACTCCGGCTTGCTTCCAAAGCTGATAATCCGCTGCGCTTCTTTCTCCCACGGAAATGGTAACTGCTAAACCAAACCTGGATTTTATCTGGCTGATCACATCCTTTAACCATAAAGGATCCAAGTCCTGGTCTTCTCCGGACTGTAAAACCACGGTCTTAATATGAGCTGACGCCAAATATTCAACACTTTTGAGCAGCTCATCCTCTTTCATCCGGTAACGGCTAAGCTTACGGTTATTTTTATTGATTCCACAATAAAAACATTCTTTATCGCAAAAATTAGAAAATTCAATAATCCCCCGTAAAAATATGCCGCCTCCGCAATATTTTTCCCTGACCTGATCAGCGAAACCGAACAACTCATCCAACTCTGCTTGATTTTCTAAAGCCAAAGCCTGCTCTAGATCGGCGCCTGAAGGTAAATCAGATTCATAAATTCTATCTAATAGGGTACTAATTTTAGACATACTCATCCCGCGTTCCCTGCGCTACATGGGCAAAAAAAAGTTTTAACCTGTCTTGATCTACAGCGTCTAATTGTTTAAAATAGCGGCTGATCATTTTGTAGCCCTCCGCCTTTACAGAGCTGGAAGCAAAATCATCCAGGTATTCCTGTAAAGTAATTAAAGCATTCATACTGCATTTACCTTTAATCGTCCCGGGCCTGGCTAAATCCATAAAACTTTTTCCGGTTCTCTCCATACGGTAACAAGCAGCACAAAAACTGGGAATATAGTCATGTGCAATCAAAGCTCCAACAATTTCATCCAAACTGCGTTGATCACCAAGAGAAAACTGCCTGCCTGCCTGGGTGTTGGCGCTGGCAGAATATCCTCCGGGAGAAGTATTGGATTCAGCGCTTACTTGAGAAACCCCTAAACTCAACAATCGATCACGCATCAGGGCATTTTCACGGGTAGACATGATAATCCCGGTATAAGGCACAGAAAGACGCAGCACCGCCACGATTTTCATAAATTCATCATCCGAAATTTTATACGGGGGGCAAAGCGACAAATCCGAGCCTTCTGCCGGTTCGATCCGCGGCACAGAAATAGTATGCGGACCGATACCGAACTCCTCTTCCAGGTGTTCAATATGGCTAAGCAAACCTAAAACTTCGAAACGATAATCATATAATCCAAAAAGTGCTCCAATCCCGATATCATCGATACCTGCTTTAAATGCCCGGTCAGGGGCGGTAATCCGGTAATCCGGATCACTTTTAGGCCCTGCCGGATGCATCAGGCGGTAAGTTTTTTCATGATAAGTTTCCTGAAATATCTGATAAGTACCGATACCGCTTGCCTTGAGCTGTTGGAATTCGCTAACGGTTAACGGCGCACAATTAACATTAACTCTTTTAATTCTGTTTTTATCTGCTTGGGCGGCGTAAATCGCTTTAACCGCATCAAGATAATAACTAATCCCTGTTTTCCCCTGAGGCGCCTGTTCACCGCAAACCATCAATATTCTTTTATGTCCGCGTTTTAACAACCAGACAATTTCTGCATTAATCTGCGAAACAGTCAAAGCCTTGCGTTTAATCAATAAATTATCGGATTTAAACGCGCAATAAAGGCAGTTATTCGCGCAAAGATTACTGATATAAAGCGGGGCAAACAGGACAACTCTTCTTCCATAAATTGTATCTTTTACATAGCTTGCGGTTTCGAATATTTTTTGAATATCCCCGGGTTCCTGGGCCGCCAGCAGCAAAGCAGACTCCTTAAGCGTCAGGCGTTTAAGCAACCTGGCCTTCGCCAAAATATTTTCTAACTGCCGGTTATCAACAGCAGCTGAATCAGCTAAAAGATTATTTATTTTATCTTCATTAATATATTTCATGAATTCACTATCCCCTTCTCTTATTCGGATTTACTCAAAGCCGATTTCACTGAAACTCCGGGAATTTTACCTAACTTACCAGTCAAAGCGCCTAACCCATCGGTAGTGGTATTGACAATTAATACAATTACACTTAAATCCTTCTTGATATGCGGGATACCCATACGGCCGGCGAACAAATCACCAAACTCAGTTAGAATATTGTTCACCAGCGGCGCAGCATTCTTACGGTCATGAATAATGATCCCCACAAAACCTAAACGTTTTTCCATATCTGCCTCCTTTATTAAATGACACTCCGCGCTAATCGGTATTGCGCGGACATTATATAAACACACAAAAACTCCGCCACCAGGCGGACACCAACGCAATTCCTCTAAGCGTTGGGTGCCAGTCCCCTAAACAATAAATCCCAACCCCTCTGCTTAACTTCCTGCAGAAAGGTTGGGATTTTAAAAATTCCCATCCCCTTGGATTCAGAGCTAAATCACTCCTTCCCGCAGGATACTAAAAACAAAATTACTTAGCGTAAACCGGGCGCGCCTGGTAATGCGTATGCAGTAAATGTTCAGACTTCTCGCCCAGCGGTTTACCTAAAAATTCCTTATAAAGCTGCTGCACAAAAGGATTTTCATGCGAGCACCGCAATTTCGATCCTTGATCATCCTGATAAATACCGGCTGCGCGTTTTGTTCTTAATTCATCGGTTACCCCATATGGCTGACCACCGCCGCCGACACAACCGCCCAGGCAAGCCATAACTTCGATAAAATGATACGGCATCTCCTCGCCGTTTTTCTCCGCCTCTCTCACTTTATCCAAAACATATTCCACATGATTTAAACCGTGAGCAACGGCTACCCTGATCTTTTTACCGTTAATCGGAATTTCAGCAACCTTGACTCCCTCTAAACCCCGAATCTGGTTCAATTCAACTTTTTGCATATTCTTGCCATTAAGCAGGAAATATGCGGTTCTTAAAGCTGCTTCCATAACTCCGCCGGTTGCGCCAAAAATTACCCCCGCCCCGGTATAATCACCCAATAAATGATCCGGGTCCTCATCAGGCAAATTTACAAAATCAATACCTGCCTGCTTAATCATCCTGGCTAATTCCCTGGTCGTCAAAGCCACATCCACATCCTGGCATCCGGAAGCATACATTTCTTCACAACGGATAATTTCATTTTTCTTAGCCGTACACGGCATAATAGAAACCACCGCAATATTTTTAGGATCAATATTCTTCTTATTAGCATAATATGTCTTGGATAAAACCCCGACAATCTCATGCGGAGACTTACAGCTTGAAAAATGATCAACCATATCCGGATGAAACTTTTCCATAAAATCCACCCAACCCGGGCAGCAGGAAGTAATCAAAGGCAACGTGCCTTTACCGTGCAGGAACCTTTGGATGAATTCGCTGCCCTCCTCCATAATCGTCACATCCGCGCCAAAATTTGTATCAAAAACCGCCTTAAATCCCAACCTCCTAAGTAAGGCATACAATTTCTTGGTTAAATTCGTGCCGATCGGATAACCGAATGCCTCCCCGATGGCTACCCGGACTGCCGGAGCAATCTGAACTACGCAATACTTATCCTGGTTCTGTAATAACTCCCAGACCCGGGCTGTTTCATCCTGTTCAACAATCGCTCCCGTCGGACAATGGTTCGAACACTGCCCGCACCTGATACAAGGTGAATCCGCCAGTTTTATATCTCCGGCCGGTGAAATACGCGTACAAAAACCTCTCTCTAAGAATGAAAGTGCCCAGACATTCTGCATCTCCTGGCAAACCTTAACGCATCGGCCGCAACGAATACATTTCTGGGCATCCAATACGATTGTGCGCGTGGAATCATCTTTAGCCACGTCCGGAAGGAATTTTTGAAAAGACTCTTCCCGGATACCGAAATCCGCCACCAACGTCTGCAATTCACAGTTATTGTTCCGGCCGCATTGCAGGCAATCATTAGGGTGGTTGGAAAGAATCAGCTCTAAAACGGTCCGGCGCACCGCAACAATCTCAGGATCATGCGTAGTAATCTCCATGCCTTCTTCCAGCGGCGTGCAGCAGGCCCGCAGCATCTTAGGCGTACCTTTAATCCTTACAATACATAAACCGCATCCGGCACCCGCAGGAAGATCCGGATGTTTACAAAGTGTGGGTATTTTAATCTGGGCTTTTTTGGCCGCATCCAGGATAGATTCGCCCTCTTGTACTTCGACCGGCAGATTATTAATCTTGGCTTTAATCATTTAACTACTCCTTAGCAATAGCATTGAATTTACAGACTTCAAAACATTTACCGCAGCGAATACAAGTTTTTGGATCGACAAAAAAACCGGCTTCTTTATCCCCGCTAATGGCGTTCACCGGGCAGTTAATCACACAAACCCGGCAGCGCTTACATTTATCCTGGATAACATTATAATTAAGCAGGTGTTTACATTTATGCGAACGGCATTTTTTATTAACAATGTGATCCCGGTATTCTTCTTCGAAATATTTTATTGTGGAAACTACCGGGTTGGCAGCAGTCTGGCCCAAAGCGCAAAGTGAAGCTTTCTGCATCGCTAAAGCAATTCTTTTTAGCTTATCTAAATCCTCAATCTTGCCCTGGCTTTCAGTAATCTTATTTAACAAAGAAAGCATCTGGTAACCGCCGATACGGCAAGGCACGCATTTACCGCATGACTCATCCACGCAAAAACCCAGGTAAAATTTGGCGATATCCACCATACAGTCATCTTCATCCATGACAATCATCCCGCCGCTGCCCATAATCGAGCCCAACTTCTGCAAATTCTCATAATCTACCGGTGTATCCAAATATTCCTTAGGAATAACTCCGCCGGAAGGGCCTCCGGTCTGGATAGCTTTAATCCCTTTATCTGAAAGCATCCCGCCGCCGATATCAAAAACGATCTCTCTTAAAGTAATTCCCATCGGTACTTCCACTAAACCGGAATTTTTCACTTTACCGGTCAAAGCAAAAACCTTAGTGCCTTTTGATTTTTCGGTGCCGATAGAAGCATACCAGGAGCCGCCTTTTAAAATTATCGGCCCGATATTAGCCAAAGTCTCCACATTATTTATTGCGGTCGGCTTATCCCATAAACCTTTTACCGAAGGATACGGCGGACGCGGACGCGGGGTTCCCCTGCGGCCTTCAATAGAAGCAATTAACGCGGTCTCTTCACCGCAAACAAATGCTCCAGCCCCTAAACGTATATCGATATCAAAACTAAAATTACTGCCTAAAATATTTTTACCCAGAAAACCGTAATCATACGCCTGTTTTAACGCTTTCTCCACCCTTTCTACCGCCAAGGGGTATTCAGCGCGCACATAAAAATATCCTTTTGATGCGCCAATCGCATATCCTGCCAGGATTAATCCTTCAATAACCGAATGCGGGTCACCTTCTAAGACTCCTCTGTCCATATACGCTCCCGGGTCGCCTTCATCCGCATTACAAATCACATATTTTTGCGCCTCCGGAGTCTCACGCGTAAGCTTCCATTTAAGCCATGTAGGAAATCCTGCACCCCCCCTGCCTCTTAACCCGCTTTTCTTTAGCTCTTCAATCACCTGCTCCGGCTTATAATCACTAACCACCTTGGCTAGCGCCTGATATCCGTCTTGAGCAATATACTCATCAATATTTTCCGGGTCTATCTCCCCGCAATTGCGCAGAACAATTCTTAACTGCTTGGGCTGCGCCTTAAACAACAGTTCTTTAATTACTTTTCCCTCTTTTATTGTTTGAGCGATAATATCTTTTAAATCTTTATCCTGCACATTAGCATAAATAATATTTTCATCGGGGAATTTCACTACTAAACCCTGATCATAAATTCCGATATCCGCAATCCTCACTACTTGCACTTTATCTTCAAGGGCATTTTCACGCAATAGATTCAAAAAGTGGGCGTAAAAATCCCTGGTCGTATCGAGTTTCGTATTAGTATCCTTGATAAAAACTATTTTTGTATCCATTTATTTTTACCTCTTTGTCCTTAGTTCATAAATAGAATCTTTAACTAACGTATTGGCACAGACATGTTTATCTAAGATTTTCATTACTCCTTCTTTATCAACTCTTCCGTAAATAACTTCCGGCAACCCTTTCACGCGTACTTCTACCAGAGGCTCGGAATAACACATCCCCTGGCAACCGCATTTTTTAATCTGGATATCCAGTTTTCTTTTCTTAACTTCTTCCACAAAAAGATCGTAGACCTTATCTGCTCCGGCGGCAATCCCGCAGGTACTCATCCCAACTTTAATCCAATCCTTGCCGGTATCCTGGTGTGCTTGTTTTATTCTGTCTAAATCATTTTTCATAAGCTTTGCCATTTTATTCCTCTTTCTTATGATTACCGTATTCGGAAAGAATACCCATTACCTGATTCTTCTGCACTTTGCCGTAAATTTTATCGTCAATCTTAATTACCGGAGCCAACCCGCAGCAGCCTAGGCAACGCACGACATCTAATTGAAAAAGCCCGTCTTTAGTGGTTTGGCCTTCTTCAATATTTAATAACCCCTTGATTTCATTAAGCAAAACGGCTGCGCCTTTTAAATAACAGGCAGTCCCCAGGCACAAAGAAATCGTATGCTTTCCGGGAGGTTCTAATTTAAAAAAATTATAAAAAGTGATTACTTCATAGATCCTGGCCAGCGGGGTATGCAAAACCCGGGAAAGCTCTAATGCCGCCGGGCGCGGAACATAGCCGTAATAATTCTGCAGTTCATGCAGGATCATAATCAGATTGCCTTCCTTATTTTTCCACTTGTTCACTAAGCTAAAGATCTCTTCCTGCATGCTCTTTTTTTCTTCAACCATTTTATTTTCCTTACCTTTATTTTATTTGGTCTTTTCCGCTACGTTCACGAAATAAATCAGGTTTTCAAGTTCAATTTCTAAATTTACGTTATTCACAATACTGCCATCCGGGGCTTTGAGCCTAAGCGGAGCAAAATTTAACACCCCTTTTATTCCCGCCGCACAAATCAAATCCAGCGCCGATTGCGCCGCAATATCCGGGACCGCTAAAATAGCAATGCGGATCTGGTTAGATTTTATAAAAGCTTTAGCCTCATCTAATGGCAGTATGGGAACAGGATTAGAACGATTAATTTTAGCAGGATCAATATCGAATCCGGCGACTATTTTAATCCCTTCTTTCTCAAATCCGCGGTAACGCATCAGTGCGCTGCCAATATGCCCGGCGCCTACCACCAAAACTTTCTGCAATTGATCTTTACCCAGAATACTGTTAAGCTTTTCCAGCAAAGAATCAATCTGATAGCCGCCTTTTTTATTCCCGGAAATACCAAAAATAGAAAAATCTTTTCTGACCTGAGAAGCGGTGCCTCCCACAGAATCTGCCAGGTTATCTGAGAAAACTTTCACAAAACCTAAAGCCTGTAATCTATAAAGAGCGTTCTTATATCGAGAGAGCCGAATGATGCAGTTTTTATTAGTAATCATATTGTTCCATTTTTCACAATAACAAAGTTAATATAACAAATACCGGAAAGCTTGTCAAGAATATTTTATAAAAGTAATGTGGCCTGGTTACGCGCCACTTCCAGAAATCCCCCCGGGAATGAATCCACTAGATTAACCTTGCCTTCCGGGGTACGGATGGTAATTTTCCCGCTAGATAGTTTAGCCGCTATTGGAGCATGATCCGCCAGGACACCCAAAAAGCCTGACTCGGCAGGGACAACCAAAGAAACCGCCCTGCCTTCGTAGATTATTTTACTGCTGGAATAAATACCTACTTGAAAAGTTTTAATACCCATTTTATTTAGTGCCGGATAGCTGCTTATTCTTCTCTATCGCTTCCTCAATGGTGCCTACCATATAAAATGCCTGCTCATGCAAATCGTCCAGAGCGCCGCTTAGAATCATCTTTACCCCTTTTACCGTATCCTCCAATTTTACATATTTACCTTTGATCCCGGTAAAATTTTCCGCGACAAAAAATGGCTGAGAGAAAAATCTCTGCACCTTGCGCGCCCGCTGCACGGTCAATTTATCTTCATCGGATAGTTCATCAATACCTAAAATGGAAATAATGTCTCTTAAATCTTTATAACGCTGCAGGATCTTTTGTACCGCTAAAGCCGTGTTATAGTGATCTTCCCCCAGGAGCCGCGGATCCATAATCCTGGAGTTAGAATCCAGCGGATCAACCGCCGGATAAATCCCCAGCTCGGAGATTTGGCGGGACAAGACTATTTTGGCATCCAGATGTGAAAACACCGCCGCCGGAGCAGGATCGGTTAAGTCATCCGCCGGAACATATACCGCCTGGATGGAAGTAATGGAACCGTCGCGCGTGGAAGCAATCCTCTCTTCCAATTGAGCAACTTCCGTAGAAAGGTTGGGCTGATACCCTACCGCCGAAGGCATCCTGCCTAAAAGCGTAGAAACCTCGCTACCGGCCTGAATATAGCGATAAACATTATCGATAAACAAAAGCACGTCTTTTCTTTCCTGATCACGGAAGTATTCGGCCATGGTTAAAGCGGACAAACCAATACGTAAACGGGCTCCAGGAGGTTCATTCATCTGCCCAAATACCAAGGCACTATTTTTCACTACTCCGGATTCATTCAATTCCAGCCAAAGCTCGTTACCTTCCCGGGTGCGCTCGCCAATCCCGGCAAAAACAGAAACTCCGCCATGCTCTGTGGCAATCGTACGGATCAATTCCATCACCACCACGGTTTTACCTACTCCGGCACCACCAAATAACCCAACCTTACCGCCCTTAGGAATCGGCGCCAGAAGATCAATTACCTTTAATCCTGTTTCTAAAATATTTTCTATCGGTAACTGCTCTTCAAAGTTTGGCGAAGTACGGTGAATGGGATTACGGGCCTCTGGATGTTCCAGCGCACCCTGGCCGTCGATAGGCTCGCCTAAAAGATTAAATATCCTGCCTAAAGTTTGTTTACCGATGGGCACAGTAATCGGGCTGCCGGTATCAACCGCTTTCATCCCGCGCACCAACCCATCTGTTGAGCCCAAAGCAATACAACGCACCGTATTGTTCCCAATATCCTGAGCAACTTCAAGAGTAAGGTCGATCCCATTCTCCTTAATTTTAATTGCATTTAAAAGTTGCGGCCCCTCATTTTCAGGAAACCGGATATCTACACTGGGCCCGATAATTTGAAGTATTTGTCCTTCTGCCATAATTTTATCCTCGTAATGCTTCCGCCGATGAAGTAATCTCTAAAATATCCTGGGTAATTCCCGCCTGCCTGACTTTATTCCTGTAAAGCACCAATCCTTCCAAAAGCTCTTTAGCATTATCCGTCGCCGTCTTCATCGACACTGTCCTGGCCGCATATTCAGAAGTAAAGGATTCCAACAAAACAAGCTGCATTTTAATCTTCAGGTACTGCGGGATCAAATCCTCAAGGATACTTTTTAAATCCGGTTCAGCAAGATACTCAAGCGGCTTAACGGCCTTAGGTTGAATACTCAAGAACTGTTCAATAACCGGCCGCTGAACAAGAGAATTCTCAAAATAAGTATACGCTAAATAAACCGATCCCGCCTGGCCGCTTAAAAACAACTGGCTTAACTGGGCCGTAAACTGATCGCAGAAATCTTGTTTAAATTTTGCATTTAATCCGGCATACGAATTCAATATTAACTGCTGCCTGGTGCGAAAATAATTCAAACCTTTCTGCCCGATTAAAATTAGTTTTGTTTTTTTAGCTTTATTCTTTTCTAAAAAATCCTGCGCGGCATGTAAAATATTCTGATTATACATCCCGCATAATCCGCTGTCAGAAGTTATTAAAACTAACACACAATCAATTCCGGCAGGATCTTTTTTAAAATATCCGGATGCCTTCTCTTGCGGTTGAGCCGCCAAATTATGCATAACATTTTCCAACCTTACAGCATACGGGCGCAAAACAAACAACTGATCCTGAATACGATTCAGCTTAGCCACAGAAATCATCTGCATGGCGGAGGTTACTTTTTTAGTATTTTCCACGCTACGAATACGATTTTTTATCTGTTTTATAGATTGCGCCATATGTATTAGGGCTGCGCTAGAAATTCTTTTTTAAATTCACAGATCAAAGCGGACAATCTATCCCTTAAATCCTGACTTAAATCATTCTTGGATTCAATCTCCACCCAAATATTCGGATATTTCTGCTCAATAAACTTATACAGTTGATGCTCGAATTTCTTAATCGCAGTCACCGGCAGATCATCTAAATAGCCATTGGTCCCGGCATAAATAATAATAATCTGTTTGGTTACCTCCAACGGCTCATACTGCACCTGTTTTAGAACCTCTACCATTCTTTCCCCGCGGGTTAACTGTGCCCGCGTAGTTTTATCCAAATCCGTGCCAAACTGAGTAAAAGTCACCAGTTCACGGTACTGCGCTAAATCTAACCTTAATTTCGAAGCTACCTGGCGCATCGCTTTACTCTGCGCTTTACCTCCTACACGGGAAACAGACAAACCCACATTGACCGCCGGCCGGATGCCCGCATAAAATAAATCGCTTTCCAGGTAAATCTGGCCGTCAGTAATTGAAATTACATTCGTAGGAATATAACTGGAGATATCTCCGGCTTGAGTTTCCACGATCGGAATAGCCGTTATGGAACCGGCACCCAAAACATCATTTAATTTAGCAGAACGCTCAAGCAGCCGGGAATGCAGATAAAAAATATCTCCCGGATAAGCCTCTCTGCCCGGCGGGCGCCTAAGCAGTAAAGACAGCTGGCGATACGCCTGAGCATGCTTAGATAAATCATCATAAATTACTAATACGTGTTTGCCTGAATACATGAATTCTTCGGCCATCGCTGTAGCAGAATAGGGCGCAAGATATTGCAAACTCGCGGAAGCCCGGCTGGAAGCGCTGACAATTGTAGTATATTCCATCGCCCCGCACTTCTTGAGCACTTCATTCACCGCTACTACGCTGGATAATTTCTGGCCTATAGCACAATAGATACAATAAACATTTTTTCCTTTTTGATTAATAATCGTATCAATGGCAATGGCGGTTTTTCCGGTCTGGCGGTCCCCGATAATTAATTCGCGCTGCCCGCGGCCAATCGGAGTCATCGCATCCACCGCTTTTATCCCGGTTTGCAGCGGTTGGTTAACCGGCTGTCTTTCTACCACGTTCGGCGCGCTGGATTCTATCGGCCTGAATTTCTGCGTATTAATTTTGCCTTTACCATCGATCGGACGGCCCAAACCATTAACTACCCTGCCCACCAACGCCTCGCCTACCGGAACTTGCACAATTTTACCGGTACGCTTGACTAAATCGCCTTCGCGGATAGTTTTATCCGGATTGTCTGTACCAAAAATTACCACTCCTACGCTATCTTCTTCTAAGTTTAAAACCATCCCCATAATATTATCCGAAAACTCCACTAACTCACCCATCATCACGTCGTCTAACCCATACACGCGCGCAATCGTATCTCCCACCTGGATAACGGTACCAATAGACTCAGTGCGCAGCCGGGACTTGTATTTCTCCAGCTCTTTCTCAATAATTGAAGTTACTTCTTCGGGTTTTAGGACCATCTTTATCCTTCCTCAAGATACTCCGGCTAAAGCAGCTTTCTAAACATTAATTTCTATATTCGTTAATTTTTCCCTTAAATCCCGCAGGCGTTTTCTCACTGAACCATCAATAATCGTATTACCGATAATTACCTGCACTCCACCCAACAAACTGCCGTCTAAATCTATATAAAACCTTAACTTCTGTTTAACTTTATTTTCCAAAACAGTCTCAATTTTTTTAATCAAATCTAATTCTAACGGAAAAGCAGTCCTCAACAATACATCTATCTGGCCTTGATGGCTGTATTTTAACCGTAAATATTCAGCGACATCCAAAAAGATATCAAAACGCTTTTTATCCAAAAGAAGTTTTAGAAAATTACGTATCTCATCGGAAATACCATCCTTGATTACTCCATCGATAATTGTGCATTTTTCCGGATAAGATATTTCCGGATTAAACATGAGCTCATTAAAACCCGGATTATCACGGATAATATTTTTTACGATCACTAAATCTTCCAAGGCTTTGGCCGTTCCGCATCCTGAACGGGAGAAACTAAAAAAAGCTTCAGCATACCTGGCGACCAAAACTTTATTCTTTATCATTATGCTTTCTCAACCTCGCGAATAAA
>JAQTQG010000004.1 GCA_028712375.1 Candidatus Omnitrophota bacterium
TTTTAGCGGCAAGGCCCAGGAAGGGAATGTTCAGGCAGTTAAAGAAGGTTTTGAATTTGTTAAAAATAAATTAAAAGGATAAAATGTTTGGTCCGTTAACCGTGAATCCTGTAAAAAGTAAGGGTAGCAAGACTGGCAGCTGGAGGACTTTGCTGCGTCCGCATTATTTACATAAGAATTGTATTGCCTGCAAAATGTGCGCGATGATCTGTCCTGAAGATTGTGTAAGCGGGAAAGAGAAAAATGCTTTTTTAGTTGATTATAACTATTGTAAAGGTTGCGGAGTATGCGCGGATATTTGCCCGAAAAAAGATATTGAAATGGTCAGCGAAGAATCCAAGAGTGAGGATAAATGAAAGAATTCGTAGAAGGCTCACACGCAATAGCAGAAATTATCAAAGCAGTCCAGCCGGGAGTAATTTCTGCCTATCCGATTACGCCGCAGACACATATTGTAGAAGATCTGGCGCAAATGGTATCTAATGGCGAGCTTAAATCCCAGTTTGTTAACGTGGAAAGCGAACATTCCGCCGCTTCAGTAGTTTTGGGCGGTTCGGCTACCGGTGTGCGGGTTTATACTGCTACCAGTTCCCAGGGATTATTTTATATGCAGGAAGTAGTTTTTAATATCGCCGGAATGCGCCTGCCGGTAGTAATGACTTGCGCAAACCGCGCGGTGAGTGCGCCGATAAATATCTGGAATGACCAGCAGGATTCGATATCTCTGCGGGATGCCGGCTGGATTCAAATTTATGCCGAAGATAATCAGGAAGC
Organism: Candidatus Omnitrophota bacterium; assembly: GCA_028712375.1. Lineage (GTDB taxonomy): Bacteria > Omnitrophota > Gorgyraeia > Gygaellales > Profunditerraquicolaceae > UBA6249. The sequence continues at coordinate 775 of JAQTQG010000004.1, forward strand.
GGTAGATTTCCACCTGATTGCTTACCGTTTAGCCGAAGACAAGCGGGTGATGTTGCCGGTGATGGTCTGTATGGATGGTTTTATATTGACTCACGGTATGGAAACAGTGGATATTCCGGAACAGGAAAAAGTAAATAAATTTTTGCCCAATTATAATCCTTTATATAAATTAGATCCGGCGCATCCTATTTCCATGGGGCTTCTAGCCGACCCGGATTATTATATGGAAGCGCGTTTTGCTATCCAGGAAACCATGAAGGAATCCATAGGCTATTTATCTGAAATCAGCCAGGAGTTTAACGCAGCTTTCGGCCGGGATTATAAGGATTTGCTGGTTGAAGAATATCAAACTAAAGACGCCGAAAAAGTGATTGTGGCGATGGGGTCAGTTTGCGGCACGATTAAGGAAGTTGTTGATGAGCAGCGCGCCAAAGGCAAAAAAGTCGGGCTCTTGCGCATTATTTCCTATCGCCCGTTTCCTTATGCCAGAATTTATGAGGCTTTGAAAGATGTGCCTCGCGTCGCAGTTTTAGATAAAGCAGTTTCTCTTGGCGCTTATGCTCCGATTGCCGTGGAAATTAAAGCGGCATTTTATGGAAAGAAGAAGGGGCCTAAGGTAATCAGCAGTTTTGTCGGTGGTTTAGGCGGCAGGGATATCACATTAGAATCTGTGCATGAAGTATTCAGAAGGCTCACTGCTAAGGAAGTTAATTCTGATTTTATAGATTTAAAACCAGAGTTACTCAAGGAAGAATATGGAGAATAATCCTTTATTTAGGTCTGGCCATACTGCCTGCGCAGGATGCGGGCAGGCGATTGCTGCGCGTTTAGTGATTGAAGCCTCCGGAGCAAATACGATTATCGCCAATAATACCGGCTGCCTGGAAGTTTTTACTACTAAATATCCGGATACCGCCTGGGGAGTGCCCTGGATCCATTCTTTGTTTGAGAATTCCGCGGCGGTTGCTTCGGGTATTGAGGCAGCGTTGATCTATTTAGGCAAAAAAGATACTACCAATGTTATCGCTCAGGGCGGGGATGGTTCGACCGGCGACATTGGCTTACAGGCTTTAAGCGGAATGCTTGAACGCGGCCACGATATTTTATATGTTTGTTACGATAATGAGGCTTATATGAATACCGGAGTACAGCGCAGCGGGCTTACTCCGTTTGATACTAATACTACGACTAGCCCGTCAGGTGCCCGTTCTTCGGGGAATATCCGTCCGAAAAAACCTGTGCCGGAGATTTGCAACGCGCACGGGATTCCTTATGTGGCTACAGCTTCTGCGGGTTTTCCTCAGGATTTAACGCGCAAAGTTAAAAAAGCCGTTTCGATCAAAGGGCCAAAATATATCCAGATACATGTGCCTTGTCCTTTAGGTTGGCGCCACGAAACTAATCAGATGCTGCCGGTAGCAAAATTGGCTGTGGAGACCGGGCTTTATCCTCTGTTTGAATATGAGAATGGTGTTTTAGCCAGCCGTAAACAAATTGCTCCTAAACCGGTTGAAGAATATTTAAAAAGCCAGGGTAGGTTTAAACACCTCCTCAATAATCCTGAAGAAATTAAGAAAATCCAGGAGATTGCGGATAACAATATAAAGAAGTATAATTTGAAGGTAGAGGCGTAAAGCTAGGCGCCCCGCGCTAAGGCACCCGACGCTAATAGGTATTGCGTCGGTGTGCGCTAGGAGAGCGCAAATCGCGCGGGTGTTGACTAGGTAGCCAAGGAGGTCAAATATGGGTAAACAAGCAAGGGCAATAACAGATTTAAGCTTAAAGGACCTGGTTAAAGATTTAAACAAGGCCTATTGTGATGAATGGCTGGCATTTTACCTTTATTGGTATATGGCGCAGACGGTTTCCGGGCGGGCTTATGAAGATACAAAAGAGATGTTGGAAAAATTAGCCAAGGATGAATTAGAGCATGCTACGGAATTAGCAGATTTAATTACTAAGCTGGGTGATGTCCCGGTGGCTAACCCCATGGAACTGGAGAAGGGAGCGAATGCTCCTTATTTAACGCCTCCGAAAAATACCGCGGATATTAACCGGATTATCCGGATTGTGGCAGAAGCAGAGGCAGGGGCGATTGAAGTTTATAATAAGCTGGCTAAGAAAACTTTCGGCAAAGATAATGTGACTTACCAGTTAGTGACGCATATCTTGAGCGAAGAAGTGGATCATGAAGAGATGTTTGAGAATCTTTTAGAGAGATAAGAAGGAGATATTAAGATGGCAAAAGTTACCGTGGATGCTTCAACATGTGTAGGTTGTGGTTTGTGTGAACAGTCTTGCCCGGATGTTTTTGAGATACAGGGTGATGGGGTTGCCCATGTTAAATCGCAGGTTTGTGCCTCCTGTAATTTACAGGAAGTGGCGGATTCCTGCCCGGTGAGCTGCATTAAAGTAAGTTAATAAATAAAATATTATAGCCAAAAATAAAAAGGGCCAGGTTTATTTAAAAATAAGCCTGGCCCTTTTTATTATTATTGCGCTTTTTTCTTTAGCTGGTTGACAAACTCAAAGAAGAGCTCTTCTTTTTTGGCAGATAGCGTTCTTTTGGTAAAAGCGTCTTTTTCTTGCAGGAACTTGTTTTCATCGACCGGCTTGATGGATTTAAGTTTGATTATGTAATATCCCTGATCGTTAGAGATTATGCCGCTTGATTCATTATCTTTTAATTTTTTAGCATTCTCCCAGAAGCTCCTGGCGATTCCCAGGTTTTCGATCATCCCGTTAGACTTAAAAAAATCCGTTGTTTTGCTTTTTAATCCGCATGCTGCCGCGGCCTGGCTGAATTCCATTTGTTTTAATTTTTCTGCGCATTCAGTTATTTTTTGATGAGCGATTCCTTTAGCCTTTTCATTAATTAAGGCGTCTTTTACCTTGTCTTTTATTTCTGTTAGTTCCGGAATCCGCGCCGGGATATCCTGGGCGGGAGGTTCTTTAAACATAGCTTTATTTTGCTCAAAATAAGCCGCTATTTCTTTTTCCGAGGGATTTATTGTTTTAGCGAAATCAGAGAAGAGGCTGGCGATGTAATAAATACTTAGTTCTTCGTTGGCTTTTAAATATTCCTGGCGTATTTGATTGTCGTTTAATTTTAAGTTTTGGGTAATTTGATCATAAAGCTTAGCCAGGATCAAATTCTGGCGTGTTTGTTCTTCGAAAATACGGGGTTGTAAGCGTAGAACATAACGCAGGATTTCCTGGTAAATCTTGTTACTAAACCCATTTTTGTCCTGAAAATATGGGGCATTTTGAATATCTGCGATAACTTCTTTATCCCTGACATTGATCCGCCGCCTTTTGGCCTCATCCAAAAGAATTAATCTTTCCCAGGCTTGATTTTCAAAATTTAAATATTTTTCGATCTCCGGCAGCTTGTCGCCAAATTGCATAATTGCCATGGTTCTTATGGCGGTCAGGGAGCCCCGGAATTCAAAATCCGATACATTTTTACCAAAGATCTTTCCGACAACAGAGGATTTTCCCCGGCCGTCCCCTGACCCGACAAATCCCCAGAAAGCGAATGCCGGTATGATAATTATGGCCAGTCCAATCCATATTTTTTTTGCGGTTTTTTTATTGCGTAATATTTTTAGCATTTTCTTTCCTCCGATTTATTCACTAATTATAGAATAAAACGACCGGATTGCAATACCGATTTTTCTTTTCTTGGTGGCGGGCTTGGTTTTAGCGCAAAATACTTAAGCGGCGCTGCTGCTTTAAAGTTAAGAATATTCTTGATAAAATTAAACATTACTACTATAATTATTAAAGTAGATTATTAATACTTTTATTTTAGATACTATTATAAGCGCGTATTTATTAAAACAGTTTGAAAAACAAGGAGTTAGGCTTATGCCAGATAGGTTTTTCAAAGCAAATTTTTGTAAAAGATTAGCAGCTGTTATTATATTAGGTATTTTTGGGTCAGGTTACAATATTCTTACTGTTAGTTTAAAATCCCCCCAGCCGCACAGTTTTGTTTACGCAGATGACAGCCTTTCTAATGATCCCGGTTTTATTTTCGCAGAAGCCGACGCGGTAATCGGTTTACTGGAAAAAGAGAAAACTTCCCTAAAGGAACAACTTTCGCAGACTGAAGACAGGTTAAAGAGGACAGAGGAAAGATTAACTGACCAGTTGGCGGTTTTGATTAAATCTAAACAAGAGGCCGAAGGCAGCCTGGCTCTTCTGGAAAAAGAAAAAGACTTGTTAAATGACCAGCTTCAGCAGGCGCAAAATGATTTAAACAAGGCAGGAGGAAGGCTGAATGATCAGCTGGCAGCTTTAACTAAGTCTAAACAGGAAGTGGATAACCGCCTGGCTCTCCTGGAAAAACAAAAGGCTTCTTTAGATGAGCAGTTGCTGCAGAGAAAAGATGATTTAAGCAAGACAGAAGAAAGATTAAATGAGAAATATGCAATTTTAGCCAAAGCTAAGCAGGAAGCTGACGCTAAGATTGGCGTATTGGAAAGAGAAAAAACTTCTTTAAACGAACAGCTGTTAAAGGCGCAAAATGATTTAAATAAAGTTGAATCAACATTAAATGATCAGCTGGCCGCTTTAACTAAGTCTAATCAGGAAACGGAAAACCGCCTGGTTCTTCTGGAAAAGGATAAAGTTTCTTTAAAAGCCCAGCTTTTGCAAACAAATGATAACGCCAGATACGCGGAATTAAAACTGAATAATCAAATCAACGTTTTAGGCAAAGAAGCTACTTCTTTAAAAGAACAGCTCGCCCAGGCAGAAAATAATTTAAAAGATACTAAGGCGCAATTAAGCGGACAGCTGGCAGCTTTAACTAAATCTAAGCAGGAAACCGAAAACAACCTGGTTCTTCTGGAGAAAGAGAGAGATTTTTTAAAAGCCCAGCTTTTACAGGCCGCGGACAATGCCAGGTACGCGGAATTAAAACTGAACAGCCAAATTGCCGCTTTGAGCAAGGAATCGCTTTCTTTAAAAGAACAACTCACCCGGGCGGAAACTAATTTAAAAAATACTGAATCAGAATTAAACGGCCAACTGACAGTTTTGACTAAATCCAAACAAGAGGTTGATGCCAAGCTTTCCCGCTTAGAAGCCAAGGTTATTCTGCAGGAAAAAGAGGCAGCTTCCTTAAAAGAGCAGCTGGCGGCTTTAGATAAAACCAGGCTTGATTCCGAAAAGCAGCTGAAAGCCGAACTTTCCGGCTTGAGAGAAAAGCGGGCTTCCTTAAGTAAGCAGTTGGCTGAATTGGGGAAAATTAAACTTGATTCAGAAAATAAATTAAGAACAGATATCGAGAGCCTGGAAAAAGAAAGGGCTTCTTTAAAAGAATTGCTTATGCAGGCGGATGAGCGGTTAAAGAAGACAGAAGAAAGGTTAAATGATCAGTTGGCAGTTCTAACTAAATCTAAGTTGGAAACCGAAAGCCGCCTGGCCGCCTTGGAAAAAGAAAAAATTGCTTTAAATAAACAGCTTACGGATTTAACCAAAGCTAAACTTGATTCTGAAAAGGAATTAAAAGGCGATTTGGATGACTTGCAAGCGGAAAAGAGTTCTTTAAAAGAACAGCTTTCGCAGACAGAGGCCAGCCTAAGGGATACTGATGCCAGATTAAATGAGCAGTTGGCATCCTCCGCCCGGTACAAAGAAGAATCCGGCTCAAGAATCAGCCTTTTGGAAAAAGAGAAATACGCTTTGAAAGGGGATCTTTTCCAGGCAGAGAAAGCTGCCCGGGAAAAAGAAACGGAACTAAGCGATCAGTTGGCAGCTTTGACTAAATCCAAGCAGGAAGTGGAGGCCAGGCTTACTTTGGTGGGCAATGAAAGGAATTCTTTAAAAGAGCAAATCGGTGTTTTGGAAAAGGCCAAGCTTGATTCCGAAAATAAAGCCAAGGCGGACCTGGCGATTGCCGCCGAGGAGAAATCTTTATTAAAGAGGCAAATCAGCGCTTTGGAAGAAGATAAGCGCGATGCTGAAAATGAGCAGAATAATCTGATCAACTTTTTTAATAAACAGATCAGCGCCCTGGATAAAGCTAAAACTGATTCCGAAAATAGATTAAAGGCGGATTTAGCCGCTTTAAGCCGTAAAAGCAAGGAAAGTGAAGATAAGTTAGCTGCGAAAATTTCTACCTTAACCATCGGCGAAGCTAACTTCAGGTCGGATATTGAACTGTTAAATAAAAGTAAAAAAGAAGCTGAAGATAAAATTAAGGCTTTAAAAGATGAAGCATCTTCTTTACAGGCGGGGTTTGATGAACAGATTGCTTCTTTAAATACCAGGATCAGCGCGCTTAATGATAAAAACACGGATTTACAGAATGAGCTGCAGACTAAGACAGAGGTGCTTAATTCTACTATGCGTTCGTCGAGCGAGGCAAAAGCCGGGGTAGAAACGTTGCTGCAGAATGAGATTGCCTCTAATACGGAAAAAGAACTTAGAATAAAAGAACTGGAAGCCAAAGTGAATGCTTTATTAAAAGAGGCGCCGGCTTATAAGGAACAGCTGGATGCTGTCGATAAAGCCAGGGAAGACGCAGAGTCAAAAGCGGCTTCCATAATTAAGTCTAAAGAAGATCTGGCTGCGGAATTTAACCGGCAGCTGTCAATACTCAAAGATGAAAAAAGGGAAGCGGAAATAAAATTAAAAAAGGAACTGATTACTCTTAAAAAAGAAAAAATAGAAATAGAAAGCCACTTAAAAAGCAGGATTGCCGGGTTGGAGAAGGAATTAGAGAACAAAAAAATGAATATTGATCTGCCCGTGAATACTCCGGTGGTGATTGAGGAAAATATTGTAATAGATGAAACTGATGCGCAACCGGAGAAACTAAAAATAGAGGCTATTGTGATTAAAGAGCCGGGGGCGGAATCTAAGAGCCAGCTGAAGCCGGATAAGAAGGCGGCCGGGAGGATAGTTTCTGGTTCCGTAATAAGCAAAGATCCGGCAAGCAAGGAAATTTTAGTCGATCTGGTAAAAGCTGATGGCGTGGTTTTAGGCCAGACTCTGGTAGTAGCGCATGAAAATGAAAAAGTCGCGGAGTTAAAAGTAATTAAGGTTTTGGATAGTTTTACGGTCGCCAGGGCCATATCGGATAGCGATTTTAAAGATATTGAATTGTTTGATAAGGTTGAGCTTACGCTTTAAAGTTAATTAAGTTTATTTAAAATTAAAATGGGCGTTTCCTTTGGTTTATAGAGGAAGCGCCCTTTTTTAGTTAGATTTGTTCTATCTCTGCGTCAATTGTAAGAGAGAGGATAAAAATGGCTATTAATAATTGGCCTATAGAAGACCGGCCCAGAGAGAAATTAATTAAGTATGGTGAGCACGCTTTAAGCAATTCTGAGTTATTGGCGATTATTTTGCGGACAGGCAGAAGCGGACAAAGCGCTTTAGATTTAGCAAGGGCGATCTTAGCCGTTTTTGGTTCATTCCGCCGGATTGGCCGGGCAGATTTATGCCATTGGAATAAAATAAAAGGTTTAGGCAATGCGAAAATCAGCCAGATTAAAGCCGCGATTGAAATAGCCAGAAGGTTTAGCGAAGAGAAGCTTAAGGAAAAGCGGGTAAAAATAAAATCCTCAGAAGACATTATTGCTATCCTTATGCCCAGGATGCAGGATTTAACCAAAGAAATATTTAAGGTTTTGTTTTTGGATTCGCAAAATAGAATAATCGCTATCGCGGAAATAGAGGAGGGCTCAGTGGATCAGGCAAAACCCATCATCAGGGAGGTGTATCAAAAAGCCCTGCAGAAACAGGCATCGTTTATTATCTGCGTGCATAATCATCCTTCGGGTAGCCCCCGGCCCAGCCGCCAGGATAGGCAGTTTACCCGGGCTTTAGTGACAGCCGGAGAGAGCTTATCTATAAAATGCCTGGATCATATAATTATCGGAAATGGGCGGTATTTTAGTTTTTCGGATCAGGGAATTATTCGATAAAATAGCGAAGGGTTTTCTTATAGACCGCCGCGAATTCATTCAGCTGGACGGTGTCCACGCGGCGCTGCCCGGCTTCAATCTTGGAGACGTAGGATTGTGTCTTGCCTAATTTCTTAGCCACATCTGCCTGTTTAAGCTTAGCGTTTTTACGCGCCTTGATTAAACGGGCGACTAAATCCTGATGCGCTTTCGTAAAAATCGTTTTATCCATCTGCTTGACACCTCTTGTTTTTTATGATAACTTGTTTTAGTTAATATTCCAAAATGGAATATTAGATTTTAGCAGAAAATCCTAGAGCAGGAGGCTTAAACTATGTCAAATTTAAGGTTTGTGATGATTTTACTTTTATTGTTTTTTCCGGTTTTTATTTTTGCCGAGGAAGTTACAATTACTACTTATTATCCTGCGCCTTATGGAGTCTATCGGGAATTAAGAGCTACGCGTATTGCCATCGGAGATAATTATATTCAAAGCGGTACTTATGATTGGGAGATTACCGACGGAGATGGAGGGGAGGTTGACTCCCTGGCGGACTTAGTGGTGGAAGGCAATGTTGGTATTGGGACAGCGAGCCCCGGAACGAAGTTAGAGTTAAAGGGTGGGCATGGGGATACTTTACTAAAGCTTTATTCGATTGGAGACGGTGCTTCTGGTGACGCGACACTTAATTTATGGGCGAGTGAGCCAGGTTGGACTTATACTGGGGCAGGGATTGGTAATAATATAAATAAAAGCGCTTATTATGGAAGATTGAATACGGCTAGAGGAGCATCTTATATAAGGTTATTAGATAATGCTATTTATTTTGATACTATTAATAGTGCAGGAGCAGATGTGGTCAATTTATTTCTTTCGGCTGGCAACGTTGGCATCGGCACGACGAGCCCTACCTATCAATTACAGCTTTCGACAGACTCCGCAGCTAAGCCTTCCACTAATACCTGGACGGTTGCCTCTGATATGCGGATTAAAAAAGATATCCGTCCCTATACGAACGGCTTAGAAATAATCAAAAAGATCAAGCCAGTTTGGTTTAAATACAATGGTAAGGGCGGATTTGCCCAGGACAACCAGGATCACGTGGGAGTTGTTGCGCAGGAGATTGTTAAAGCCGCTCCTTATACTATTAATACTTTTCGGGCGAAATTGAATCCTGAAGATAAGGAAGAAACCGAGCTTTTAAACTTCAATTCCCATGCTTTAACCTTTGACCTGATTAACGCAGTCAAGGAGTTGGATGGTAAGGTTACCGATCTTGCCCGGGAAAACCAGGAATTAAGAGAAGCGAATAAATGGTTAAAATCTGCGATTGAAACTTTAAAATCCCAAGTAACCTGCCTGGAAGCAAATATGGCATCGGGATTATTCTAATTTAAAAAAGAAAACAGATAAATGTAGAACTTATTAAAAAAAGTATTAGCCCGAGAAGTTATAATTAGGTTTGCGGCAGGCCAAAAAAGATAGAAAATAAATCTGGCCCCATTATTGCAGCTGTAAGTTGTAAGTGAGCTTACGGCCATTTTTTTTGTTTGCTAAACGGCGTTTTTTTGCTATAATTAAACTCTCAAAAACAAAAGGAGCCCGATAATGATTGCTCGATACAGCCTGCCGAAAATGTCCGCGATTTGGCAGGAAGAGTTTAAATTTCAGACCATGTTGGCCATCGAAATCCTGGCTTTAGAGGCTTACGCTACCAAAAAAATTGTTCCCCTTCAGGCGGTAAAACGCATTAAACAAAAAGCTAAATTCAACATTTCCCAAATCCAAAAAATTGAAGAGAAGACACAACATGATGTTGTGGCTTTTGTTTCCAATGTAGCCCAATATATAGGCAAAGACGCGCAGTATCTGCATATGGGGCTGACCTCTTCCGATATTTTAGACACTACGCTAGGGGTGCAGTTAAAGAGCGCATCTGAAATATTGATCGCAGATTTAGAGCAATTGCTCAAAGTCATCGCCCAGAAAGCCCGCCTTTATAGAGAGATGGCTTGCATTGGCCGCACACACGGAGTGCATGCTGAACCGACTACTTTTGGTTTGAAGCTGGCACTCTGGTACGATGAAAGCAGAAGAAATTTAGACCGGCTTAAACAAGCCAAAGATGGTATATGCCTGGGTAAACTTTCCGGCGCGGTGGGCACATATTCTAACATTGAGCCTTATGTGGAAAGCTATGTTTGTAAAAAACTCGGGCTTAAGCCGGTAAACATTGCCACGCAGGTTATACAAAGGGATGTATACGCACAATATATGGTTACTTTGGCGGTCATCGGAGCATCCTTAGAAAAATTCGCTACCGAGATCAGGCATTTGCAGAAAACCGAAGTGCTGGAGGTAGAGGAGCCTTTTGGCAAGGGGCAGAAAGGTTCCAGTGCCATGCCACATAAACGTAACCCGGTGATTTGTGAAAGGATTTGCGGCCTGGCCCGTCTTTTACGTTCAAATTCTCTGGTGGCTTTAGAAAATGTGGCGCTCTGGCATGAACGGGATATCAGCCATTCTTCCGTGGAGCGGGTGATTTTTCCGGATTCCACTCTGGCTTTAGATTATATGCTGAATAAATTTATCCAGGTAGTTTCGGGGATGAAGATTTATCCGGAGAATATGCTGGCTAATCTGGCTAAGACGCGCGGATTAATATTTTCGCAGCGGGTTTTAATTGCTTTAATGAATAAAGGGCTGCCCAGGACCCGCGCTTATGATTTGGTGCAGGCAGCGGCGATGCAGACCTGGAAGGGCATCGGTAATTTTAGAGACAATCTTTTATCTGTCCCGGGAGCAGCTAAATATTTAACGGTTAAAGAACTGGATAAAATATTTGATTTGGATTATTATTTGCGCAACGTTGATAAGATTTTCCATAAGGTCGGTTTGTAGCATTAACTAACCCTTCCTTTTTTAAGAAACTTCTTTAATTATGCAGTACAAAATCGAAGTAGTAGATAAGCCTGGTATTTTTGATGCTGTGGGCCAGGGTGTAAGCAGGGATATTGCTGACCTGGGTATTAACGGCGTTAAAGACGTTAAGTTTATCCAGGTTTATATCCTAGACGGCGACCTGGCGCAAGGCCAGGTGACCAGTATCTGTCAGGAGCTCTTGATCGATAAGGTGGCGCAGGATTACAAGATTTTGCCTGAGGGATCCCTGCCGGCTGCTAAATCCAGCCAGCATGTTGTGGAAGTCGCGTATAACCCGGGAGTGATGGATCCGGTAGAGGCTTCCGTGTTAAAAGGTATTAAGGATTTAGGGATTGGCGGGGTAGGCTCAGTGAAAACCGCCAAGAAATATATAATCTCCGGAAAACTTTCCGCGGCACAATTAAGAACCATTTCCGATAAACTCCTCTATAATAAACTTATCCAGCATATTGTTAATCCGCAAATTACTGAATCAGGCATCAAGCAGCTTCCCGCGTATAATTTTAATCTTGTTACCGTAGATTTATTAAATGCTTCTGATCGCCGGCTTCTGGAGATCAGCAAAAGAGGCCAGCTTTTCTTGAATTTAAATGAAATGCGCCAGATCCGGGATTATTTCCGTAAACTTAAGCGTAATCCTACGGATTGCGAATTGGAGACTGTGGCGCAGACCTGGAGTGAACATTGCTATCACAAGACTTTCCGCGGCAATATAACCTATAAAGAAAAATCAGCTACTCCTTGCCTGGGAAACATGGCGATTAAAAACCTGCTTAAGTCCACAATTATGAAGGTGACCCGGGAACTGGATAAGAGCTGGTGTGTTTCCGTATTTAAAGATAATGCCGGAGTAATCAAATTTGATCGAAAAAATAATATTTGTTTTAAGGTCGAGACGCATAATCATCCGTCGGCCCTGGAGCCGTTTGGCGGAGCCAATACCGGTATCGGCGGGGTAATCCGCGACGCGATGGGCACAGGGCTGGGTGCTAAGCCGATTTTAAACAGCGATATTTTTTGTTTTGCTCCCGTGGATTTGCCGTTTAGCAAAGTTCCTTCCGGCGCGCTGCACCCTAAGCGGGTGATGAAAGGGGTGGTGAGCGGCGTGCGCGATTATGGCAACAAGATGGGGATTCCTACGGTGAACGGGGCGGTATTGTTCCATGAAAATTTCGCCGGGAATCCGTTGGTATATTGCGGGACCGCCGGGATTATCCCTAAAGATAAATCTTTTAAACAAACTAATCAAGGTGACCTGGCGGTGGTGGTGGGAGGAGCAACCGGCCGCGACGGCATACATGGGGCAACTTTTTCCAGCGGTGAATTGACGCATGAATCTGAAACTGTCTCCAGCGGCGCCGTGCAGATCGGCAATCCTATTCAGGAGAAAAAAGTTTTAGATACAATTCTACAAGCCCGCGATCAGAATTTATATAGCGCGATTACCGATTGCGGAGCCGGAGGATTATCCAGCGCGATCGGAGAAATGGGCGCGGAATTAGGCGCCCGGGTTTATCTGGATAAAGTGCCTTTAAAATATTCCGGCTTAAGTTACATGGAGATTTGGATCTCTGAATCGCAGGAAAGAATGGTTTTATCTGTCCCGCCTAAGAATATTGATAAATTAATCAGCGTGTTTGCGAATGAAAATGTGCAGGCAACCGTGATCGGTGAATTTACCGGCACCAAGCGCTTAGAGCTTTATTATCAGGATGAGCTGGTTTGCGATTTAGATATGCAATTTTTGCATGAAGGCATACCGCAGATTGCCAAGCAAGCCGAATATATTCAAGTTAAGCATCATGAGCCAAAAATTGCGCGGAAAAAAGATTATACCGGCGACTTGCTAAAATTATTAGGGCATTTGGATATTTGTTCTAAGGAATGGGTGGTGCGGCAGTATGACCATGAGGTGCAGGGCGGCTCAATCATTAAGCCCCTGGTGGGTATTAAAAACGACGGGCCGTCTGATGCCAGCGTAACTAAGCCGCTATTTGATTCCAATAAAGGGATTATTATTTCTAACGGTATAAATTTCCGTTTTGGTTTTATTGATCCTTACTGGATGGCAGCTGGCTGCATTGATGAGGCTTTGCGCCAAATTATCAGCGTGGGCGGTGCGTTAAAAGAAGTGGCAATTTTGGATAATTTCTGTTGGGGTAACCCGGATAAGCCCGACCGTTTAGGCGCTTTAGTGCGCGCGGCTTTTGGTTGCTATGATACGGCAAAAGCATACGGCGTGCCGTTTATTTCGGGTAAAGATAGTTTTTATAATGAATTCAGCGTGCGCGGTAAATCTACCCCGATTCCCGGAACACTGCTTATTTCGGCCATTAGCGTAATGGATGATGTAAATAAAGCCGTTTCCATGTATGCTAAAGAGCCGGGTAATTTGATTTATGTTCTGGGTAATACCCGCGATGAGTTGGGGGGGAGCCATTACTATGATTTGCATAAATCTATCGGAAATCAGGTGCCGAAAGTATATCCTCAGGAATCTTTAGCTTTATTTACTGCTTTAAGCAAGGCGTCTGAAAAAGGCCTGGTTAAATCTATTCATGATTGTTCCGACGGAGGGCTGGCTGTGGCTTTGGCGGAGATGGCTTTTAGCGGCGGTTTGGGCATGCAGGTATTTTTACAAGAGGTTCCTTACGTTAAATCTCCCGGGATTAGTAACGAGTCAATTTTATTTTCAGAATCAAATTCGCGTTTTGTGGTGGAAGTAGAAAAAGCCAGGCAGAAAGATTTCGAAAAACAATTAAAAGGCCGCCCGTTTGGACTGGTGGGATGTTTAACTGCTAAGGCTGATTTTAGAGTGCATGGTTTAGACGGGAAAATCTGCGTGGATGCGGATGTGAGTAAATTGAAGGAGGCTTGGAGGGCGCCGTTAAGATGGTAAAGAATAAACATTGTGCGAATAAAGATATTCTGAAAGAAGACGATTTCACTAAAGAAGATACCTGGCGGATATTCAGGATTATGTCGGAATTCGTGGACGGTTTCGAGGTGCTTTCGAAAGTGGGTAAAGCTGTTTCTATTTTTGGGTCGGCCAGAACCAAACCGGATACCAAATTTTATAAATTAGCCGAAGAGGTCGCCTATCATATCGCTAAAGCCGGGTTTGCGGTAATTACCGGCAGCGGGCCCGGCCTGATGGAGGCGGCCAATAAAGGCGCCCGGCGGGGGAAAGGGCTATCTATCGGGTTGAATATCCATTTGCCCTGTGAGCAAAAACCGAACCAGTACGTGGATACGGTTTTAGGTTTTCGCTATTTTTTTGTGCGCAAGGTGATGTTTGTAAAATATGCCAAGGCTTTTGTAATTTTGCCCGGAGGTTTCGGCACGCTGGATGAATTTTTTGAGGCGATTACGCTTATTCAGACCGAAAGGATCGCTAAATTTCCGGTAATTCTTTTTAACAGCCAATACTGGAAACCGTTATTGGAGTGGTTAAAGAAAACAGTTTATGCTCACGGTAATGTGGATAAAAATGATTTGGATATATTTATTTTAGTGGATGACCCTAAAGAAGTAGCTTTAGCGATCAAGAAATTCTATGCTCAAAAATCCTAAGGTTTGTATTTTAAGAAGCGCGGGGACAAATTGCGACCAGGAAACTGCCGCGGCATTTTCGCTTGCCGGCGGGGCGCCGGAATTGCTGCATATTAACAGCCTGGTCAGCGCAAACAGGCAGCTGGATGATTTTCATATTCTGGCTTTGCCCGGCGGATTTAGTTATGGCGATGATGTGGCTTCGGGGAAGATTTTTGCCAATGAATTAAGATTTAAACTGGCAGAGGCATTGCGTAAATTTATTGCCGACGGTAAATTGATTATCGGTATTTGTAATGGTTTTCAAATCCTGGTAAAAAGCGGTTTTTTACCCGGCAGCCCTGCGCGCAGCAAAGAAGAACTGAATCAGGAAACCAGTTTAATCCTCAATGATTCAGCGAAATTCGAAGCACGCTGGGTTTATCTGAAACCCGGCGGACGGTGCGTCTGGACTAAGGGGTTAAAAAAAATAATCTATCTTCCGGTGGCTCACGGTGAAGGTAAATTTGTAGTGCAGGATAAAAATGTACTGAACCGCCTGAAGAAAAATAACCAAATTGTTTTTGAATATTGCGACGCGCAGGGGCAGCCCGGCGGGTATCCGGTTAACCCCAACGGTTCTTTGGAAAATATCGCGGGCATTACCGACCCCACCGGCAGGATTTTAGGTTTAATGCCCCATCCGGAAAGGCATCTATTGCCCGCGCATCATCCGCGAAAGGACCAAATAAAGTTTAAGCAGGAAGGCGACGGCTTACAAATATTTAAGAATGGAGTGAAATATGTTAAAGAAAATTTCTAATGATGAGCCGAAAGAGTATTGCGGATTATTCGGGATAACCAATAACCGCCAGGCGATTTGGCTTACTTATTTAGGGCTTTTTGCCCAGCAGCATCGCGGCCAGGAGGCTTGCGGTATTGTGGCCAATAACCAGGGCGCGCTTTCTATTCATAAAGATATGGGGTTGGTCAGCGATGTGTTCAGCGAAAAAGTACTTAGCCGGCTTAAGGGGAATATGGCAGTTGGCCATGTGCGTTATTCGACTACCGGTTCCAGTGTTTTAAAAAACGCGCAGCCGCTTCTGATTGATTATGCTAATGGTTCGATTTGTATCGCGCATAACGGTAATTTAGTGAATTCTTTTGAGCTGCGGCAGAAACTGGAAAAATCCGGTTCAATATTTCAGACTACTACCGATTCAGAATTAATTATTCACCTGATGGCGCGCAGCAATAAGCGCAGTCTGGAAGACAGTCTGGTTTATGCTTTAAAAAGAGTCAAGGGCGCGTATTCTTTGGTAATGATGAACAGCGAGTATTTGATGGGGATGCGGGATCCGCATGGTTTCCGGCCGTTGGCTTTAGGTAAGCTGGGTTCTTCGTATTGTTTTGCTTCAGAGACATGCGCTTTTGATTTAATCGGCGCTAAATTTATCCGCCAGGTTGATCCGGGAGAGATAGTTTTTATTAATAATCAGGGGGTGGTAAAATCGATTAAACCCCGGGAGTTAGTTGCCAGCCATTACGCGTTTTGCGCTTTTGAACATGTTTATTTTTCCCGCCCGGATTCTAAAGTATTTGGTGATACGGTGCATACTGTGCGCAGGAAATTCGGAGCGCAATTGGCTAAAGAGCATCCGGTCCAGGCGGATTTTGTAGTGCCGGTTCCGGATTCCGGATTTTCCGCGGCGTTAGGTTATTCGCAGGAATCCGGTATCCCCCTGGAAATGGGGATTATTCGTAATCACTATGTCGGCAGGACTTTTATCCAGCCGGCGCAGGACGCCCGGGATATGGGGGTGCGGGTAAAATTCAATACCTTAAGGGATGTTTTGAAAGGCAAGCGTATTATTGTCGTGGATGATTCCATTGTACGCGGGACTACCTCTAAAATCCGCGTGCGTAATCTGCGTAAAGCCGGGGTTAAAGAAGTGCACTTGAGGATTTCCTGCCCGGCGCACCGCTACCCGTGTTTTTATGGGATTGATTTTCATAAATCCAGCGAGTTGATTGCGAATAAATATGAAACACTGGAGAAGATCAGTAAATATTTGGAAGTCGACAGCCTGGGTTATTTAAGTTTACCCGGGATGCTTAACTGTTTGGCCAGTGGTAAGGAGAATTATTGTACTGCCTGTTGGACAGGTAAATATGCGGTAAGGGCCGAAAAGAAACACAGTAAATTTTCTTTAGAGAGGCGCTGCTGCGGGCAGGGGGAAATTCAAAAATAGTATATTAGCGGGTCCCCGCCACAAAGCTTGGCGGGCAGGCTGCCGATGATGCAGTTATCGTCATGCGCTAATATCTATGTTTGGTGATAGGAGGAGTGGTGAAAAAGATTACTTATAAAGATTCAGGAGTAGATATTAAAAGCGCCAGCATCTTTAAATCTAAAATTAAGCCTTTGGTGCGCAGTTCTTTTCGCCCGGAAGTCTTAACAGATATCGGAGGTTTCGGAAGCTTCTTTAAGTTAAATAAGAATAAATATAAGGATCCGGTTTTAGTTTCTTCCAGCGACGGAGTGGGCACGAAATTGATGATCGCCAAGTTGGCGAATAAACACGATACCGTGGGTATTGATGCGGTAGCGATGAATGTGAATGATATTCTGTGCACCGGAGCCGAATCTCTATTTTTTCTGGATTATATTGCTTTTACCAAGGTTAAAGAAAGCGTCTTGGTGGATATCGTGAAAGGGATTAATGACGGATGCCGCCAGGCAGGTTGTTCTTTAATCGGCGGGGAGACTGCCCAGATGCCGGGGATGTACCGGAATGGCGAGTATGATATCGCCGGTTTCTGCGTGGGGGTAGTGGAAAGAGAAAAGATTATTAATGGCTCAAAAATTAAACCTACGGATGCGGTAATCGGAATTGCTTCCAGCGGCCTGCATTCCAACGGTTATTCTTTAGTCCGGAAAGTTTTAGGCCCTGCGGAACAAAAAAGGATGAGCGCGCAATTACTGGAACCCACGCGTATTTATGTCCAGCCGGTACTTAATCTGCTTAGCCGTTACGTCGCCGCGATCCATGGTATCAGCCATATTACCGGCGGGGCTTTTTACGATAAGATCAGCCGGATATTGCCGCAGAATATTGATGTGTGTATCGAGAAAAGCTCCTGGAAAGTGCCTGAAATATTCAGGCTTATTCAATATAAAGGCAATATCGCTGATTTGGAAATGTACCGCACCCTGAATATGGGGATTGGCCTGGTTTTAATTGCGCAAAAGCAAGAAGCCGGGCGGATTATGAAAAGTTTAGCGGAATTAAAATTGAAATCCTGGATTATCGGGGCGGCGGTAAAAGGGCATAAACAGGTGAATATACTTTAAGTCAACCGGCGCTAATCTAAATGCGTCGATACGGTGTTTACGCACAAAGGAGGCAGGGATGAGTTTAATTGGATTAATTATTGTCGGAGCAGTGGTGATTTTCTTTATGGGAATTAGAATTGTGCGGCCGACTCACCGCGGCCTGGTGGAAAGATTAGGTAAATATAACCGTTTTGCTAATCCGGGATTTAATTGGGTAATCCCGATAGTTGAGAATCTCTACCAAATTAATATTACCGAGCAGATGGTTGATGCGGAACCGCAGGAGATTATCACTAATGATAACTTGAATGCGAAAGTGGATGCGCAGGTTTATTTTAAAGTAAAAGCTGATGAGGAAAGCGTAAAAAGCACGCAGTATAACGTGAATAATTATCAGTGGCAGATTGTAAATTTAGCGCGGACTACCTTAAGGAATATCATCGGTACCCTGACTTTGAAGTCGGCTAACAGCGAGAGGGGTAAAATCAACGCAGAGTTGCATAAAACGCTCTGCGAGGAGACCGCCAGCTGGGGATTGGAGATTGTCCGGACCGAACTTAAAGAAATTGATCCGCCTAAAGATGTCCAGGAAACGATGAACAAAGTAGTCAAGGCGGAGAACGAAAAACTTTCCGCGGTGGATTATGCCACGGCCACGGAAACGGTTGCCGACGGGCAGAAGCGCGCGGAGATCAAAAAAGCCGAAGGTATTAAGCAGGCCAGGATCCTGGCGGCCGAAGGCGAGGCGGAAGCCATCCGGTTAGTTAATGAGGCAGCGGAGAAATACTTTACCGGCAATGCGCAGGTACTGCGTAAGTTAGAAGCGGTGGAGAAATCTCTGGAGCATAATGCCAAGATCGTGGTTCCGGCCAATACCGAATTAGTCAATGTCATTGGAGAGATGGCCGGTTTTTTACCAATCAAAACCAAAGAAGATAAGAAATAAACCGTAGATCAGTATTATTTAGTAAAACAAGTTAACCATAAGGAGCCAGCAGGTGTCTGGAGCAAGCATTGTTAACAGTGAATCTATAAAACCCAAATCAGTAATTATGGGAGTGCGTTTTTTGTATGCTGCCATTATTGTCAGTTTTTTGCGCGGGATAATTGTGGGGCGGCAAATAGGTGAGGTTGAAAATATTCCGTTTGTTTCTGTAATTTTGGTTTTGATTTTTGTTTCATGCCTAACATGGTTTTTGGTATATAAAATCAGCCTGGGGAAAAATTGGGCCAGAATTCTTTATACGATATTGTTTATTATCGGCAATGGGCTTACTATTTTTCCGTTAATTGCTTCTGTAGTAAAACATCCTGTCTCCGGGTTGTTAGGGATCGGGCAGGCTGTTTTAGAATTAATCGGAATGATGATGCTGTTTTCCGTTTCATCTAATCAATGGTTTAAGTTAAGCAGGATAAAGGAGTAACGCCTGGTGAAGCCGCTTAAGTTGTGGTTGCCGGTCATTATTTGGGCAGGCATTATTTTTTTATTTTCCAGTATACCAAATTTAAAAACAGACCTTGAATATGATTTTTTCTTAAGAAAAGTAGCCCATATTACCGAATATTTTATTTTTACTTTTCTTTTGTTTAGGGCATTTGCCGGTTCTTTCAGGATGGGCGGAGTTTCTTTTATTTGCCCGGCTGTTTTTTCGTTCCTTTATGTTATTTCCGATGAAATCCATCAATATTTTGTCCCGGGCAGGCATTGTTCTTTTGCGGATATTTTGATTGATAGCACAGGTATTATTTGTTTCTATATTCTGGTTGTTTATCAAAGAAGGGCCCGGGGCCGTTTGTTTAGTGAGGCAAGATGAAAATAATTTTACTAGCAGTTTCGGGGATTATATTTTTTGCCAGCCTGTGTTTTGCCCAGGATCATTATGCTTTGGTGGAAGTGTTGATTAAAAATGACGCGGGTTTAGCTTTTACCATGAATACGATCACTAAAACTCCGGACCAGGAAACCTGCCAGAGCGTATTGCTGCCGATAGAGCAGTTAAAAAATAAATATACAGTGAGAACCGGATGTGTCAGCGGGCCGGAATGGGATAAAATTTTGGCGGATACTTTCGCGAATAAGCCCACCTCGTCATTATATATTTCTTATAAAGACCCCAAGGGCCATGAAACCAGGATTAATACGAAAGTGTTATCAGGCTCAGGCTCCCAGACTCCCGGTTTACCGGTAGATCCGCCGGCAGGAGAGATTGTGCTTTGGGCCAGCGCGATGATGGATGCGCTGGAAAAAGGCGGGATTAAAAATGCCAGGATAATCTATCCGGCTAAAAAATGAAAGGATAATTATGTTTGATAAAATGAAGGGGTTGTTTGAAATGCAGAAAAAGATGCAGGAGGTCAAGCGTGTATTAGAAGAGACAAATTTTGACATACAAAGCTCTGATGGCCTGGTAAAGATTACGATGAACGGCGCGCAGGAGGTGCAGGCAATCACGGTTAAAGATAGCCTTACGGAACAAGATAAAGCCCGCCTGAATGCCGCGCTAAAAGATACCTTTAACCGTTCTATTAAACGTTCACAGGAGATCGCCGCTTCGAAGATGCGGGAAGTTACCGGAATTAATATCCCGGGCCTTACATAATGTTTATTTTAGCTAATTTTATATCCGCAGCTGCCCATATTTTTGATGTTTTACTGAACATCGCTTATTGGCTAGTGCTCATCCGGGCATTGATCAGCTGGGTAAATCCGGATCCGAATAGCCCGATTGTGCAGTTTCTTTATAAAACTACCGAGCCGATTTTAGAGCCGATCAGAAGGCGCCTGCCTTTGAGTTTTCGATTCGGCTTGGATATTTCGCCGGTAATCGTAATCCTTGCCGTGATGTTTTTAAAGTCATTTTTGATAAAATCCCTGTTTGACCTTAGTATGTGGATAAGATTCAAATGAAAAACTGGATAAAAAGTATTTTTCTTGCTGTGGTAATGGTTCTTTCTTCTTTGGTTTCGTCCTGGGCGCAGGATTGGGAAAAGCAGGGGGATTATTATTACCTTACCAAAAATAACCGGGATAGTTTCAGCCTGCCTGGGGCAGGGCCGAATAAATTCGCCAGTAAATATCTGCAATATGACGGGATTGATTTTTTGGTGCGGGGAGCCGGCGATTGGCAGGATTATGGCAGGCTTAATCTTGAGTATGATAATATTTTTTCTGTGCCGATACGCCATGGAATGAAGGTCGATGAGCTGCATCTATTGGCGGGAGGAAACTACAGCAATAGTTATGAGCATGACGGGTTAATGCGCCTGTATGGAGATAAATATTTTTACGCTACCCTGACGGTGATTTTTGTTTACGAAGACGGCGCATACCAGGAGCTTTCTGTGCCGGTTTTTTGGGATTGGTTTCATATCGGGCCGGGTTCGTGGGGTAAAAATGGGGCAAAGATCAAATCTTTAGGTGAGAATCCCGTCCGCAAGGATTGCAATATGTTTCAAGTCAGTTTTGTTAATCCCCGGCCGGCAGAAGCGCTAAAGGATATTTTAATTACGGATAGCTGGATCAGCGACCGTCCTTTTTCAGATGTTTTTGCAGTGACCTTGAAATCCACAGATATTTTGGAAGCATTACCGAAAGAAGGAAGGTAGATGAGAATCTTAGTGATTGGCTCAGGCGGACGCGAACATGCTTTAGCCTGGAAGATCAAACAGTCTAAATTGTGCGATAAATTGTTTTGCGCACCCGGTAACGGCGGGATAGAGCAAATTGCCGAATGTATTGATATTAAGGCCGATGATGTTGCCGGGTTACTGGATTTTGCCAGAAAAGAAAAAATCGATCTTACGGTGGTAGGGCCGGAGAAGGCTTTAGCGCTGGGGATTGTTGACGAATTTACTAAAGCCGGGTTAAAAATTTTCGGGCCGAATAAAAAAGCGGCGAATTTAGAGGCGAGCAAAGTTTTTTCTAAAGAGTTGATGGCTAAATATAATGTTCCTACCGCCAAATTTAAAATTTTCGATAGCCCGGATGCGGCGAAAAAGTATATTGAAGAAAATGGCGCTCCCTGCGTAGTGAAAGCAGACGGCCTGGCGGCGGGCAAAGGGGTGGTGGTGGCTAAAACCGTGGATGAGGCTAAAACCGCTGTCACTTCTATGATGCAGGATAAAATCTTCGGGGATGCCGCCAAAAAGATAATTATTGAAGACTGCCTGATCGGGCAAGAGGCCTCGATTTTAGTAATTACAGATTCTAAAGCAGTGTTGGCTTTGGCCAGCGCGCAGGATCATAAAAGAATATTTGATGATGACCGGGGGGCAAACACCGGCGGAATGGGCGCGTATTCTCCGGCGCCGATTGTGACGGATCTCATCTTAAAAGAAGTAATGGATAAGATAATTTTTCGTACTATCGATGGGCTGGCTAAAGAAGGGATTGATTACCGCGGAGTTTTATATGCCGGCGTAATGTTGACTAAAGACGGCCCGCAGGCTTTGGAGTTTAATGTGCGTTTCGGTGATCCGGAGACGCAGGCTATCCTGCCCAGGTTAAAATCTGATTTAATAGAAGTAATGCTGGCAGCCGGCGCGGGGAAGCTTTCTAAGATCGGCGCTTTAGAATGGGACAGCAGGGCTTGCGTGTGCGTAGTTTGCGCTGCCGGCGGTTATCCCGGGAATTATGCAAAAGGAAAAGTAATCAGCGGTTTAGAGGAGGCAGAGAGCATAAAAGATGTAGTGGTTTTTCACGCCGGCACAGAGTTAAGGACAATCAATGACGTGGGGCAGAGGCAGGAGCGGGAATATTTAACCAGCGGCGGCAGAGTATTAGGTGTGACCGGCTTAGGCGCGACAATTAAAGAGGCGATTAATAAAACTTATCAGGCAGTGGATAAAATTAAGTTCGAAGGGATGCAATATCGTAAAGATATTGGTAAAAAAGCTGTGAGTTAAGGCACCCGGCGCTAATCGGTATTGCGCCGGTGTCGTTTAGGTAAACGAGGAGGATAAATGAAAAAAATCAGCATTCTTATGGGCAGCCAGTCGGATTTAGAAACAGTGAATGAAGCGGTTAATGTCTTAAAGGAATTTAAAGTTGATTTTGATCTGAAGGTTTTATCCGCGCACCGGACTCCGCGGGAAGTGGCTGCATACGTGGAAGCGGCTCCGAAAAGGGGAACGAAAGTATTTATTGCGGCTGCCGGAATGTCGGCGGCTTTAGCCGGTGTGGTTGCGGCACACACTACTTTGCCGGTTGTCGGTATTCCTATTGAAACGAAAAACTTAAAAGGCATTGATTCTCTTTTATCTACCGTGCAGATGCCTCCGGGAATTCCCGTGGCTTGTATGTCAATCGGTAAGGCGGGGGCCAAGAATGCCGCGCTTTTTGCTTTGGAAATATTAGGAACCAGTGATGCTAAAATCAGCACTAAGCTGGTTAATTATAAAAAACAGATGCGCCTTAAGATCATCAAAACAAAAATTAAGTTATGAGTTTAACAAAAATTATTAAAGTCGATCCTTTATCCCTGCAGGATGATATTGTGCGCCAGGCAGCCAGGGTTTTAACTGACGGCGGTTTAGTGATCATTCCCACGGAAACGGTTTATGGGATCGCCGCGAATGCCTTGAACAAAAAAGCGCTTAACCGGCTTTATAAGATCAAGAACCGGCCGAAGAATAAGCCGTTTGCTATTTTGATCGGGCAGGAGCAAAAAGTGCGGGAGCTGGCAGCGGAGGTTCCCGTAGCCGCTTATAAATTAATGCATGCATTTTGGCCGGGCCCGTTGACGGTAATATTAAAATCTTCTGTTCAGGGTAAAGTCGGGTTGCGCATGCCGGATCATCCGGTGGCTTTAGCGATTGCCGCGCAAGCCGCTGTTCCGTTGGCTTGCCCTTCCGCGAATATTTCAGGCCAGCCGGCGCCGGCAGATTTTGAGCAGGCAATCAAAGATATGAATGGCCTGGTAGACCTGGCGATTGATGCCGGAGCGGCTAAAGTGGGCTTGGAATCGACGGTGGTGGATTTAACGGTTGAGCCCGCGCAGATAGCCAGAAGCGGGGCAATTAAAGATGACGAAATAATGCGGGTAATTAAATCTAAAAATGTGCTTTTTGTCTGTACGGGAAATTCCTGCCGTTCGGTTATGGCGCAGGAGTATTTAAAGAAGATTTTGCAGAATGAACACCGGACAGATATTCAGGTTAGCTCTGCCGGGATCATGGCGCTATCCGGTATGGGCGCCAGCGAAGGCACGCGGGAAGTTTTAGCCAGGGAAGGAATTGATGCCGGTGCGCACCGCAGCCAAAAGGTAACCCAGGAACTGCTGGATCGTTCCGATATAATTTTAGCGATGGAAGATGTGCACGAGGAGCAAATATTGCATCTTGCCCCGGAGGTTAAAAATAGGATGTTTTTATTAAAAGAATTTGCTAAAATAAAAGATAATAACTTAAATATTTCTGATCCTGCCGGAGGTTCTTTGGAGTTTTATCAGGATACTTTTTTAATGATTAAGGATGCTGTAGAAAGAATAAGCAAAATATTATGAGCCCCGCACCTTCAGATATTTTAATATTTAATGTGCCGGGTTTAACTGAAAATAAGAAAGAGGGTGCGGGATGGATAAGTTGTTAATTGCTTCAGATCACGCCGGATTTGTTTTAAAAGAAAAGCTGAAAGCTTACCTGGAGAAAAAATCAATCGGCGTAGAAGATTTAGGTACCTATTCCAAGGATCGCTGTGACTATCCGGTTTATGCTTATGCGTTGGCCAAAAGAATTTCCGACGGTAAATCCAAGCGCGGGATACTGATTTGTAAAAGCGGGATCGGTAATTCTATCGTCGCTAACCGGCTGAGCGGCGTGCGCGCGGCGCTTTGCCATAATCTTAAAATTACCAAGCTTAGCCGCCAGCATAATGACAGCAATGTTTTAGTTTTAGGTTCAGGATTTGTAAAAGCGGATTTAGCCAAGAGAATGGTTTCAGCCTGGTTAGAAACTAAGTTCGAAGGCGGCAGGCATTTAAAGAGAGTAAAATTAATTGACCAGATTAAAAAAAGATAAGGAGCAAGATAAAGTGAAACATTTAAAACAATCAGACCCGGAGATTTACGCAGCGATTCAAAAAGAGTTAGGCAGGCAGAATGATAATTTAGAGTTGATTGCCTCGGAGAATTTTGCGTCACTAGCGGTTTTAGAGGCGCAGGGTTCGGTCTTAACGAATAAATATGCCGAAGGATACCCGGCTAAACGCTGGTATGGCGGATGCGAATATGTGGATATCGTGGAAACTTTGGCGATTGAACGGGCCAAAAGTATTTTTGGCGCCGAGCATGTTAATGTCCAGCCGCATTCCGGCTCGCAAGCTAACATGGCAGTTTATTTTGCCGCGCTTAATCCCGGAGACACAGTGCTGGCGATGGACCTGGCAGCCGGCGGCCATCTTACCCACGGCCATCCGCATAATTTCTCCGGTAAACTTTTTAATATGGTCGGCTACGGGGTGGATAAGAAAACTGAGGCTTTAGATTATGATGTTATCCAGGAATTAGCTAAACAACATAAGCCAAAAATGATCCTGGCTGGAGCTTCCGCTTATCCCCGGACAATTGATTTTAAGCGGTTCCGCCAGATTGCCGATAGCGTGGGGGCATATTTATTTGTGGATATGGCGCATATTGCCGGTTTAGTGGCAGCCGGATTGCATCCGTCTCCGGTGCCTTATGCGGAGTTTGTCACTTCCACCACCCATAAAACTTTACGCGGCCCGCGCGGCGGGTTTATTCTTTGTAGACAGGAGTTTGCCAAAAAAATTGACAGCCAGATCTTCCCCGGGATCCAGGGCGGCCCGTTAATGCATGTGATTGCGGCCAAAGCGGTAGCTTTCGGTGAAGCGCTGACTGCGGAATTCCGGCAGTATCAGACGCAGCTATTGCATAATGCCGAAGAGTTAGCCAAAGCCTTAGAGAAAAAAGGTTTCCGGATTGTCTCCGGAGGCACGGATACGCATTTAATGCTGGTGGACCTAAATCCTAAGAATGTTACCGGCAAGGATTCCTCCCGGATATTAGGCGAGGTGAATATTACCGTCAACAAAAACATGATTCCTTTTGATGATAAAGGCCCGTTAGTTACCAGCGGTATCCGCTTAGGTACTCCGGCGGTAACTACGCGTAATATGAAAGAGGCGGAAATGCAAAAAATAGCCAGCCTGATTAATGATGCGCTGGAAAATCCGGCTAATTCTGAAAAGCTGGAGCAGGTGAAAAAAGAAGTAATTGCTTTAACCAGGAAGTTTCCATTATACGCGGAGTTATTTAAATAAAATGAAAAAGAAAATCCAGCAGCATAAACGCCCTAGTTGGGATGAATATTTTTTAGAGATGGCCGGGTTAGTGGCTAAACGTTCCACCTGCTTGCGCCGCAGCGTGGGCGCAGTTTTAGTCAGAGACAAAAGAATTCTGGCTACCGGTTACAATGGCGCTCCCAGCGGACTGGAACATTGTTTTGAGGTCGGCTGCCTGCGTTTAAAATTAAAAGTTCCTTCCGGAGAGCGCCATGAATTATGCCGCGCCCTGCATGCAGAGCAGAATGCGTTAATCCAGGCATCTTTACACGGGATAAGCGTTAAAGGCGCTACTTTATATGCTACCACGCAGCCCTGTGTGATTTGCGCTAAAATGCTGATTAACGCCGGGATAAAAGAGATTGTAATTACTGAAGGCTATCCGGATAAAATGGCGATGGATTTTTTAAAACAGGCGAAAATTAAAGTAAGGAAGTTATAATGCGTTGTCCTTTTTGTGGATTTAAAGAAGATAAAGTAGTCGATTCCCGCGCAACCGCCGAGGAGTCCGCGGTCAGGCGCAGAAGAGAGTGCCTAAAGTGCGGCAAGCGTTTTACTACTTATGAATATGTCGAAGAGACTTCTTTGCTGGTAATTAAGAAAGACGGCCGCCGCGAAGCTTGGGATCGTAAAAAAGTTTTAGCCGGGATTATCCGGGCTTGCGAGAAGAGGCCGGTGAGTGTGGAGAAGATGGAAGAAGTGGTGACGCAAGTGGAGCACGCCATTCAAAAGAAAAGCGACCGGGAAGTGCAAGCCAGCCGGATTGGCGAGCTGGTCATGGAACGCTTAAAATTAATTGATGATGTAGCTTACGTGCGTTTTGCCTCCGTGTACCGACAGTTTAAGGATGTGGGGCAGTTCATGGTAGAGTTGAAGGATATTCTGGGTAAAGATAAAAAGAAGAAGTAAATCTTTGGCGGGTCCTGTCTTGGGTATTATTGCATGGACACACCTCGCGCTAATTGGAATTGCGCGAGTGTTCGCCAGGTGGCGAAAAATACCCAAGCCACCCGCCATTTAATTTTTAAGCTTTACTCAGAATAAGGGCTGGGAGATAGGGGCGAGATGCTATTGTGAGGAGTCTGCCTAGGTTCTGTGGCGGACGACGC
This sequence comes from Candidatus Omnitrophota bacterium, assembly GCA_028712375.1. Classification (GTDB taxonomy): domain Bacteria; phylum Omnitrophota; class Gorgyraeia; order Gygaellales; family Profunditerraquicolaceae; genus UBA6249. The sequence goes on from JAQTQG010000004.1 coordinate 27,917, forward strand.
CTGCCCGTCACGGTTTGTGGCGGGAAGCAATCTAATAAAACCTAATAAAGTTTAAGTAAAAAAAGCCGTTTCTTTTAAGGAAACGGCTTTTTTGTTGTTATTTTGTTAGATTTGACCTTTTTTTGCGTCAATTATTGTAGGAAAAGAATAATAACGCGAGAAAGGAGAGGGCAAAATGAAAAGCGCAATAAGCGAAGAATATATTGATTTCTTGAATGAAATAAAATCGCGCATTGTTACGGCGCGGGTTCAAGCGATTAGGTCGGTCAATAAAGAGCTTATAAAATTATATTGGGATATTGGCAAAACTATTGTACAGAGGCAGAAGAAATATAGGTGGGGAGATGCGGTAGTTGTGAAACTCGCCAACGATTTGAAAGAAGATTTTAAAACAACATTTGGCTTTTCAACCCAAAATCTCTGGTATATGCGTCAATTTTATCTTGAATACAAAGAAGACTCAATTCTCCAACAGCTTGTTGGAGAATTACCGTGGGGGCATAATATACTTATTTTCTCCCGGATCAAAAACAAAATAGAAAGAGAATATTATTTAAAGTCATCGGCACAGATGGGTTGGTCAAGAAATGTCCTTCTTAATCAGATTAAGGCCGGCGCCTATCATTATCAAAAAAGTATGTTGAAACAGCATAATTTTTCAAAAGCTCTCCCGGTTTATCTTAATGAGCAGGCGGATGAATCCATCAAAAGCGTTTATAACCTGGATTTTCTGGATATCACAAAATCCGTAGTGGAGCGGGAGCTAGAACGCCGCCTTGTAGAAAAAATTAAGCGTTTTATGCTCGCATTGGGTAAAGGGTTTTCATTTCTTGGCCACCAATATCGTCTCGCGTTGAGGAATAATGAATATTTTGTTGACCTTTTGTTTTTTAACCGGGTATTGAAATGCTTGGTGGCGGTTGAGCTTAAGACTGGCAAGTTTGAGCCTGAATATGCCGGGAAGATGGATTTTTACCTGCAGCTATTGGATGAACAAATAAAGCTGAAAGATGAGAATCCGTCAATAGGCATTATTCTGTGCGCGGCTAAGGATAATATTGTAGTTGAGTATGCCTTGCGCAGTGTTAAAAAGCCGATAGGAGTTGCTGAATACTATCTTACTAATAAACTTCCTAAATATTTGGCTGGAAAACTTCCTGATGCCAGCGCATTGAGGCTACCGATACGAGAGGAATTAAGATAGTTACAGTAGAAGGATAAGCTATGACGAGGCAAAACCTAACTATCCGCGATCTGCCCAGGATTGAGCGCCCGCGGGAGAAACTTATAAAATACGGAGCAAGCAGGCTTTCAAATATAGAATTGTTAGCGATTCTCTTGCGTACAGGTAAACAAGGGGAGAGCGTTTTAGCTTTTGCTGCTCGCTTTCTGCGTCTGATCAGCTTAGAAAAAATAACCGATCTATCATTTGAAGAATTTAGAAAGGTCTCAGGCATTGGCCCGGCTAAAGCTTGTGAATTGCTTTCTTGTGTGGAGCTTGGCCGCAGGATTTTTGAGCATAAAAAGGCCCAAATCTCCCAATTACTTTCCCCGGAGGATGTATTTAACAATCTAAAGGATGTCCGTTTAAGTAAAAAGGAACACTTTGTGGTTTTCTTCCTGGATTCCCGTAATCAGGAGATTAAGCGTGAGATCATTTCGGTTGGCACGATTAATGCCAGCCTGGTCCATCCGCGGGAGGTTTTTGAGCCGGCAGTGAAATACTTGGCGGTACAGATCATTCTTGCGCACAACCATCCTTCCGGCACCCTGGAGCCATCCGAGGATGATTTGGCGGTGAATAAGCGTTTAACTGAAGCCGGGAAAATCCTGGGGATAGAAGTCCTTGATCATATTATCGTTACTAAAGACAGCTTTATTAGTTTTAAAGAAAAGGGGCTATTATGAAGAAAAAAGAATTTGACAAGGCACATAAAAGTATATACAATTGTATATACTTTGAATCGGGGAAAATGCTCTCTGGCCCAATAAGGTGGAATGCGTTAAAGAATATCCGCTTGAAGCTAACCCGGCGTATATCTTTTGAAGAAATTATACATGCTAGATTATTAGATCTTACTGATCATCCGAATCGAAGTGACCAAAAAATCTTGGTATGTGAATATAAGGGATATGTGTGGGTAGTGCCATTTATTTTTGAAGAGGATGGTGTTTTTCTAAAAACCATATATCCAAGCCGTAAGTATAAAAAATCTTATGAGAAAGGTTAATCTTATGAAAAAGAAAGATGATTTTATTAAAAGTATTAAATTAACTAAAGAAGAGCAGTGGATAGAAGATCATATGGAAGAATTCGTCCCAATAAAAGGCCCGGAGTATGATTTTATCGTAGCTTCCATAGAGCGCAAGAAGAAGGAAATGGTTTTGAATATGCGCATTAACCGGGACGATCTGGAAGCGATTAAGCAAAAAGCCCGCAAAGCCGGGATTAAATACCAGACGCTTATCTCCGAGATTCTGCACAGGGTCGCCCAAAATTAAGGTGTTATCACGAGTCTGAATGGATTAGGCTAGTTTTTAGCTTGTGTCATTGCGAGCCCCGCAGGGGCGAAGCGACGAGGGCGAAACGCCCGAGGAAGTGCCTAGCCCAGAGAGGCTAGGCTAATCTATCTTTTAAAACTATAATCTTCTACGTTTTTCCTGTCATTTTCCCTCCAAAAGTGCTATAATTTAAGCTTCTTAGGAGAAATTATGTCTTTATTTAAGTTTGCGTTTAATTTATATTTATAGCTATTTTTAACCCAGCCGTATAAGCTGGGTTTTTGTTTAAGAAAGGTAGTTAAATGCATACAGATCTAACATTCTTTACTAATGAGAAAGATTCAACCTTGCTCCAGCGTTTTAAGGTAACTCTAGAGAATAACACTCAATTTTTTGATGTCTTAGTTGGTTATTTTCGCACTAGCGGTTTCTTTCATTTGTATAAATCGCTGGAAAAAGTTGAGAAAATTCGTATTCTCGTTGGAATTAATGTGGACAGGCAGACTCACGACCTCACCGTGAAAGCCAAAGAAGATCAGCTATCGATTAAATTCTCCCACAAAGAAGCTAAGGATACTTTTTCTGAGCAAGTAGCGCGTGAAATGGAAGAATCTGAGGATAATGTCGATGTTGAACTTGGCGTCCAAAAGTTTATTGAGTTTATTAAATCCGGAAAACTCCAAATCCGCGCTTATCCCTCCGGAGATATTCACGCCAAGGTTTATATAATCCGCAAAGATATTAATAAAAGTGAGGATTATGGGCGGGTGATTACTGGTTCAAGCAATTTTTCATATTCCGGCCTGCATGATAATTTAGAGTTTAACGTCGAACTTAAAGATAGTAGGGATGTTAAATACGCCCTGGAGAAGTTTGAAGAACTCTGGAAAGACGGAGTTGATATCTCCGAAAAATATGTTGAAACCATTAATGAAAAGACCTGGCTTAATGATACCATTGTGCCTTACGAACTTTATCTGAAATTCCTTTATGAATATTTTAAAGAAAAGATCAACGAGGATATGGACTCGATCTACAAAGATAAGCGTTTCCTTCCTGAGGGATTCATGGATCTAGAATATCAGGATGAAGCGGTCAAGGATGCTTTAACTAAGCTGGGTGATTACGGTGGGGTATTTCTGGCTGATGTTGTCGGTTTAGGTAAAACTTACATTTCTGCTTTACTTGCTCAGCAGTTAGAGGGCTATACTTTGGTTATTTGTCCGCCGGTACTTATGGATTACTGGCACGATACGTTTAGAGACTTTGGCGTTCGTGGTTTTGAAGTTGAATCTTTAGGGAAATTAGACAAACTTATTGAGAATGGGGTTGAGAAATACCGGAACATCTTCATCGACGAAGCGCATCGCTTTAGAAACGAAACCAATCAGACTTATGAGAAGCTTAAACAAATTTGTTGGGGAAAAAGGATAATCTTGGTGTCCGCAACTCCATTGAATAACACGCCGTTTGATATCTTGAGTCAGATTAAACTTTTTCAGAAAGGCCATAACAGTACCATCCCTAATGTTCGCGATCTTGATAAGTTCTTTGCTGGATTGCAGAAGAAACTAAAATCCGTAGACCGTAAGGAAATTAAGAATTATCTCAAATTGGTCAAAGAGAACTCTTTGATTATCCGGGAAAATATCCTTAAATATCTTATGGTAAGAAGGACCAGGACTGAAGTTTTGAAATATTTTAAGAAAGACCTACAACAGCAGAGGTTGAAATTCCCGGAAGTTGCCGAACCAAGACGAGTCTATTATCAGTTTGACGCGCAGCTTGATAAAATCTTTATGCGTACTATTGAGTTGATTAAAAATTTTAAATACACCCGCTATATGCCGCTGTTATATTTAAAGAACCCTGATCCACAGGAAGTATCCGGTCAGCGCAACCTCGGGCGTTTTATGCGTATATTGCTAGTCAAGCGATTGGAAAGCAGTTTCTACGCTTTTAAGATGACCCTGGATAGATTTATTCATTCTTACGATGTCTTCATCAAAATGCTTGATAAAGGTACAATTTATATCAGCAAGAAACACAGTGAGAAGATCTACGAAGCCTTAGAAAATGATGACATAGACAGGATCATGGAATTGGTTGAGCAAGATAAAGTGCAGAAATACGAAGCCAATGATTTTGGTAAACCGTTTAGAGAGAATCTAAAAGATGATTTGGATATTCTTCTTGAGATGAAGAAGCTGTGGGATGGTGTTCAAGCTGATCCCAAGATTGATCAATTTAAATCAATTCTTACCAAGGATAAGATACTTAAAGAAAATAAGCTGATAATTTTCACTGAATCCAAGGAAACTGCCGAGTATTTAGATAGGAATTTAAGGCAAGAATTCGGTGATAAAGTTATATCTTATTCCAGTAAATCCAGCGCATCGGTCCGTGAAACGATAATTGATAACTACGATCCGAAGCACAAGAACCAAAAAGACGATATCCGTGTTCTTATCACTACCGATATCTTGGCCGAAGGCGTTAATTTGCACCGCGCCAATGTAGTTATTAATTATGATATCCCCTGGAATCCTACTCGAGTTTTGCAACGTGTAGGCCGCGTTAACCGTGTTGATACCAAATTTGATGATATCTACGTCTATAACTTCTTTCCCTCGGTTCAGGGCAACAATGAAATCAAGCTGGAAGAAGCGGCCATAGCTAAGATTCAGGCTTTTCATGATACGCTTGGCGAAGACGCACAATATCTAACCGAAGGCGAGGAGTATACTTCTCATGAGTTGTTCAATCGTTTGAATTCCCAAAAACTCTTGGCAGAAGGTGGGGAGGAAGATGAAGATTCAGAATTGAAATATCTTTCTGAGATCAGGGATATCCGGGATAACAATGCTGCTTTATATGAAAAGATAAAACGCCTGCCCAAGAAAGCCCGCAGTGCCAAAGTGTATCCTGATTTTAAGGAAGCAGTGGTTACGTTCTTTAAGAAAGGCAAATTGCGAAAGATTTATATTGCTGACGCGAAGGAAGCTAAAGAACTCGATTTCTTCAATGCCGCCGTAATTTTAAAATCTGAAAATACGAAAAAGAAAGAAAAGCTTGCCGCCGATTTTTACAAGCTTTTGGCTCAAAACAAGGATCAGTTCAAGCTTGCCACTACCGAAGAAGCGCGTGAATTCAAGCAGGAAGGCGGCCGCAGCAATGAGATAACGCTTGTTAGAACAATTAAAGCCATTAAGAAGTTTTCTGGGTTTACGGATGAGGACGAAGAATACTTGGAAAGAGTGTTAAAAGCCTTAGAAGAGGGAGCTTTACCTAAACAGACTAGTAAAACTCTAGTTAAACAGATAAAAGGGGAAAGCAATCCTTTGAAAATTCTTTTCAAGTTTAAGCAGGGGATCCCGCATAATTTCTTCTCTGAAGGATTTGTAGATAATCCATATTATAACACGGCTCCCAGAGAAGTTATTTTGTCAGAATATTTGATTAATAAATAAGATGAAAAATCTGGTAAGGCAGACCTTAGAGAGAGATTTTGATCTTCCGCAATATACCGAATTCGTAAAAAATCTATTTAATGAGATTCAAATTCAGCCCCAAGAAATCAAAGTCCCTGACAGCTCTCAAGAATTTATCAAGAAAATAACATTTCTTTCTGAATTCTCTGATACTCAGAAGAAAACCATAGATGTTTATGCAGTTGAGCTTGTCGGCGGCACAAAAGTAGAGCGCGCCCGTTCCTTTCAACGTAACATTATTTCAAAACTGCTCAAGGATAACACTAAAGACGCTGGATTAGTGGCTTTTTACTCTAAGGATAACCCTGACTGGCGGCTATCTTTTATTAAACTGGACTATAAACTGACTGAAAAGGGCGTTAAAGTTGAAGTCGGTACTCCCCCTAAGCGTTATTCCTTCCTGGTAGGCAAATCAGAGCCTTCTCACACTGCTCAGAAGCAACTTTTGCCAATCCTGGAAGATCAAAAGAGTAATCCGCTACTTTCAGATTTGGAAGTAGCTTTCAGTGTTGAAAGAGTAACCAAGGAATTCTACGAGCGCTACAGAAAATTATTCGAAGAGCTCTCTAAAGACTTAAAGAAAAATAAAGCATTTCAGATCATTGCTGAAAAAGAAAATATTGATATTGATAACTTTGCTAAGAAATTACTTGGTCAGATAGTATTTTTATATTTTCTGCAGAAAAAGGGTTGGATAGGAGTGCCCCAGGATAAGTCATGGGGTCAGGGAGATAAGTTCTTCTTGACGCATCTGTTTAGCAAAGCGAAAGCCGGGAAACAAGATTTCTATGATCATTATCTTGAGCCTCTTTTCTACGATACGTTGAATAATCCACGTCGCGATGAGGTCGACCCCGCATACTCGCGTTATTTTGACTGTAAAATCCCATTCTTAAACGGCGGTTTATTTGAGCCTGACTATGATTGGAAAAATACCCTTGTTTATCTTGGAAATGATATTTTTGAAGAAATCATTGATACTTTTGATCTTTATAACTTCACTGTTAAAGAAGATGAACCGCTGGAAAAAGAGGTTGCGGTTGACCCGGAGATGTTGGGTAAGGTCTTTGAGAATCTTCTTCTTGAGAACATGCGCAAAGGCCAGGGCGCGTATTATACGCCCAGAGAAATTGTGCATTATATGTGCCAGGAAAGCCTCATTAATCATTTAAATACGGAAACTAAAGTTGATGCCGACAGAATAAGAAAGTTGATCGCTTTTAAAGATGAAGATTTGGTAAATGGCAATGGTTCGCGAAAAAAAGCCTTGGGATTTTCTGATGGTGAGGCTCAAAGCCTTGACTGGGCCTTAGCAAATATTAAAGTGTGCGATCCTGCCTGTGGTTCAGGAGCTTTCTTAGTGGGTATGCTTAATGAAATCGTCAGCGCCAGGCGAATTCTAGAACCGCGCTCGGAATATAAGCTCAAGAAGGAAACGATTCAGGAATGTATCTATGGCGTTGATATTGATCCCGGCGCAGTAGATATCGCGAAACTTCGCCTTTGGTTAAGTTTAGTTGTTGATTTCGAACTCAGGGATATTGAGCCTTTACCGAATTTGGATTATAAGATAATGTGTGGCAATAGCTTAATTGAAGAGTTGATTGTTGGGGAAGAATCAATCAAGTTATTTGACGAGCGGCTGTTAAACATTAAAGAATTTAAAAACACTCCTCCGCAAGATGTGAGACTGGAAGAATTAAAAGAACAGTTTAAGGAGAAGCAGAAAGAATTACTTGAACTGCATGCCATGAATAAGCTTAGTATGGTGAAGAAAAATGAGCTTGATCTTCAGATTCGAACAATCAGTAAGGAACTTAACCCTATAGCGAAAAAAACAAAGTCTGAACCGTATCATCCGGTTTTATTTACTGATCAGGCAGATATATATTTTCAACGTCTTCGAGAGTTGCATAGACAGTTTTTTACCGAATATGATCCAATCAAAAAGAAGGGTCGGCGTAAGCAGATTGAAGAGATTGAGCTCGAGTTTATTAAAAGCTCGATTAAAGAAAAAGTGGATGAGCTTGACTCAAAGATTCAAAATCTGAATATGCAAGATTCGCGAGATAGAAATAAACAAGCAGTATTGATGAAAAAAAAGCTTGAATATTTAGCTGTTCCGGATCAGATGCGCAATTCAAAAACGAAGCCATATTTCTTGTGGAAGATGAATTTTTTCGAAGTATTCCAGGAAAAAGGTGGATTTGATGTTGTAATAGCTAATCCACCGTACGATGTTTTAAATGAAGCAGGAAACAATAGAGATCAAAGAAATTTCCTAGATTTAATTAAAAGGGGGAGATTATTTGAACATTCCCTCGGAGGAAAAATTAATCTATTTAGACTATTTATAGAAAAGGGATTTTATTGCACAAGAAAAAATGGTTTCCTGACCTATATAGTACCAAGTACGATATTAGCAGATAAAGGAACTACAAATATACGAAAATTGTTGGCGAATAATACAACAGTAAGGTTCTTTTTAGAGTTTCCCGAAAAAAGTAAAGTGTTCGAAAGCGTTACGCAGGCAGTAGCTATTTTCTTGTTTCAAAAAAAAATCGAGAATAATAATTTCTTTATCTCAACAAACATTCAATCTCAAAACTTGCCTCCGGAAGAAAAATTTTTTACTAACTGGTTAGAAATAAAACAGATTTCAGGAGACGACTTAGCCATTCCTTTGGTCAAGAATGCTAAAGAATACGCAGTTTTAGGTAAAATGCTGACCAATAATATACCTTTGGGCAAACTAGTGGAAATTAAGCAAGGCGATATTAATTTAACTTTTCATAAAATGTTTCTGTCCGATAAGCCATCGGAAAGAATTTTGGTAAGAGGAGAACATATTCAAAGGTTTCGCGTTAATTTAGATACATTAGATAAGGATCGTAGATGGGTCGATTGGGAAGCAATGAAAAGAGAATTAGGGGAACTTAAAATTGAAACAATAAGGATAAATTCTAGCGTTGAACGTATTGTTCTCCAGCAGGTTGCAAATATGGGTCTAGAGAGAAGGATTGTTGCTTCAATTATTCCCCGAGACGTTATTGTCGGAAATTCAGCTAATTTTATAATACCTAGGAAAGATTATGAACGTGTTGATATGCAATCGATATTAGCCATATTATCATCCAAAGTTATAAACTGGAAATTTAAAAAAACTAGTACAAATAATCATGTAAATATATACGAATTAGAAAATCTTCCATTTCCCAAGCAGCTTTTAAAAGAGAAAAATGATTATCTTGGTAAATTGGTTACAGAAATTCTTAATATTACGCGAGAGGAAAGCTATTTGGCTAATGCCAGCATGCAAGCTAAGGTCAAAGAATATGATCGTCTGATCGACCAAATCGTATATAAACTTTATGGACTTACTCTTGATGAAATTAAACTAGTAGAGAATTTCAATAAATGAATTGGAGAAGCCTAGGGCATAGTTTGTAATAAAGGAGGAAGTTGATGCTTAATTTGCTTTTGACGGATAAGCCAGAGATCCGCAAGATGGAATTTGTATTTTGTCGGTTTCATTTCGAAGGATTATTCTCTCAGGATGTACTTACCAGAATGAAGGAATTCTTAATGAAATCAGAAGAAAAATCAATAGAAGAAGAAAGATTTAAGTGGGCTTTTGGAGATGTTGGAATCCAAAGCATCAATAATGATGAAATAATCTATGGAAGGCTTGGTAGGACGATTAAACAGAAATTCGGGACAGTATACGATCAAAATAAGCACTCCTATAAGAAAGATCTAATAAAAAGTAGTGAAGCGGCATATTCAAACTTTTTTATAATGCCAAAATTTAACATAATAGCTTTAGAGGATAAGTATAATTTAACTAAAAAGTTATTCATTAGTAAGTTTAAGGAATTTTGGGATAAAAATGACTATACCGACATAAAATTTGAATTTTTAAAAGATGAAATAGAAATATTTGATTTAGTCAAGAGCTGGGATAGGCTTTCTCGCGCAACATTTGATTTGGTTCCTTCTAATCCTAGTTCACGAGACGACTGGAAAGAAGTTGATGAAATAATCCGAAAAGCTGAGGCCAAAAGAGCTAAATTAGAATTTGAAAATAGAGAAAAGGGTTTAGCGAAACAAGGAAGCGTTATTCAAAAAAGCATGTCTATGGCAGCAGATGGGTATGGAGAATTTAAGTTAAAAGGATGGATAGGTAATGTTGGCCAAACCTTCAATTCTTTATCAACAATAATCAAAAAGGAAATACATAGTGTAGATGAATTACCTGCGATTTTAGGGCAGCTATATAAAGAAATCAAAAAGATTTTGGAAAGGAAAAAGGAGAATGGGTGAAAGCAATTATGATTTAAAAAATTTATTCAAAAAATATGGGGGTTGGGTTAGAATATTCAAGTCTTTTGATTTCATTTTTGCTTTCATCTTTGCTATGTTTGTTTTTTGTTATATGACATGGCCTGATGCTACTGGTCGGGGTTATTTCGCCAAAGAATTGGCCTCAGTTTTATTAAACATCTCTGCCAGTTTATTCGGAATATTATTTGCAGCCTTCGCAATTATACTTTCGCTATCTGATGAAAAATTCATAAAATTCCTAAGAAAGCATAATGTGTTGGATAAGATTCTATTTCCATTTTGGTTTATTTCTTTTTTGTACATAATTAATATAGCTCTCGATATTTTAATAAAATTCTTTCCTGATAATATTGCCAAATATTTTACTACTATTTCTATTTTACTATTCTTTTGGGCTATTTTTGGTACGGCATATCTTATTAGTGATACAGTTTCTTTCGGGATAAGAAGGGCAGATTATTTAGAATTTGAGAAAGAAATAGGGGAATTAACGAAAGATACAAAGCAGACGCGATAAATGTACGCTTTACGTCTTAATGTAAAAATGTCTTATAGCTGAGATGGAGGGGGTATGGACGAAAAATTACAGAATATCACAGTATTAGAGAATATGCATAAGTTATTTCTTGAAGCTTTGCGTCATCGTGAACAAGAAATTTTTCATTATCTTGCCATACTCGGCCCAGCACTTGTTGGTTTTGGATGGATTTTATATTATCGAGAAGGGCGTGCTGTTGAATTCGCTTGTGTGACAATAGTAGTTTTAGCACTTTTATTGCTAGGAGCGATTTATTCTTTGGCTTTAGGATACAACTATCGGTATATTGTTCTGGAATTAGCCAAATTGGAAGCGGTGTTAAAGATTAAGAATGCTATGCTTGTTGGTTGGCCTAGATCGAGAGAAGAATTTCTCTTGCGGTACAGGTTTTTACGCTATATCCCATGGTGCACACCTCCCGAGATAATTAAAGTCTTTTGGTGGGCTTTCTTAGTAGCGATAATTTTAGTAATGATGATAGCTTATAAACTTAATCATAGTTATAATAATCTGATGCTTGGATTTGGGTTACTTTGTTTAGTACTAGGTTCTTTTCTGTTTCCAATCTATTTCGGTCGTAAGTTACGAAAAAATTGTAAACAAGAACCAGAAGCTTGGATAGAAGAAAGTACAAAAAGCAAGATTGCATGAGATTTTCGATAGACAAAATAAGTAAAATTAGCATTTTAGTCTAAGTAGTTATCGTAGAGAGCGCTTATTATGGGACGATGGGAACGAAAAGACGTGCCTCATAAAGGATGGATTTGCGTTGATTACTATGATTTACATGCAAATGGAGAAGTAGGGTATGCTACTTGCGAGATGTGTAACAATGAAAGAATTAGATATATTCATATAATGCGTCATGAAAGTTATGCTAAAGAGTTAAAAGTTGGTTGTATATGTGCAGAAAAGATGGCTGACGACTATGTGGGGCCTAAAAGTCGGGAAAAACTACTCAAAAATCGATCAATTCGCCGCAAGAATTGGTTAAAAAGAAATTGGAGACAATCTTCGCGGGGGAATGATTATTTGAATGTAGACGGGCACAATGTTACTATTTTTCCAGATAAAAACAGGGCTGAGCATTGGAAATTTAAGATAGACGATGATTTTAGTTTAAAAAGCTATGTCGAAAAGAATCAGGCGAAGATAGCGGCTTTTGATGCGTTAATGAAGAAGCGAGAATGATTGCTCACCAAAAGGGAGTATCCCTTTTTCATATACAACTCAAAGGGTATATGTTAAGTGGGGCTTTGGGCGGCTGGTGGAATGGCAGACACACAAGCCTTGAAAGCTTGTGGACTTAGGTCCGTGAGGGTTCGACTCCCTCGCCGGAAATTATTTGAAAGATTAACATAGATTTTTCAATTGATTCAAGCAGGAGGCATAGGAATGGCCGAACAAACTATCATTTGTCCTTTTTGTAAGAAAGAAATTCCGTTAACTCAGGCTATCACTCAGAAAATTGGAGCAGACCTGCGTAAGGAGATGGAGGAAGATTTCGCTAAGCGTGACAGTGAATTGTCAGGCCGAGAAAATACGCTGGTTGCTAAAGAGCAGGCAGTAGCTAAGTCGGCGCAAGAGGTAGATAAGAAAATTGAGGATGAGGTCGCTCGAAAACTTGTCCTTGAGAGAGAAACAATACTTAAAGAGGCAAAAAAGAAAGCAGAGGAAGAAAATTCCTTGCAACTCAAGGTTCTTCAGGAAGATTTGCATTCGAAAGATAAGCAGCTTCAGGAAACGCAGAAAAACGAACTTCTGCTTAGAAAACAAAAGTCTGATTTGGAAGCAAGAGAAAGAAATGTAGATTTGGAAGTTGCCAGAAAGATTGATTCTGAACGGGCTAATATTTTCTCCGAAGCGTCCCAGAAGGTTGCTGAAGATTTTCAGTTAAAGGATAAGGATAAAGACAAGAAAATAGCGGATTTGAGAAGCCAGATAGAAATACTTAATAGAAAGATGGAGCAAGGATCGCAACAGGCCCAGGGAGAGGTTTTAGAGATTGAATTGGAGCAGATGCTTAAGTCCGCTTTTCCTTATGATGTTATCGAGGCGGTGCCTAAAGGGATTAAGGGCGCAGATGTTTTGCAGAAAGTTAATAATCCTATGGGGCAGTATTGCGGAACAATCATTTGGGAGTCTAAGCGGACAAAAGGCTGGAACGACGATTGGATAGACAAGCTAAAAGATGACCAAAGGGAAGTTAAAGCGGATATCGCGGTTTTAATGAGTATCACGCTTCCTAAAGAGATTAATGGTTTTGCTCAAGCAAAAGGTGTCTGGGTGACAAGTTATCCTTTGGCTATTGCGCTTGCCGTGGCATTGCGAGGAAGTCTTGTGGAAGTTGCCAATGCCAAGCAATCTGCGGTCGGTAAGGCCGAGAAGATGGAAGCGATTTATAACTATCTTTCCGGCACAGAATTTAAGCAAAAGGTCGAGGCTATTGTAGAGGCCTTTGCAACCATGCATTCTGATTTGGCTAAAGAAAAAGCTGCTATGGAGAAGCTTTGGGGAAAACGAGAGCAGCAGATTAAGAAGGTTATGCTCAATACGGCTAGGATGTATGGAGATATGCAAGGTATAATTGGTGCGTCTTTACCGGAGATTAAGAGCTTAGAGTTAAAATCTTTAGCTGATGAAACAGAAGAAAAAGCAGAATAAAATTAATTGCTTAAAACGGAAGGATATACCTGTGATCACGTTAAAGGTATATGGAGAAACACGTTGTTCAACAAAAGAAAATTGGCAGAAAGTCATTTGTTTTGTTTCTTATTGTTGTTTCTCTAAGCATAGACAGATTGTTGAGAACTCGTTTCAGGATTATCTAAAGTTAGATTTAGATGACATGAGGGAAAATCATTCCGAGCTTTTTTTAGAACCGCACAATATTGGGAGAGCGATATTGCTCTATCATTATTTTAGGGAAAGACACCGTTTCTTTAAAGATAATCATTGGGAATATGAGAATCCTGAATCAATACCTATTCGTGAGCCCGATACTGAAGGGGAAGATTATAAGCTTTGGGTTTGTGAAGATGAAAATTGAGTTGTTTAATTTGAAAATAATGAAGACTTTTTATTTAAAATGATAAGATGAAAAGAAACGCAATTCCCGACAGTTTAAGGCAACTTTTATTTCAAGAGGCTAATTTTCAGTGTGCTTATTGTGGGCATCGTGATGGCTTAAATTTAACCTGTCATCATATTAAATCTAGCGGGGAAAAGGGAGAAACTCATTACAATAATTTGATAGCTTTATGCTATAACTGCCATAATAGGATACATGAGTCCAAAACAATAAACGATAGCGATATTAGAAGAATAAAACGACACTTAGTCCATAATTTTTTAACTCAATCTGGAGTAAACGCATTAAAGATAGCATATAATGATATAGACGGTTTTGTTTATGCCGTGCCTTCTTTATTGGATCATCTTGAGGAAAGGGGTTTAATAGAATCTGAGAGCATAGGGTATTCAGCAAAGATAAAAATAAGTACCCCGGCCATTAATAATGTTCGTTATAGAATTACTGATGAAGGTAAAAGATTGTATGAAATTTGGCTTAAATCAAAATAAATTAATAGTTGTTTTGTATCTAACTGGTAGAAAGCATATTCGTAGGTTTTAGTAGACGAGAACCATGCAAATTAAAATTACCATAAATAAACTTACAGTTTTCGCGGAACTCAATGCCTCTAAAACCGCGCAATTGATTTGGGATAGTCTACCGCTTGAGGCTGATGCGGAGCTTTGGGGCGATGAAGTTTATTTTTATATTAAACCCAAGACGGGTATTGAAAAAGAATACGCGCGCCAGGTGGTTGAGGTTGGTGATGTTGCCTATTGGCCGCAAGGGCCTTGTATGTGCTTATTTTTTGGCATGACTCCCAATAGCCGGGATGGTAAGATTATGCCGGCGAGCGCGGTAAATGTATTTGGTAAGTTAAAAACTGATCCTTTAGTGTTAAAGCAGGTTAAAGAGGGGCAGCGGATTAAGGTTGAGCAAGCCTAAGTAAATATATAAAACGGCCTGTCCATATTTGTTCTGTAGTTAAAAGAACTGCAAGTAGCTAAGTAATCGTTTATTATCTTATCCTATGAAACTTTTCTCCCACCAAACAATCGCCAATGATCAGCTTCCGGAAAATCTTGATATCAACGATGAGTTTGAAAAGGCGTTTGAGCTGATGGAGCATACCAAAGAATGCCTTTTTATCACCGGTAAAGCGGGCACCGGAAAATCTACGCTTTTAAAATATTTTAAAGCTAATACCGGAAAGAATATCATTGTCTTGGCTCCCACGGGGGTTGCCGCGGTGAATGTCGGCGGCCAGACAATTCATTCCTTCTTCAGGTTTCCTCCTAAAATCATTCAAAAGGAGACGATAAAACGCCTGCGGGATAGGAGCTTATTCGAAAACCTGGATATGATTATTATTGATGAGGTCTCCATGGTGCGTTCAGACCTGATGGATGGGATAGATTACGCGTTACGCCTTAACCGCGGCCGGATGAAAGTGCCTTTTGGCGGAGTGCAGATGGTATTTTTCGGAGACCTTTTTCAATTGTCTCCGGTAGTAGAACATGAATCCAGAAAACTTTTAGGAGAGCGGTATTTAAGCCCTTATTTTTTTAGCGCTAAAGTATTTGACGATTGCCACCTGAGGACCATTGAACTATCGACGATTTACCGGCAAAAAGATAGCGCGTTTATGGAGCTTTTAAACCGGGTGAGGAATAAAGAGCATACCGGAAAGGACTTGGCGATATTAAATAAGAAGGTGCAAAAAGATGTTACCGTTTCCCGGAAAGATTCAACCGTGATTCTGACGACGACTAACAGCCTGGCCAATGCGATTAACCAGGAGCGTTTATCCAAGCTGCCCGGTAAAGAGATGGTGTATAAAGCTAATGCTACCGGTAAATTTGAAGAGTCGGCATATCCTACGGAATCATCGCTCAGGCTTAAAAAAGGCGCGCAGGTAATTTTAATCAAAAATGATCCTGATAAAAGATGGGTCAACGGTACGCTGGCCAAGGTTGCCGCTTTATCGCCAGATTCAATCGTCGTGGAGATCGATGGTTTTACCTATGATGTCCCGGTGGTAAAGTGGGAGAAAGTTGAATATAGCTATAATGAAGATGAAGATAAAATAGAAGATGAGGTGGTGGGGGAGTTCGCGCAGTATCCCTTAAAGCTGGCCTGGGCAATTACTATTCATAAAAGCCAGGGGCAGACTTTTGATAAGGTGATTATTGACCTTGGATATGGTGCTTTTACCCACGGCCAGTTATATGTTGCTCTTAGCAGATGCACTTGCCTGGACGGTATAAAGCTTAAACGCCCGGTGGCCCACAGCGATATCATCTTTGATGAGCGTATTTATGAATTTAACCAGCGGTTTGCCAGCTTATTTTAAAATAAGCTGGTTTAATCTCCGGCTGCAAAAAGCCATTTTTATTTAATAAATATTTCTGAGAATTTTCCGTATTTGTTCTATAATACTATGTAGCATAAGTATCTATATGAACTGTCTGTTATGGCCGCATAGTTGCTGAAAGGTTTTGCGATTGATGAAGGATAAAAATAAGACAGTTAACTTTGGAAAAAATACAGTTTTATTTATTATCGCAATCCTGGCTTTTTCCTGTGTTTTCTTTTTTAATCCTGCTATTTCTCCGGCACAGGATGAAACAACAGAGATTTACGCGGATAAAAACAATTTCTTTATCTTTACTCCGCCTGCGGGGTGGACAAAAAAAGAGATGGCAAATGATACTTCTTCCCAGGTAGCCTTTCGTTCCTCTGACGGCAAGGCCGAGCTGGCGGTAATTGCCCAGTTTAACGAAGGAGAGTCCAATGAGCTTTTCTCCCAGAAAAAATCCTATATTAAAGACTTCCAGCAGCGGTTTCCTAACGGCACTTTTACTCTTACCTGGGATAGATTGGGTGAACGCAAGGCAATTAAAATAAATTTTGAAATACCTAAAGTAATAAAACAGGAGCAATATTTTCTCTTTGAGCAGGGAATGCGTTTTGATTTGATCTATGGCGTAGGAAATTCCGCGGATTTTAAAAAATACCGGCAAGCAGCTTTAGATGCTTTTGTTACTGTGCAGCGTCAGGAACCGGTTAAGGGTAAATAAAACAAAAACACAGCCTTTAAGGATGCCTCCCCATGAAAAATAAACTTCTCCAGAAACGCGCACTGGTTACCGGCGGATCCGGATTTATCGGTTCACATTTGTGCGAAGAACTGCTTGCCCGCGGTTTTAAGGTTACCGTGGTGGATAATCTGGCCACTTCTGCTAAATCCAATCTTTCCGCGATAATTAAAAACAAAAATTTTAAATTTTATAAAGGCTCGGTTCTTGACGTAAAGCTGATGCGCCGGCTTATCCGTAGTTGTGATATTGTCTATCATATGGCCGCGGCGGTGGGGGTAAAATATATTCTGGATAATCCTTTGGGCTCGATACTCACTAATATTAAAGGCACGGAAATAATTTTTGAGTTAGCCGATAAATACCATAAAAAAGTCGTTTTAGCTTCCACTTCTGAAGTTTACGGTAAACACGCCTGCGAGCCTTTTAAGGAAGAAGATGACCGGATATTGGGCCCGGTAAATAAAAGCCGATGGAGTTACGCGGAAGCCAAGGCGATGGATGAATTTTTAGCTTTGGCTTATCTTAAAGAGCGTAAGCTGCCGGTAGTCATTGTACGGTTTTTTAACACGGTTGGCCCCCGCCAAACCGGCCGTTACGGCATGGTCCTGCCGGGATTTATTTTGAAGGCCATCCAGAATAAGCCGATTACCGTCTATGGCGACGGCGCGCAAATGCGTTCATTTACCTTCGTTAAAGACGCGGTGGATGCGGTAGTGGAACTTAGCCTTAATGCACAAGCCGAAGGCCAGGTGTTTAATGTGGGCGGCGCAGCCAATATATCAATTAAGGATTTGGCTTATAAAGTAAAAGAAAGGGCAGGTTCATCTTCGCAGATAATTTTTGTGCCTTATGCGGAGGCTTATAAAGGAAATGCCGAAGATTTTGAGGATATGGTTTGCCGGATTCCGGATGTCAATAAACTGCAGAAGATGATCGGGTTTAAACCGGAATTTTCGATTGATGAAATAATTGACCGGACTATTGATTACTTTCGGAAGGTGAAAAAATGCGATTTAGGCGGCTGTTTGCGTTAGCTCTAACTGTAACAGTATCTATTTATACTTTGGCGCTGGCTCAAGACCGGCCGGAGGCAGCGGCTAAACTTAGAGAAGAGCCAGCCAGGTATATTGAAGATAACCACCTGTTTTTTAATTCTTATTATGAGTACAGCGCGGTAAAACAGGGCGGAAGAAAAGGCCAGTGGAGGCTTTTTACCAATACCGTAGGGTATTCGTTTGCTAACGGTTTTGTTCCTTATCTTGAGGTGGATTCCTGGGATCGTTTTCATAATAACGATCAGCTTTTTAATTTAGGCGCGTATCTTAAATTTAAGGATTTTTCCTATTTTCATTCTGAAATCGGTTTTGGTAACGATTTGACTTATCTGCCCAGATTCCGGTTTTTGCAGGAGTATGAACATAAACTTTCCGGCGGCTTGTCCTGGCAAGCCGGATTTAAATACCTGCATTATCCGGTTAATGACGTGTATCTGGCTTATCCGGGATTAATTTATTACTTCGGAGATAATTACCTGAGTGCTTTTTATAATATTGGTTTTACCGAAAGCCGGGGCGCAGCCAGTTCCGCGTTATTCAAGGGCAGCGTTGCTTTAAATAAATTTATCGATTTTTGGTTCGGCGGGGCAGTGGGAGACAGGCTTTATGATATCGATCTGTTGAAATCATCAAAGCAATACGGCTATATAATGTTTGCCGGTATTGATTTTAAAGTTTACAAGGATCTAAGGCTGCGTTTAGGGTATTCTTACGGCATGGAGAAGCCGGCTTTTATAACCAGGAGCATCGATTACGGGCTTTCAATAAAATTTTAAGAAGTATGAATAATTACCATATTGATTTTATCTGGCAGCTGAATAAATTTCTTATTGCTGCCTCTTTTTTTATGAGCGCTTTCATTATTGTTTATGTTGTCTCAAAAGGATTTTTGCTAAGGAGGAGGATAAGGCATCTGGTTCTTTTAAAAAAGCGGCTGGAGGCTCAGGCGGCTTCCCCAGAGCTGAGTGTTCAGGATAAATGCGATCTATTTATTGATAGGATTGACCCGCTGGAAGCAGCGGAAGTAATTAGTAATAAAAAGTTAGTTTATTCTGAAAAGTTGAATTCGGAATTGAAGGCTTGTTTTATTTCGAAGAATAAAATCCGTCAGATCGAGAAGATCGCTTTAAGCTCCAGGAACAAATGGCGCAGGATCCAGGCGATTATCAGCCTGGGTACTTCCGGGGATCCCTCTGCGCTGCAAGTTATTGAAAGCTGCCTGTCGGAGAAAGACGAAGATATTTCATATTTTTCCATGCTGGCTTTAGGGCAGCTAAAGATTGTGCCGGCAGCAACAGCCCTCCTGAACTATTTAGGTAAACATATCTACAGCGGCAATCGGATTGTTTCTTTATTAGAAGATTATCCTGAGGTAATCACAACAGAGGTGATAAAAGCAACCCAAAGCCCTGATCCGTTTGTGCGTTTTTGGTGTGTTAAGCTTTTGGCTAAATTTAAGCCTGTAGAATATTTAAGCCGGATAGTGGAGCTGACTCAGGATTCCTCCGCCGATGTGCGCGCTGCCGGATGTGAATGCTTGGGAAATATCGGATCCGTCCAGGCAAAAGATGCTCTAGCGCGATGCTTAAAAGATGAAGCCTGGTTTGTCAGAATGCACGCGGTGAGAGCGTTGGCGAAGATTTTAAAAAGTGAATGCGTTACCCTGGTTAAGCCGCTATTAGAAGATAAGGAGTTATTAGTCCGGGAGAGCGCCAAGTGCGCAATTTTAGTTAAATAATTTTATATGCAGCCAAATAACGTTATCTATATTATTTTTCTTCTATTCTTTTTTTATTTTATCATCCTGAATATTTATTATATTGGTTTGACATTTATCGCTTTATTCGAAAGCAAAAAAAGGGCCAGGGAAAATGCATCCGAAGATTACCAGCATCTGGCGGTTTCGGCTTTTACTCTGCCGGTGAGTTTCATTATCCCGGCGCATAATGAAGAAATCTGGATTTTGGATTCTTTGAAATCAGTTTTAAACCAGGATTACCCGGAGTTTGAAGTGATTGTCGTAGATGATTGTTCGACGGATAACACCTTTAAGGTTTTAGATGAGTTTTTGAAGCTGGAATTGATTAAGAAAGATTCTGCCGAGCGTTTTTCCTGCGGCGGGGAAATAGACGGGATTTTTATCTCCCGTACGCATCCTAATGTCCTGGTGGTTAGTAAAGTCGCCGGATGCAAGAAGGCGGGTGCGGTAAATTCTGCTTTAAACCTGGCAAAGTATAAATATGTTTGTTCCATTGATTCTGATACGATACTAGAGCCGGATGCTTTGTTGAAGGTGATGGCTCAGGTGGAGAAAGACCCGGATAAAATTATCGGGGCAGGTGGTTATTTTGGGCTGGTGAACGGTTTTAAGCTAAAAGACGGCCGGATCATCGAAAAAAGTTTTTCACTGAATCCACTGGTCGCCTATCAGAATGTTGAATATATCCGCTCGCTGGCGGTACATCGGATTGCCTGGAGCAAATATAACGCAATGCCGATTGTCGCCGGAGGATTCAGCATTTGGCGCCGGGATATTTTTCTGGAGTTGGGTGGTTACTCTTCAGATTACAGTTCAGAGGACCTGGAGTTTACTTTGCGGGCACATGATTATATTATTGAAAAAAAGAAAGAGGGCTACCGGATATTGATGCTGCCGTATTTAGTCGGCTGGACAGAGGGGCCGGCGACATTAACCTCTTTTATTATCCAGCGGGACCGTTGGCAGCGGGTTACCAATGAAGCGGTTTGGAAATACCGGCACATGATCTTACGCCCCAGCCATAAGGCCTTGGCTTTTTTGACGCTGCCGTATTTTTTATTCTACGAAGTCCTGGGAATATTTGTGGAATTAGCGGCCGTGGCTTTGGTAATCTGGGGTGTTTTTAAGGGGGTGCTAGATGTGCGGATATTTTTGACCTATCTGGTTTTTATGATCTTGTGCAATACCGTTCTTTCTTTGTCGGCGTTATTTATTTTTGTCCGTGACCAGGCGGTCTTAAGGGCCCGGGATGTAATCTATTTTATCATTCTTATTTTCCTGGAGTTTTTCTGGTACCGGTGGCTGATGGCGATTGCGAAATTATCAGGCACGGTTCATTATTTTAAAGGGGTGCGCACTTTTGATAAGTATGAACGCCTGGCAAGATAAACCGGAAAAAGTTTTAGTGAGGTTTTGGCGAGAAATTTTATAATACCCGGCGCGCAGAATTCTCTTGCCTTGAAATAAAAATTGTGAGAATCTGAAATAACTGATAAAAATAGATTAGCAATACAGTGATTGATTATTAAATATCCGGTAAAAATTTATGATTAAAAAAGTCTGTATTTTCGGCAGTTATAAGGATCTAAGCAAAAAAGAAAAAGCTGATGTTGTCCGCCTGGGGCAATTGCTGGCGCAGCAAGGCGCTACTGTTATCTCCGGAGGCTTTGGCGGGACGATGGAGGATATTTCACGCGGCGCTAAATCTGCCGGCGGTAAAACAATCGGGGTAACCTGGTATAAATGGGAGAAGCCTATTTATAAAGGGGCAAACGCCTTTATCGATGAAGAAATTGTTGCGGATACTCTTTTTGAGCGCATTGATATCATGCTTAAAAAAGCGGACGCTTTTATTGTCCTTCCCGGCGGCACGGGGACACTATTAGAGTTATCTGCGGTATTGGAGCATTTGAACAAAGGGTTAATTGATCCTAAGCCGATAATTATGCTGGGTGATTTTTGGAAGCCGGCTTTGGCTTGTTTAAAGAAAGAGCCGGTATTGAGTGAAAAAACCAGAAGCAAGCGTAGGATTTCTTGCTGTAATGAGCTGGTTACTTTTGTTAGCAATGTAGATGAGTGTATTAAAAAGCTCAAATAATGTAAGGATATTTTAAGGGATAATCGGCATGAACATGAAGCAATTGATGTTTATTTGCTTAATAGCAGCTTTTTTATGCTCCGGCTGCGGCGGCAAGCCCGCTCTTGCCAAGGGTGGAGGTAAATATACGATTCCTTTTGATCTTCCTTATGATAACGATGAGTTGAGCAGCGGAAGAATCGATAGATAAATAGGTATCCCGCTTTAACCGGTAAATGTTCATTGGTTTAATTGGAAAGCGCGTTCTTTAGCAAGAAAGGAAGGTGGATATGGATATTTTGCACAATCTTATTAATAACATAAATCTTTTATTAAATATTACCGGCGCTTTGATTATTATCTGGGGCGTGGTTATTGCTTTGATTGAATTTCTAAAAAAAGAGATTGGGAATAGAGATAAAACCATGCAGGTAAATGAAGCGATCCGGATCCGCTTGGGAGGGTATCTGGTTTTAGCTTTGGAATTCTTTATTGCCGGGGATATTATTAAGACAATTATTACCCCCACCTGGGAAAGCCTGGGAATGTTGGGGACGATTGTGGTTATCCGGACGGTATTGAGTTATTTCTTAACTATGGACTTAAAAAAGATTTAATGAGCAAATACCTGAAAAATAAAAAATAGAGCGATTAGCAGGAGGGAGAAGTTAAGTGGCTGACAAACGCAGCAGGGTGGTTTTGATGGCGGTATTTTTATTTTTTACTTTAGCGATGAATTTGTCTTTTGCCTGCACGGATTTTCAGGTTAAAGCCGAAGATGGCACGGTGGTAATTGGCCGTTCCATGGAATTTCCGGTTGATCTTCATTCGAATGTGGTTATTGTGCCGCGCGGAGAAAAGTTCATCAGTATTAATGATAAGGGTGTTGAAGGCGTAACCTGGATGAATAAATACGGCTTTCTGGGGGTAGATGCTTATAATCTTAAAAATTGTTATGTAGAGGCGTTTAATGAAAAAGGTCTGGCTTTTGACGCTTTGATGTTTACCGGCGCCAAATATCAGCCGGCAGAGCCGGGAAAATTTGTGACGATTGCCGATTTAGGCTCCTGGCTGATGGGAAATTTTGCGACGGTAGAAGAGGTAAAAGAAGCTTTAACTAAAATAAATATCACAGGTACCAGCATAAAAGAAGCCAACGGCGATTTATATATGCATATTGCCTTGCATGATGCTTTAGGAAAAAACTTAGTTATTGAGTTTATTGACGGAGAAGTTAAGGTTTATGACAATCCTCTGGGAGTGATGACTAACCGCCCGGATTTCCAGTGGCAGATGAATAATTTGAGGAATTATATTAATTTAGATGCGCAGGACCGAAAAGACAGGATGCTTAATGGTTTGAAGTTAGAGCCTACCGGTGTGGGCAGCGGCTTGTTGGGCTTACCCGGAGACTGGACGCCCCCGTCAAGATTTGTGCGGGTTGCGTATTCTCTGGATGCGGCTTTACCGGTAAAAGATGCCGCGGGAGCGGTGAATTTGGCAGAGCATCTTTTAAACATTGTTGATATTCCTAAAGGAGCAATTAAGGAGAACCCTGCTCCTTTGATTCATATGGAAGGCTATGCTCAATGGGTAGTGATCAAAGATTTAACCAATCTCATTTTATATTACAAGACTTATGAAAATACCGCCTGGAAAATGGTGGATTTAAAGAAATTCAGCCTTGAGCCGGGGGCTGCGCAAAAATCCATTGCCATAGATGATAAGCAACAGAAGGTTATTGATGTAACCAGTGAGTTAAAATAAAAAGGAGGGTTAAATGATGCATTTCTTAATAAGATGGGGAATCAGCGCGCTATCGATTTTTATTGTTGCCCATATCGTAAGAGGCATCGAGGTTTCCAGTACCGCCACTGTTTTGGTAATCGCTTTGGTATTGGGGATCATTAATGCTTTCTTGAGGCCTTTGATTATCCTAATCACACTGCCGATTAATATTGTAACTTTAGGGATATTTACTCTTTTTATTAACGGAGCGCTTTTTCTTTTTGTTTCCAAGATCGTTAAAGGTTTTGTGATTACAGGTTTTTGGCCGGCTTTCTGGGGTTATATACTTTTTAGCATTATTAGTTTCTTGCTAAGTCTTTTAGTTGATTCTGTTTAATTAAGTGATAAAAATAGGAATGGTTTTTTTGTTCTTGTTGGGAGATGCTGAAAAGCTTATCAGGAGAGCCTAATGATTACGATTGAAGTAGATAAGAAAACCTGCGCCGGAGATGGCAAGTGTGTGGAAATTTGCCCGCTGCATATATTGAAGATGAATGAAAAAGAGCACATCCCGGAATTTATCCCGGATGGCGGAGAAATTTGTATTAATTGCGGGCATTGTTTTGCGTTGTGCCCGCGCGCATCGATTAAACTTTCTACGATGGAGGTAAAAAATTCTATTGATTTAGATCTTGCTAAGTTACCCAAAGCTGAGCAGGTGGAGCTGTTTCTTAAAGGCCGGCGTTCAATCCGCAAATATAAGGATGAGCCGGTTGCCAAAGAATCAATAGAGAAACTTTTAGATATTGCCCGCTATGCCCCCTCCGGGATTAACCGCCAGCCGGTTAACTGGGCGGTGGTTACCGGTAAGAATAAAGTATATGATTTAGGGGGATTGGTAGTGGAGTGGATGGAGGGGCTCCTGAATGCTCAATCTCAGATGGCAATTTCTTTTCGTTTTGACCGCTTGGTCATCTCCTGGAAAAATGGGGAAGATTTGATTTGCCGCGGCGCGCCTTGTATTGTGATTGCTTACGGCCTTAAAGATGATCCGATGGTACCGCAATCATGCACGATCTCGGGGACATATCTTGAGCTGGCGGCATTCGGCCTGGGGCTTGGCGCCTGCTGGGCCGGTTATGTGCAGATGGCGATTAATATGTCAGATAAGGTAAGAGAATTTACCGGATTGCCTTCCCGCGCGATGGCCGGCGCGGTGATGATGATCGGGCATCCGAAATATCGTTATAGCCGCATACCCTTGCGTAATCCCGCAAAGATTGCTTGGAAGTAAGCTGGCTTTTAAAGAAAATCAGAAAATATTCTAACCGGGGTAAAGAAAAGCGGGGAGGTTGAGGAAATGAAAACTAAACTTTATTTAATTGCATTGATATTTACGGTATTTTTATTGCCGGGTTGTGCTTTTATTGATAAAGCCCGCCGGGCAGACAGTCTGGAATCAGAAAATGCCAATTTAAAAAACAGGATCGCCTGGCTGGAGAAACAAAAAGTAAAAGAGGTGCAGCAGGTGGCTCAAGAGAAAGATAAAGAGGTTTCTGAACTTGAGCGCGCCAAAAGAGAGCTGGAAGCGTCTTTGAAAAAAGAGATCGGAGATTATAAAGCTAAGCTGCAGATGACCGAACGGGGGTTGGTGATTACTTTTGTCTCGGAGATATTCTTTGATTCCGGAAAAGATAAAGTAAAAGAAGACGGCAAACAAACTTTGGCGAAAGTGGCGGAGGTTTTAAATAAAGAAGTGCCGGATTCCCAGGTGGCTGTGGAAGGGCATACGGATAACGACCCGATAAAACATTCCGGATGGAAATCCAACTGGGAGCTTTCTTCTTCCCGGGCGTTAGCGGTATTGCATTATCTTATTGACCAATGCCAGGTCAATCCGCAGATGCTTTCGGCAAATGGCTATGGGCAGTATCATCCGGTAGTGGATAATGACTCTCCGGAGAATAAGCGTAAAAACCGGCGGGTGGAGATTGTTATCCTGCCCTCGAAATTAAATAAAGTAAAGGCGGAATGATTTAAAAATGTCTAAATATTATAACGGCAGAAGGACTAAAAACCTGTTTGACCCGGCCGGCAAAAGCCCTTTCAGGTTGAGCCGTTCTAAAATCGAATTATTCATTAACTGCCCGCGTTGTTTTTATCTGGACAGAAGATTGGGCGTAGGCCAGCCCCCGGGATTTCCGTTTGCTTTGAACTCCGCTGTAGATAAATTGCTTAAAAAAGAATTTGATTTATATAGAACCAGGCAAATAAGCCATCCGTTGATAGAGGCTTCCGGGATTAAGGCGGTGCCTTTTAAGCATGAAAAGCTGGAATATTGGCGGGATGCTTTGCGCGGCGGAATAGAATATCTGCATGTTCCGACCAATCTTTTGCTTACCGGCGGTATTGATGATGTCTGGGCCGGCCCGGATGGGCAGCTTTTTATTGTCGATTATAAGAGTACCTCTAAAGAGGAGGAGGTTTCTTTAGATGCGGATTGGCAGGTTTCTTATAAGAGGCAGATGGAAATTTATCAGTGGTTGTTCAGGAAAAACGGATTTAATGTTTCTTCCGTCGGGTATTTTGTGTACTGTAACGGGATTACGAATAAAGACAAGTTTGATGCCCGCTTGGATTTTGATATAAAAATTATTCCTTATACAGGCGATGACGCCTGGCTTGAGCAAACAATTTCAGCAATGCATCAGTGTTTAATCAGCCCGGTGGTTCCTGAATATAGCCCGGAATGTGATTATTGTATATATCATCAAGCGTTGAAGGAAGTTCAGGGTAAGTGAATAGGCATTTGCTAGGATAAGAATGCTATTAAGTTAATGATCGACAGAAGGAATGAAAAATAAAGGAGGTTTAAATATGCGTATAGCGCGGATAATGAGTATTTTGGTTCTATCTTCTATGGTAATTAGTTCTGGGTGGGCAGCCGATAATGCCCAGAGCCAGAAAAAGATTTCCGGTAAGATCGTGGATGTGGATCACGCCGGTTCGATTATCACGGTGCGCTATGTTGACTCCGCCGGCTCGGTGGATGAAATTAATATTATTGTTCCTGATGATGCCGAAGTCCTCAATGGCACTAAAATAAAATCTTTTTATGATGTGCAGCAGCTTGATCCGGTTGTTGTTACTTACTACGACGACGGGGTAAGCGGCCTAAAAGCGGTACGTATAGCTGATCTTAACCAGGCAAACAGGTAGTTGGCGCAGTTAAGAATAATACGGTGATATAAAGTGCATTGATTTACATTATGAAAAAATTGGCATTAAAGAATAAAAATACTATTAAAAAGCTCACCGGCCATGTCGCGAAATTGCTTAGGTGCAGGAAATGCCGGAAAATGTATCCGCCGGTTGTTAGCGGAGGGGCGGTAGCCAGTAAGATTTTATTGGTGGGGCAAGCGCCGGGGGACAAGGAGCCAAAACTCGGCCGGCCGTTTGCCTGGACTGCCGGCAAAACTCTGTTTGGCTGGTTTAATGCTGCCGCCGGGATAAGTGAAGCAGAATTTCGCGCCGGGATATATATGGCCGCGGTATGCCGCTGTTTTCCCGGGAAAAATCCTGCCGGCGGAGACCGGGTTCCTTCGCCACGGGAAATATTAAACTGTTCTACCTGGCTTAAACAGGAGATAGATATTCTTAAGCCATCTTTAGTGATCCCGGTCGGCAAATTGGCGATTGCCCAGTTTATCCCATTACAAAAACTTGACCAGATTATCGGAGAAAAATTTACAGTTACTTACTCCGGGCACGCTTTTGATCTTATTCCCTTGCCGCATCCCTCAGGCGCTTCACCCTGGCACCGTAAAGAGCCGGGTAAAAGTTTACTTAAGAAAGCTTTAAAACGGATTATTAAACATCCTGCATTTAAACGATGAGGATTTATTGTTGTTCGGTTATCCGCCGGCGTTTCAGTGGCGGATAAATTTAAAAGAGGTTAAAGATATGGATTTTAAACTTAAATCTGAATTTATTGAGTTGGATAATTTACTGAAAGTAACGGAGTTGGTATCCAGCGGAGCAGAAGCTAAACAGTATATTCAGTCAGGCCAGGTGAAAGTCAACGCCCAGGCCGAAAACCGTATCCGCCGCAAACTGCGCGCAGGAGATATTGTAGAATTCCGGCAGCAACAAATTAGTGTTATAAAGTAACAAGCAGGCAGATGCCGCTTCGTTTGTAATCTTGGGAATAACCGGTTTTTTAAAACCCCGAATTTTCTTGTAAATCTCTCCCGCAAGCCGTATAATAAATATCAATCAATATTATAACTCGCCTGGAATATAGAGGAGCAACAATGATAGAAATGGAATTAAATAAAATCGTGATTGACGAAAAAAGGCACGATCAGTTGATTGCCTTAAAAGAAAAAGGCGGCTCCAGGGTTTTACCGATTGTAATCGGCTTAAATGAAGCCTCGGCTATAAAATTAAAGATCAGCGGCTTTAATCCTCCGCGGCCGTTGACCCATGATTTGATCTTTATGATTATTAAAGAGCTTGAAGCAACTGTAGAGAAGGTGGTTATTGATAAGCTGCAGGAGAATACTTTTTTTGCCAAAATTGTTATTAAGACTGTTTCCGGGGAGTTAAAGACGGTTGATGCCCGGCCAAGTGACAGTATTGCCCTGGCAGTAAGGTTTCATGCGCCAATCCTGGTTGATGATGAGATTATCCGGCAGTATGAACTGTTTAATAAAGAGAAGCAGTGACCCCTGCTGTTTAACCATAAAAAATTTTTAGTTTAATTTTTTATGTATGATGGGATTCACTGGATTTAAATCAAGGTGCTCAAATTTAGCCTAAAAGATCAAAGTGTCCTAAACCCCATTTATAATTTTGCTAAAACCAAGAAAGTAAAATTATATTTAGTGGGCGGAGCCCTGCGGGATTTAATTCTGGGCAGGGGTAAAGAAAATCCGGATTTTGACTTTTGCCTGAAATCCGGAGCTTTAAAGTTTGGCGAGAAGCTGGCTTGTCAGTTAAGGTGTGCTTTTGTGGTGCTGGATGAAGAGCACGCTGCCTGCCGTTTAGTTAAAAAAATAGACCAGAAGATTTATACTTTCGATTTTTCGGATTTTCGCGCGGCCACTTTGGAAAAAGACCTGCTGCACCGCGATTTTACGATAAACTCCATGGCCTTGGCTTTGCAGGATGTGTTTGGCCGGCAGGATTTAAATACCCTGATTGTCGACCCGTATTCCGGCAGGGTGGATTTGGCAGCCGGAATAATTAAAGTGACCGGCGCGGGTTCTTTTAAAGAGGATCCGTTAAGGATATTGCGGGCTTTTAGTTTTAGCTGCCTGCTTGGTTTTGCCCTGGACAAAGAAACATTACGCCTGGCAAAAAAAGAAAAGGATAAGATCCGCTTGGTATCCAGCGAGCGCGTCCGCGAAGAATTGTTTAAGATTCTGGACAGCTCTATGGCGTATACCTGTTTAGTTAACCTGGATAAATTAAAGATCCTGGAAATTATCTTTCCGGAGATTAAGCCGATGCGCAGGATCGGCCAGGGGCCATACCATCACCTGGATGTCTGGCAGCATACCTTGGAAACTTTGAGCCAGTTTGAATTAATTATCCAGTGGGCCAAAAAAACTCCCGGTATATATAATTATTTGCAGGAAGAGATTGCCGGCCTGCGCAAAAGATCCAGCCTTCTCAAGTTAGCCTGTATCCTGCATGACGTAGGTAAGCCAAAATCACTGCGCCGGGAAAAAGGTAAAATTATTTTTCACGGGCATGAGCGGATAGGGCTGGGTTTGACGCGCGTAATTTCACGCCGTTTAAAATTATCTAATGAAGAATGCCGCCATTTAGAAAGAATTGTGTTATGGCATTTAAGGCCGGGGTATCTGGCGGATAATCCCCGTCCCACCGCCCGGGCGATTTTCCGTTATTTTCGGGATACCGGCACTGACGCGCTTGCCGTGCTTTTGTTATCTCTGGCCGATCAGCGTGCCACTAAAGGGCCGTTGACTACAGCGCTTTCCCGCCTGCGCCATGAGAAAACAGTTAAAGCTTTGATCCGCAAGTTATTAAAGAAAAATGACGAAAAAAAACCGGTCCGTTATTTGAATGGCAACGATCTTATGCATAGATTTAAATTGCCGGCTTCGCCTTTGATCGGGAAGCTTCTGGCAGAGCTGGAAGAGGCGCAAGCTATCGGTAAGATTAAAAATAAAAAAGAAGCCTGGCAGTTAGCCGCTAAATTAGCCACCAACCGCAAATGAAGAAGTTTATTATAGCTTTTTCCATCCTACTTTTAATTATTTCCGGCGTTACGGTATATTTAAATAAAGTTCTTTTACCGAAAAAGATTAAAGCGCTGATTATTTCCACCTTGACTGAACAGACCGGCAAGCATGTCACTCTGAAATCCCTGGAGTTTAGCATTTTCAGGGGGCTGGTCTTGCGTGACCTGGTGATTTCTGACGGGGAAAAAGTAATTTTAAGTACGCGCCAGGCAACCTGCACGGTTTTTATCTGGCCGATTTTTAAAAAGCAGATCATTATCCCCAGCGTTAATTTTAAAGCCCCGTATATTTTTATCCAGCGCCGGGCGGATAACAGCTTTAACCTGCAGGATTTTTTTGTTTTAACTAAACCCGCCGCTAAAAAATCCGATTTTAGCGTCGCGGTTTTTAAGCTTGTCATTTCTAGCGGGAATATTGCTTTCCAGGATGATGCTGTGGCCGGCGGTTTTAAAAAAGAACTCCGCAATATCCAGCTTAATCTGCATTTGGGCCTGCCGGTAAAGCTTAAGTTTAATCTTGCAGCAGAGCTAGCCGGCCAGCCGGCAGCTTTTATTAATGCCTCCGGAGAATATAAAATCCTGAATCGTGAGTTAACCGGCGAGTTTAATCTTAAGAATTTGTCGATACAGGAGTTGGGCGCTTATAGTAATTTAGGAGATATGATTTCAGGGTTAGTGAATCTGCAGGGGCAGGTAAATCTCAAAAACCAGCTGCTGCAGGTTAATCTATCCGCCGGGGGGCAGGGGTTTATTTTTACCAAGGAAGATTTAAAGGCCAAACTAGACTCTACCTTACAAAGCAAGATCAACTATAACCTGGATACTAAAAAACTGGAGTTTAATGGTATTTGCGATATTCAAAAAGCAGATATTGCCGGATTGGAGTTCTTGGGCCAAGTAAAAAATTTAAATGGTAAATTTGTTTTTGATCAGCGTTCTCTGGTTGCCGACAGCTTAAAGGCTGAATTAATGGGGCTGCCTTTTAAGGTTAATCTGGGGATTAAAGATTTTAGCACCCGGGTGCTCAATATAAGTACGGATTTTGATTTAAGCATCCTGCCGGCTGTGGCTAAAGAAAAATTTAATTTTTCCGGGATTACTTCATCCGGCGGCAGCGCGGTTTTATCCGTAAAGTTGCATCCGGATAATCAGGGGTCCTGGGTAGTTCAGGGGGACCTGGGTGTCACCGGGGCGACTCTAAAGCTGGATAAGATAGAAGGTTTGTTCGAAGATATCCGCGCCACCCTGGAGTTTAGCAAGCAGGGTTTAAGTTGGAAAGATACGAAGTTCAGGTATAAAGGGATAAGTTATCAGACCGGCGGGACGCTTTCGAATTTTACCGCCCCCCAGATTAAAGCCAGATTTTCTTCCGACGATTTATCTTTAACCGGGGACCTTAATTTGTCAGGAAAAAGAATTAAGATCGTTCAGCTTAAAGGAAAATACCTGGATTCGCAGTTTTTAGTCAGTGGTGATATTGATCAGTCTGATCCGGCTAAGCTGCAGGCGGCTTTGACCGGAAGCGTTAATCTGGAACTGAGCAATTTAAATAAGCTGCTGGAAAAAATATACCCGGCGGTTAAAACAATCTCTCCCGCGGGCCAATTGGATACACAGTTTAGTTTAAGCGG
Organism: Candidatus Omnitrophota bacterium; assembly: GCA_028712375.1. GTDB lineage: Bacteria > Omnitrophota > Gorgyraeia > Gygaellales > Profunditerraquicolaceae > UBA6249. The sequence goes on from JAQTQG010000004.1 coordinate 59,487, forward strand.
CCCGATTGCGGATTTTAAAAACTGTTATCTGCAGGTAAAGTCGACCAGCAGTAATTTATCTTTATACGGTTTGAAAGTCACGGATTTATCTTTAGGTATTTTGCTGGAGCAGGCAATTGCTAAAATTACCGCTGTTGATATTACTTTCTATGACGGAGTAATTCAGGGGTCGGGCGCGTTAAATCTGAGTACCAAGGATTTAGCTTATCAGCTGGAATTAAAGGCTAGCGGAATTGATTTAGGGAAGCTTAAGCTGGATACGCCGTCGAAAAATAAAAATATTTCGGGAACTTTTGTGGGAGAGGTTAAGCTTAATGGGGCAGGCAGTAATTTAGATAGTTTGGATGCCGCCGGCAGCTTTGCCGTCAGCCACGGGAGACTGGGTGAGTTAAATCTGCTCCAGGGGTTAGGAAAACTGCTTTTGGCTAAAGACCTGGCCAGTATTGAATTTACAGGATGTAGTTGTGATTTTTTATTAAAAAATAAATTTATTTATACGGACCGTTTCAAAATACATAGTAATATCGTTAATTTGACCGGCCCCGTAAAAATTGGTTTTGATAATTCATTAGAAGGGGCTTTAGACGTGGAGATATTAAGTGAAATGATCCCCTTGGATGGCACATTTAAGGATGTGACTACGGCCATTATCGGTAAGGGCGGTAAGTTTGGCGTAATCAAGTTAAGCGGCTCCTTGAGCGAACCGAAATATTCATTTAAAACAGCGGTTGGCAGTATTATTCAAGGGTTGACAAACATGATCTTTAAAAAATAAAGCCTACTGACAAATAATAAGGAGAGAATATGCTGACCAGAAAGATCCTGCTTGCAGAAAAAGATATCCCCAGGCAATGGTATAATCTAGCTGCGGATTTGCCTACTCCCATGCAGCCGCCTTTGGGTCCGGATGGGAGTGCGCTTTCGCCTGAAATGCTGGAGCGGATTTTCCCCGCCAATATCATTGAGCAGGAGGTTTCCACTTCTCGTTGGATTAAAATCCCTGAAGAGATCCTGGATATCCTGACTTTATGGAGGCCTGCGCCGCTGCGCCGGGCTTTAGCGTTAGAAAAGTATTTAAAAACACCGGCGCGTATTTACTACAAGGATGAAAGTGTAAGCCCTGCCGGCAGTCATAAGCCTAATACTGCCGTAGCCCAGGCTTGGTATAATAAAAAGTTCGGGATCAAAAGATTGACCACGGAAACCGGAGCCGGGCAATGGGGTTCGGCTTTGGCGTTTGCCTGTAATTTGATCGGGCTTAAATGCCGGGTTTATATGGTGCGGATTAGTTTTGATCAGAAACCGATGCGTAAAACTATGATGCAGACCTGGGGGGCGGAATGTGTGGCCAGCCCCAGCCCTTATACGCGGGCCGGACGGGCAATCCTTAAAGAAATGCCGCATACTCCCGGAAGCTTAGGGATTGCCATCAGTGAGGCAGTCGAAGATGCGTTGTCTGATAAAAGCGGTAAATCCCGCTATACTTTAGGCAGCGTGCTTAACCATGTTTTATTGCACCAAACGATTATCGGCTTAGAAGCGAAAAAACAGTTAAAGATTGCGCAAGAGAAAAAGCCGGACGTGGTGATTGGTTGTGTCGGCGGAGGAAGCAATTTCGCGGGAATCGCCTTTCCTTTTATTTACGATAAAATTAACGGTGACAAAATTGAAATAATTCCGGTGGAGCCGACAGCCTGCCCGACATTGACCAAGGGCCCGTTTGCTTATGACTTTGGGGATATCGCCGGGCTTACTCCGTTACTGCCGATGTATACGCTGGGGCATAGGTTTGTGCCGGAACCGATCCATGCCGGCGGATTACGTTATCACGGGATGGCGCCTTTGGTCAGCCAGGCGGCAGTGGAGGGTTTAATTAAGCCGCGGGCTTTTGATCAAATCAAATGTTATGAATCAGCTTTGCTTTGGGCAAAAACTGAAGGGACCATTCCGGCTCCGGAGACATCACATGCGATTGCCTGCGCTATTGATGAAGCAAAAAAAGCCAAGCAGGAAGGAAAGCAGAAGGTAATTTTGTTTTGTTACAGCGGGCACGGATTAATGGATCTGGCCGGTTATGATAAATTCCTTTCCGGTAAGCTTACCGCTTATTCTTTGCCGAAACATAAGATTCAGGATTCGTTATGCGCTTTGAAAAAATTCCCCCGCCCCAAAAAAGTAAAAACCGGGAGATGGCAATGAAAGTTTATACTCAGGAACTAATTTTTAATACCGCCCAGCGCCAGGAGTTCATTAATATTACCGATCAGGTGCAGGAAGCTTTAGCCAAAAGCGGGATTAGAGAAGGACTTTGCCTGGTTAATCCTATGCATATTACTGCCAGTGTTTTTATCAATGATGATGAAAGCGGCCTGCATCAGGATTTTTCTATATGGCTTGAGAAATTAGCGCCGTTTGGAAAAGATAAATATAAACATAACCTGACCGGTGAGGATAACGCGGATGCGCACCTGAAGCGTACGCTTATGGGCAGGGAGGTGGTCGTGGCGGTAACCGGCGGTAAATTACATTTTGGCCCCTGGGAGCAGATTTTCTACGGAGAGTTTGACGGCCAGCGGAAGAAAAGAGTGCTGATAAAAATAATCGGAGAATAAAAAATTCGCGCTTGTTTCTATGAATAAATTTGCTTAGGCAGAACCAGAAATAACCTTATAAGGGTTAAATTGTGATTAAGTGAAAATAAAATACTTGAGGTGGCTGGATAAATATTTAGGGTTTTTATTTATTATCCCGCTCAGCATATTTAAAATTTTTTCTCGAAAATCCCGCCTTACTGATACCCGGAAGATCAACAAGATATTAATTATTAAATTTTGGGGGTTTGGGAGTATAGTTTTAGCGTATGATTTTTTCCAGGCTATCCGTCAAAAACATCCGGATGCTTATCTTTGCGTTTTGACCTTAAAACAAAACAGCCAGATCTTTGAGCTGGCCGGCCTATTTGACCGGATAATTGGCATTGATATTAAAAACATATTCAGCTTCGGCTGTAATATAATCAAAGTAATTTTGGAATTGAGAAAGCAGAGTTTCGATGTGTCTTTTGATTTTGAATTTACTTCCAGGTTTTCGGCGATAGTTTCCTGTTTAATTAATGCTAAAAGAAGCGTTGGTTTCGATTATGACGGAGTATGGAGGGGAAAGTTTTTTTCTGATGTCCTGCATTTTCAGGAAGATAAAAAATTAAGAGTTTCTTATTTAGAGATGTCCCGTTTGATCGGAGGGGATAGCGATTTTGCTTTTGCCCCTTTGCAACTGCAAATAGAAAATGAACAAAAAGTAATTGTTGATAACTTGCTTAAAGAAGAGTCGCTGGATGAATTAGAATCTTTTATCGGGATCAATATTAATGCCAGCGAATTGAGCCTGCTGAGGCGTTGGCCAAAAGAGTATTTTGTGATTTTAGCCGAGGAGCTAATTAACCTGTATTCTTTGCACATCATATTTTTAGGCTCGAAAGATGACCTGGAATATGTTGATTCCGCGATTGGCCTGATACATCAGAAGAAAAAGGCATATGTCCATGATTTTTCCGGCAGGCTTTCTTTAACGCAAATGGCTTACCTCATGGGCAAGTTCAAATTATTTATTTCCAATGACAGCGGGCCGCTGCATTTGGCGGCATATTTAAAGATACCCACGGTATCTTTCTTCGGTCCGGAAACACCGCTTATTTACGGCCCGGAGGGGGATAAGGACATTGTTTTTTATAAAAATTTAAGTTGCAGCCCCTGCATGCGCGTTAGAAATTATAAACACGCCAAGTGCCAGAATCATCAATATTGCCTGGTTGAAATAAAACCTTCGGAAGTCTTAAATGAAATCAAGCGAAAAAACATATTTTAATAAAATTTCTGACAGTTTTGATACCGGTTTTAACGTTTATGGCAAGCCGGCGGGCAATCTGCGCGTGCTCAGGAGGGTGGAGTTGTTTGCCAAATATTGTAGTTTAAAAAAAGGATCCAAGATCCTTGAAATCGGCTGCGGTACCGGTGAATATAGCAAGGCTTTGCTCAAAGATGATTTTTCATTGCTGGCTACTGATTTGTCTATAAACATGCTGGCGAAAGCGAGGATAAAATTAAATGCCGCAAAGAATATAACTTTTTTTGCTTCCGATGCCGGGTATCTGCCGATTTCGGATAGCAGTTGTGATGTCGTCCTGGGGAATTCAGTTTTGCATCATCTGGAGACAGAAAGCGCCTTAAAAGAAATATACCGGGTAATGAAGAAGGGCGGCCGTTTTGCTTTTTCGGAACCGAACATCTTAAACCCCTATATTTTTCTGCAGAAAAATATAAAATTTATTAAAAAACTAACCGGTGATTCTCCTGATGAGCGGGCTTTTTCCCGCAGGAACCTAAAAAAAATGTTTGAGGGTGCGGGATTTAAAAGTGTGTTTATTAAACCGTTTGATTTTTTGTTCCCGCATACTCCGTCTTCGTTTGTGAACTTAGTTAATAAGCTGGGTTTACTTTTAGAAAAAACATTGTTGAAAGAAATTGCCGGGTCATTATTTGTAACGGGTGAAAAATGAAAGTATATCTTGTTAATCCTCCTGCCTGTGATGGCATAAAAATGGTCAGAGAAGGCCGGTGCATGCAGAGAAAGGGGGCTTGGACCACGGTGTGGCCTCCGGTTACTTTGGCCACCATGGCGGCTATGTTTTTAAAAGAAGGCATCGAAGTAAAATTAGATGATTGTATTGTGGGAAATATATCTTTTGACCAATTAAAATTAAATATCAGGCAGTTTGACCCGGATCTGTTGGTGATTAATACTGCCACTGCGTCCATAAATTCGGACTTGAGTTGTGCAAAAATCGCCAAAGAAGTTTCTGCGCGGATAAAGACTTTGGCCTTTGGCCTGCATGTTACGGCGTTGCCGGATGAGTCGCTAAAGAGCCAGCCGGCTTTAGATTTTGTAATCCGCGGCGAACCCGAATTTTGCCTTCTAGAGACGGTTAGAGCATTAAAAGATAGCTGCCTCAAAATTAATACCATAAAAGGCTTGTCTTACCGTAGCCCGGGAGGAATAAGCCATAACCCGGATTTAGAATTTAACGATAACCTGGATGTTTTACCCTTTCCCGCCTGGGAGCTGATTGATGTTAATCACTATCTTTTGCCTTTAAGCGGGGAACCTTTTTTGCTGATTATGACGGCTAAAGGGTGCCCGCATGCTTGCTTATTCTGCCCGGCAAAGCCTTATTACGGAAGCCGCCTGCGGCAGCGGGATCATAAAATTGTGGTTGATGAGATGGAGTATGATAAAAGAAGATTTAAAGTCCGCCAGTTTCTTATCTGGAGTGAGTCTTTTACGGAAGACCGGGAGTATACCGTTAAATTGTGCAATGAAATAATTAACCGTAAGATTGGCGTATCCTGGGTATGTAACAGCCGCGTGGATAAGGTGGATTTAGAGTTGCTTAAGCTGATGCGGCATGCCGGCTGCTGGATGATCGGTTATGGCATAGAATCCGGTAGCCAGGAGATACTGGATGCGGCAAACAAAGGCACTACAATTAAGCAAATAGAGGATGCGGTTAATATGGCCAAATCCGCCGGGCTGGAAACTACCGGGCATGTTATTTTTGGTTTGCCGAAAGAAACAATGGAAAGCGGTTTAAAAACAATAAATTGGCTTAAAAAATTAAATATAGATTTTATTCAGGTTTATTGCGCTGTTCCCTGGCCTTCCACAGCTCTTTATCATATCGCCAGGGAGAACGGGTGGCTAAAGACGCGAAATTGGGAATTATATGAACAGAATAATTGTGTGATGGAGGCGGGAAGGGCCACTGTTAAGCAAGTCGAATCTCTAAGGAAAATGGCAATTGTAAAATTCTATTTATCTCCCAAGCGTATATTCAGGGTATTAAAAAAAATAAATTCATTTAAAAAAGCCGGAATGCTTTTTAATATGTTTAAAGAATTTGCCGATTGGATATAGCTGATGAATAAAAATAACGTTCCTAATCTTGTAATTTTTATTTTCTTTTTTGTTGTGTGTTCTATCTTGTATTTTAATGCTTTGAATAACAGTTTCATATTAGACGATAAGTTCTTGATAGTGGAAAATCAGTATGTAAAAAACTTTTCTCTGCAGAAAATATTTTCTGCGGATGTTTTTAGTTTTAAGCCTCAAGTAGCCGGTGATTCCGGAGGATACTACCGCCCGCTTCAGCTGTTAAGTTATTCTCTGGAATATTTTATCTGGAAGCTTAATCCGCAGGGGTACCGTTTTGATAATATCCTCCTGCACAGTATTAACGGGTTTCTTATATTCCTGCTTATTTTTTTAATTCTTAAAAATAAGATTTTAGCTTTTTTAAGCGGGCTGTTTTTTTGTATTCACCCGGCGCAGGTATGCCTGGTGGCTTTTATTGCCGGCCGGTCAAACCTGCTGGAAACTTTTTTCATGTTTTCTTCGCTTTTTACTTTTATTTATTTTTTTATAAACCGGAAAAAACTGTTTTATTTTTGTTCTTTGTTTCTTTATGCCGCAGCGCTGCTTACCAGGGAGGGGGCTTTATTGCTTCCCGTTTATATTATAATATGCGCCGTATTTCTGAAGATCAGGAAGAGGGAGATATTTTTTCTTTTGCTTCCATATATTGCGCTGGCTTTAATTTATCTTATCTTGCGTAATTTATTTATGCCTTGCGATAAAATTAATATTCCTGGCAGCCTGCCTTTGGGGGGAATCGCTGATTTTGCAGTATTGCTGCAGAGTTATTTTTGGCAGCTTATTCTTCCGTTGAACCTGAAAATTGTTTTAGTAGATGCCAATGTTATTGTTAAATTTATTTTATATTGTTTTTCTTTTTTGATTTTTATCTATCTGGCGGTTAAGTCCGTTGTTACTAAGAATAAGGTAATTGCTTTTGGGTTGATAATTTATCTTGCGGGTTTATTGCCGTTGGTAAAACTCGATGAAATTATGCGTTATTTCGGCCCGGCTCTGACCGAGCATTATGTATATAATGCCTCTATCGGGTTCTGTATTCTTTTGGCATGGTTATTTACGGGCCTATATTTACATTTCCAAAAAATTACGAAAATTTTATTTGTTTTAGTTTGTTTTTATTTTTCGGGCTTAACTGTAATAACTAACCGTTATTATAAAGATGAGGCGAGCTTCTATAAATATGTCTTAAGTATTGATAAGCACAATATGATTGCTCATCTTAATCTGGGGAATGTGTATTATTCAAATAAAGATTACAGTAAAGCGGCTGATGAAGTGAAAGAAGTTTTAGGTATTGAGCCGGATGCCTGGGATGCCTATCTTCTGCTGGGTAATATTTATAAGGAGCAAGGACAACCTCAACTAGCCATAGCGGCATACCAGAAGGCATTTTTATTGAACCCGCGCTCCGATATAGCGTTGAATAACCTGGGTTTAATTTATAAAGAGGCAGGCAATTATGCTGCTTCTTTAGGGGCCTTTGAGCAGTCGCTTAAGATAAAGCCTGATTCACCTTTGGCGTTGGAAAATATAGTCTATCTATTTATTAAAAATAAAGAATATGATAAGGCATTTAAAATTTGCGAAAAAATTACGGCAGTAAACCCGGACGATGATAAAGAGTTAGTTAATGTTGGTGTTTATTGGGCGCAAGCAGAGCGTTTTAAGGAGGCGGAATTTTTTCTACAGGAGGCTTTGCGGTTATTTCCATCTTCAGCCGGGGCGATGGAGAACCTTGGGTCATTATATGGGAATATCGGCGAATTTGATAAAGCGATATTCTGTTTTAAGCGGGCGCAAGAGCTCAGGCCGCTGGATAAAAAATTGAAGAAATTGCTTGATGCGGCTATAATGTTGAAGAAACAAACGCAGGCCCGAAGCGGATAAGAGAAGGCAGCCTGTTGGCTTTGGCAGTTGTTTTCGAGTTAATATTTATGGATAAAGATGGGGATGGCGAGATTGGTTTTGAGCCTGTTTACTGATAAATATGCGTAAAATAACCTTGCTGAATTTTATTGTTTTTCTGGCATCATTTCTGTTATTTCAAATCGAATTGATTATATCCAAAATATTGCTTCCGGATTTTGGGGGTAGTTATTCGGTTTGGGGGGCATGCGTAGTTTTTTTTCAGGCAGTATTATTCCTGGGGTATTTCTTTTCGTATTGTTGGCTTAAAAAGGCCGGGATGAAACATCTTCGGCGGTTTTATTTTGTTTTATTTTTATTTCCGTTATTCTTTTTCCCCGGTAAAAGTTTTTCCTTCGGCAATCCTGTTAATTTGGGAATTCCTCTGGTTATAAATGTCTTTTGGTACCTTTTTTTCTCTATCGGCGCGGTTTTTTTTGCCTTGTCCACAGTTAGTGTGATACTGCAGTCTTGGCTGGGGAATTCGGATTTAGCGGAAAAAAACAATCCCTATGTTCTTTTTGCTGTTTCTAATCTGGGATCTTTTACGGCGCTAATTACTTATCCGTTATTTTTCGAAGTTTTCCTGGATCTAGATCAGCAGCTTTGGTTTTGGAGGGCGATGTATTTTTTGCTTGCAGGGTTGATCATTCTGGCTACCTATTTGGTTAAAGTTTCCGGGCACCATAAAGCAGATAGTAAAATTTTTAAAATGAACGGGATTTCTAAAAATAACTGTTGGGAGTGGGTGTTGTTTAGCGCCGCCGGAGTAGTGATGTTTCTTTCGGTGACTAACATTATTACTTATGAGGTTGCCCCGATCCCTTTACTCTGGGTAGTGCCTTTATGTATTTATCTGGCTTCATTCGTGTTAAATTTTAAACGTAAAAGCTGGTATCCCGCGTGGATAGAGGATAAATTTTATTTAGTTTTTGCCTGGAGCGTCCTTTTATTTTTTATAATTTTAATGAGAATCCTGCCATTTATCCTGGAGGCGGTAGTTATCTGTTTATTTTTATTCTATATCTGCATGTTTTGCCAGTACCGCCTGTATAAAACTAAACCGGTTGATCTGGATAATTTGCCATTATTTTATTTAATTATATCTTTTGGCGGGTTTCTTGGCGGGTTATTTGCTACCTGGGTGATGCCGGTTATTTCCACGTCGATTAATGAATATCTTGTAGGCCTTACTTTGATTGCGCTGGCTTTATCCATTGGTGTTAAGCCCCGGCTGATGGGTTGGCGTAATTTAGCTTTTGTGGTTTATATCTGGTTAACGCTTATTATTTGGCCGATGATCTTTAAAGAATATAATCTTTGGGGGTTGATTATAATTTTCTTAATTTTTAAAATATGCTATAAGCGCCTTTTTAAATATCCACGCGCGCTCTTTCTTAGCACTTTAATAATATTGTCGCTTGCTCCATTTATTGATTCCATATGGAAAGATACTAATCTTGTTTTCCGCTACCGTAATTATTACGGATTATATGAAGTGTATGTAAAAAACCAAAAGTACGTGTTAATGAACGGTACGACCATTCATGGCGTTCAATATCAGGATAAACATAGAGAAAATATCCCTTTGGCTTATTATCATAAGTTTACTCCGGTTGGAGAGCTGCTTAATTCATTCGGGGGGAATAAAAACATCGGTGTAATCGGCTTAGGCGCTGGCAGTTTGACCGCTTATGCGCAAGCCGGGCAGGAGGTTGATTATTTTGAAATTGACCCGGATGTTTATTTTATTGCCAATAATTTATTTACTTTTCTTAAACATTCCAAAGCCAAAATCAATCTTATCTTTGGCGATGCGCGAGTGCAGATGAAAGAAGCCCCGGCTAAGCGTTATGATATGCTGGTGGTTGATGCTTTTAGCGGTGATGCTATTCCGGTGCACCTTTTAACTACTGAAGCAATTCAAGAATACCGGAAGCATTTGACCGATAAGGGGATGATTTTGTTCCATATTTCCAATCGTTATCTCGATTTTGTGCCGGTGCTGTTGAGTAATGCCAATTATTTAGATGCTTATGCCGGCTGTAAGAGTAACGCTACCTTGAAAGGTAATAGTAGTTTCTTTACTTCAACCTGGTTTGTTTTATGCTGGGATATGAATACTTTCAACCGCCTGTTATTAGATTTTCAATGGTCTAAGCATGCTCCCGGCAAAAGCAGGCTTATGCGCCCCTGGAGCGATAAATATTCAAATATGCTTTTGATTATGAATGTGGATGATTTAATGTGGTCGTTTAAACGTTTCCGCCCCTTTTATTGGTAGGAGAAAAAAATGAAAATAAAAAATACAGAAATTAAAGTGTTCATGGGCGATATCACTGAATTGCGGGTAGATGCGATTGTTAATGCTGCGAATAATCAATTGCTGATGGGCGGGGGAGTGGCAGGGGCAATTAAGCGTAAAGGCGGGCAGATTATTGAAGAAGAGGCGCTGAGCAAGGCTCCAGTGGGGATCGGGGAAGCTGTTGCTACCGGCGCCGGAGAACTGGCGGCAAAATATGTGATCCATGCTGCTACGATGGGTATGGATTTTAAAACTGATGAGGTTAAAATTCGTAATGCCTGTAAAAATGCATTATATGCCGCTAATCAGCTTAAGGCTAATTCTATTGCTTTTCCGGCTTTAGGCTGCGGCACCGGAGGTTTTGCGTTATTAGCATCCGCTAAGATTATGGCCCAGGAGGTTTTGAAGCATCTGCGTCAGAAGAGTACCTCTTTAACTGAGGTGATTTTTTGTTTAAATAACCAGGAAGCGTTTGCGGTTTTTAAGAAAGGCGTTTTAGGGTATTTAGAGCATGTAACTACAGAATTATCCTGGGGGCCTTATGTGACGGTGGATGTGATTATCACGCTGCCCCAGGGAATCGTAGTTATTAAACGCAGTAACCCGCCTTTTGGCTGGGCTTTACCCGGAGGTTTTGTGGATTATGGCGAGAGCTTAGAGGATGCGGCGACCCGTGAAGCCAAAGAAGAGACGGGTTTGGATTTAACCCAGCTAAAACAATTTCATACTTATTCCGATCCTGCGCGTGACCCGCGATTTCATACGGTGACCACGGTTTTTACCGCTAAGGCTCAAGGAGTGCCTAAGGCCGGGGATGATGCCGCGCAGGTCAAAATAATTAAGCAAGACCAGGTTGAAAAGCTAGAATTTGCTTTTGACCATAAAAAGATCCTTATTGATTACCTGAAGTTGAAGTAATGCCATCGTTGAGAAAATAAACTTAACCTTCGCGCAGCTGTTTTTCCGCATCGACGATATCGCGGTTGATCACACGGATGGTTTCTTTAATTTTATCTTTGAGCAGGTAAGAGGCAACCGGGGCCTGGCTGATTTCTCTTAAGACTTGCACGCTCATCCTGAAGTAACGCACAATCTCGCCTTCATCACAATCGCTGAATTGTAAAGTTTTATCGAAATTTGTCCCGCGCAGCCAGGCTTCCATGCTGGAGCATAAATGGAAGTAGGGAAGCTTACTGAAAGGATAAATTTTGTAGCGGCGTTCTTTATTTTTTATCCGGTCGTATGTTTCTTCGCAGGTCCTTTTGAGATGCTGGGTGGATTTTGAAATGCCGGTGGGCATACGTTGATTTTTGCGCGGCTCAAAAACCACCGAAGCCGCCACTACCCCTAATCCGAATTCATCCAATTGTTCCAGAATATTGTCCGCGTATAATTCTGCCAGGACCAATTCATATCCATAAACAGTTTTAGCGAACCTTCCTTTATCAGTGAGTTTGCCGTCGTAAATATATCCTAAGTCTTTAAGCAGCCTGAGTTTCGCCTCCAGGAGGTTTAATGCTTGTTTTTGTTCGTTTTTACGTGATTGATAATAATGCAGGGAGAGCGGATAAATTTTAAATAAATCATCCTGGTATTTTTCGTAAAGATTAAGGATGGTGGCGTATGAAGTATTCAGCTGGCTTTTTACCTCCTCCGGATTACCGAAGATAATCCGGCGTACTTCTTCAAAATTTATTCTTTGCGGGTTGACCCGCGTGTAAACAAAACCTTCTTTATCTATGCCGCGCCGCCCGGCCCGCCCGGCCATCTGAAAGAAGTCGCGGGTTTTCAGATTGCGCACATAGGTGCCGTAAAATTTACGCAGGCCGTCGAACATTACGGAACGGCTGGGCATATTAATTCCCAAAGCGAAGGTTTCTGTGGTAAAGATTACTTTTAACAGGCGGCTGGTAAACAGCCGCTCGATTACTTCTTTGAGCGTCGGCAGCATGCCTGCATGGTGGTAAGCAATTCCCCGCTGCACTAAAGGATAAAGCAGTTGCGCGGATTGTTCGTTTTTTAAATTAAACCTTTCCAGGAGGTCTTCGTACATTTGGGTGATCTGTTTGGTTTCTTGGGTGTTAAGGAATTTGAACCTGTATAAATCAAAAGCCAGTTCTTCGGCGCGCTTGCGGGAAAAAACAAAATAAATTGCCGGTAAGCCTTCTTTTTCCTGAAGGTAGCCGATCAATGAATGCAGGCGGTTGGGTTTATTAGAGCGCAGGCGCTTAAGCTGGTCGATGTTGTCAACCACTTCGTCAGCGCATTGGAAACTAAAATGCAGGGGTACCGGCCGGGTATTCTCAATGACTACTTTTACGCTTTTGTTGTGGATAGACTCAATCCAGCTGGCGAATTGTTTAATGTTGGGAATAGTTGCCGACAGCCCCAGAAGATTCATATGCTTAGGCAGAAAAATTAATGATTCTTCCCAGACTGTACCGCGTTCAGGATTGTCAATGTAATGGATTTCATCAAAGATGATCCAGGAGTATTTGTCCAGGCTGGCCGGCTCATCCAGGATTTTGTTACGAAAGATCTCGGTAGTCATGATTAATACCGGAGCCTGCGGATTAATGGAAACATCGCCGGTAAGGATTCCGATATTATCTTGGAATTGGTCTTTGAAGTCTCGGAATTTTTGGTTGGAAAGAGCCTTAATGGGGGCGGTGTAGATAACTCCTAAATTGTTGCGGATTGCCCCGCTGATAATATGTTCGGCAATCGCAGTTTTTCCCGCTCCGGTGGGAGCCGAAACAATTACCGAATGCCCGGCATTAATATAATCAATAGCTTCTTGTTGGAAACGGTCGTATATCATAGGGTTATTGTAATGCAAAAGCATTGATTTATCTAGTTAAAAATATTATAATAAAGCAATGAGTTACGAGGCGGCGCTGAAGAAAGCTTGGGAAGATTTAGCCAACCTTAAGGCTCCCAATAATTTATCAGTAAAGTTTATGGCGGATGAGTATAGTTTGGATTTAGCGGCCAGGAGTATTCTGTCCGTATCTTGTAATGTACCCGCCAAAGATTTTTTAAGTATTTTGATTTTGCATTATTTAGCGCAAAAATTAAAAGGCTTGCCCGGGTTAACCGGGCAATGGATTACTTTTAGGGAGCTTTCCGGGATTCAGGGGTATTATGAAGCTTATCATAAGCGCTCCATTGATCCGATTATTCGTAAATATGGCAAGCAGCCGGATGCCCTTATTGACTGTTTAAGCAGGTTACCCGCTAAGCTATCAGGCGGCGGTGATATTAGTATTGTAATTGATGTTTTTGAGAATGTTCCGGTGTTGATCCGGCTATGGAAACCGGATGCGGAATTTGCCGCGGATGCGAATATTTATTTCGATGCGAGCATAAAAGGCATATTTTGCATTGAAGATGTTGTGGTTCTGGCGCAATTGGTGGCTGGCCAGCTATAGTACCCGGTTTAATATGTTTTGGCGTAAAGTTTTCTAATTAATAAGCAGGCGAAAGTTTTATGCGGAGAGAGAAGCAGGTGAATAAGGTTATCGTTTTATTGTTTGTGGGTTTATTGGCCTTAGCCGGCTATCTTTTCGGCGGCGATTTGGACCCGCGTTTTCATTCTCAGGAAGAAGTGAAATGGCAGCTGCCTTTTGGCAGAAGCTATGATTATAATAATATTTTGGTTAGCCGGGTGGTTGACGGAGATACGTTGGTTCTGGAAAATAATGAAAAGCTGCGTTTAATCGGCATTGACACTCCGGAGATGCACGAATCTGATAAGCTTTATCGGGATGCCCGGCGCTCGGGAGAAAAAGCATCAACAATCCGGCAATTGGGGCGGCGGTCTTATGAATTCACCAAAAAACTTGTCGAAGGTAAGCGTGTAAAACTGGAGTTTGATGCGGAGAGGTTTGACCGGTATAAAAGAATTCTGGCCTATGTTTATTTACCTGATGGGGCTTTTTTGAATGCGCTAATCGTCGAGCAGGGGTATGCATCTCCGATGGCTTATGCTCCGAATACAAAATATGCAGATTTATTTGCCAGATTGTACCGGGAAGCCAGAGAGAATAAAAGAGGATTGTGGGAATAAGTCCGAAATAAATTTTATTTTAGAATTTTTACTGCAGGAGGGAATATGTTACGTTTTTTAACTGCCGGTGAATCACATGGAAAAGGAATGGTCGCTATTTTGGAGGGGCTTTGCGCCGGCCTGGCGGTAGATACCGCTGCCATAAACAAAGAATTAAAGCGCCGGCAGTCCGGGTTTGGCCGGGGCAAGAGGATGAAAATTGAGAGCGATCAGGTGGAAATTATCGCAGGCTTAAAAAATAACCGCACTTTGGGCAGCCCGGTCACTTTGTTAATTAAGAATAAGGATGCCAGTATTGAAAAGCTGCATAAAGTAGTTGCTTCCCGGCCGGGGCATGCGGATTTAGCGGGATTATTAAAATATGGCTTTACGGATATCCGTGAAGTATTGGAACGGGCTTCCGCCCGCAGCACAGTGGCCACGGTAGCATTAGGAGCCTTATGCAAAAGGTTCCTGGATGAATTCGGAATCGTGATTACCAGTAATGTTTTGTCGGTGGGCGGGGAATCTACGCAGCAGGGGATAATTTCCAAGATCACCGAAGCAATTGAAAATGAAGATACTGTAGGCGGAATTTTTGAGGTAGTCATCAAGAATGTTCCGGTGGGGCTGGGAAGCTATGTGCAGCCTGACCGGCGCCTGGACAGCCGCTTAGCTGCCGGGATTATTTCTATTCCGGGGGTAAAATCTTTCGAGGTGGGGCTGGGAATAGGCTACGGGGTTAGTTTTGGTTCAGAAGTGCATGATGCGATTTATCATAATCGTAAAAAAGGTTATTTCCGTTTGAGTAATAACGCCGGAGGGATCGAGGGGGGTATATCTAACGGAGAAGAGATTATTTTACGTGCCTGCATGAAGCCGATTGCGACGTTAATGCGCCCGCTGGATTCAGTGCACATTCATACTAAAAAATCCGCTAAAGCTGCCGTGGAACGTTCAGATACCTGTGTGGTTGAATCTGCCGGTGTAGTAGCAGAATCAGCCTGCGCTTTTATCCTGGCGGATGCTTTTCTGGAGAAATTCGGCTCGGATTCATTGAGTGATATTAAGCATTCATATGCTAATTATTTAAAACGAATAGCGCATGCGTAGCCTTGAATACCATAATGTTAAGTTGGAAAGATTTAAAAATTCCAACCGGATATTTTTAAAAGGCGAGCTTACCAATGAGTCCGGTAAATCTTATAATACCGTAGCGGTGCGCGTAATGCTTTTTGTAAAGAATGTTATTACTGTTAATGAGGTGTTTTTAATTAATAATCTGCCTAGCGGGGCAACCCGGGCTTTTGAAAGGCATATTTATGATTTGGGGCTGGGCCAGTCTTTGGATGATATAACCCGTTATGAACTGTTTACGGAAAATTGCTATTAGTATATAAAATAATTATGTGAGAAAAAATCAACCCTTTCGTCTATTATGATAGAAGGGGGTGATTAAAAATGGAAGAAAGCGCAATCAGCGTCAGCCGTATATTTAAGCTGGATACCGATTCTAAGCTTAAGGCTTTTGCGGATGTTTCATTCTCAGGAATGATTATTAAAGGTTTTAGCGTGGTTAATGGTGAAAAGGGGTTATTTGTGAGTATGCCGCGCCATCAGGGTAAAGATGGCAAATGGTATGACACCGTGACTCCGATGACTAAAGAGCTAAAACAGCAGTTAAGCGAAGTTGTCCTGGAAGCGTACAAAAGTTAATTAAGGAAAAGCTAAAACCCGGGGGGCAGTTCTTCATCAGGGACTGTTCCCCGGGTTAAGTAAATATGAATATTTATCTTGTAGGGTTTATGGGTACCGGTAAAAGTTCTGTCGGCCGTCAGCTGGCTAAGCAGAAAAAATGGAATTTTGTCGACTTGGATGAGTTAATTGAGTTGAAAGAGCAGCGCAGGATTGTGGATATTTTTGCTAAAGAAGGAGAAGTCTATTTTCGCAAGCTTGAAAAGAAAATGCTCAAGCAGGTTTCTATTCAGGATAAATTTGTAGTGGCTTGCGGCGGCGGGATAGTTTTAGACCCGGAGAATATTAAGCAGATGAAAAAAACCGGAATTTTAATCTGCCTGCGGGCTACTTGTCAGGAGATTTTAAAAAGAGTTTCCTCCAGCACGCATCGGCCGATTTTAAATGTGGCCAAGCCCAGGGAGCGCATTGAGCTTTTACTGAAAATGCGCGCTCCTTATTATATGCAAGCGGACAAAACCATTGATACTTCGCGTTTATCCATTAAGCAGGTAGCGGCTAAAATTACCAAGTTACTGCCCGGCAAGAAATGAATAATTTCGAGGCCTTGGTAAGTTTAAATCTTATCCCGCAGATTGGCAGTGTGAGGCTGGGGCAGTTACTGAAATATTTTGGTCAGCCACGGGAAATATTTAAAGCGCCCGCCCGGTCTTTGGTTGAGATAGCGGGGGAGCGTTTAGCTCAGGATATTACTGGTTTTAATTTCAGGTGTTTGGATCATGATTTAACCCTGGCTAAGAAAGCAGGGGTAAAAATTATTACTTTTTTAGATCGGGAGTATCCGCAGTCTTTAAAAGAAATACCCGCTTATCCAATTGTGCTTTATTGTTTGGGGCAGATAATTGAAGCGGATAATTTAGCTGTCGGAATTGTTGGTTCGCGCAGAGCTTCTTTTTATGGTTTAAATAACGCGGAAAATTTTGCCGCCCAGTTATCTGCGCGCGGGGTTACGATTGTTTCCGGGATGGCGCGCGGAGTGGATACTTACGCGCACCGGGGAGCTTTAAAAGCTGGCGGGCGCACTATCGCGGTAATGGGCAGCGGTTTTAATCATATTTATCCTGTAGAGAATACGGATTTAGCGTATAAAATTTCAGCTTCCGGCGCAGTGGTCTCGGAGTTTTCTATGGAGACAAAGCCCCTACCGCAAAATTTCCCCAGGCGTAACCGCTTAATCAGCGGTTTAAGCCGGGGTATTTTGATTACCGAGGCAGCCAGAAATAGCGGGGCGTTGATTACTGCTGATTTCGCTTTGGAGCAGGGAAAAGATGTTTTTGCCTTGCCGGGCAGGATAGATTCAGCCGCTTCCATGGGTACTAATGCTTTGATTAAGCAGGGTGCCAAGCTGGTTACCGGTTGCGAAGATATTTTCGAAGAATTGGATTTATCTGTGGTTGATGTAAAGAATGTTGGGCCTGTGGTTGTAAAAAGACAGGAAACGGTATGTGAAAAAGAAGAAGCGCAACTTTATGAACATATCCGGCAACAACCGGTAGCCGTTGATGATCTAGTGCAGAAGTCGTCATTGAGCAGCAGCCAGGTTTTGAATTTAATTTTAAAATTACAGTTTAAAAAATTAATCAAAGTATTGCCGGGTAAACATTTTATAAGGAATTAAATACCCGATTCCGACTCCCGGGGTTGGGAGGTTGAGAATTGGATGTGGCTGGGATAAATAGTTTATGAGGGGTTAAATGAGTAAAAATCTAGTGATTGTTGAATCGCCGACCAAAGCTAAAACCATAACAAAGATTTTAGGGGATGATTTTAGGGTAATTTCATCGATGGGCCATATCATTGATTTGCCGGCTAAGAAACTGGGGGTGGATGTTGAGGATAAGTTTAAACCGGCATATGTGGTGATCCCGGGGCGTAAGAAAATATTGGCGCAATTGAAAAAAGAAGCCAAAGGAAAAGAAAATATTTATATTGCTACCGACCCTGACCGGGAAGGCGAGGCGATTGGCTGGCAGATTAAAGAAAAGGTGTTTAAAGGCAAAAATGTTATGCGGGTTAGTTTTCATGAGATTACTCCTCATGCAATAGGGGAAGCATTTAAACATGCGCGGGAGTTTGATGCGCAGATGATCGAAGCCCAGGTTGGCCGCCGGGTGCTGGACCGGATTGTGGGGTATTTTTTGAGCCCTTTACTTTGGAAAAAAATAGCGCGGGGTTTAAGCGCCGGGCGCGTGCAATCTATAGGGCTAAGGCTGATTGTAGAAAGAGAGCGGCAGATCCAGAAGTTTACGGCCAGTGAATATTGGGAAATCACTGCGGAATTATTTAAACAAAAAGTTTCAGGGGAAAGTAGTTTTCTCGCCAAGCTTGAAAAGATCGACAATCAGAAAGCGGAAATTAAACGCAATGAGGACGCGCAGGAGATTTGCCGTCAATTAAAAGATAAAGAATTTAAAGTACTGGAGATTAAAAAGACAGAAAAGAAACGTTATGCCCCGGCTCCTTTTATTACCAGCACAATGCAGCAGGAGGCATTCAATAAACTTAGGTTTAATGCTTCTAAGACCATGCTTGTCGCCCAGCAGCTTTATGAAGGTATCGATATCGGCGAAGACAATCCGGTAGGCTTGATTACTTATATGCGTACGGATTCGCCTAACGTAGCGGCGGAAGCAATCCAGGAGGTGCGTGAACATATCGGGCGCAGTTTCGGCAAAGATTTTGTCCCGGAAAAACCCAATGTTTTTAAGGCCAAGAAATCGGCGCAGCAGGCGCATGAAGCTATCCGGCCCAGCTATGTTTCACGTTCACCGGAAAGCTTAAAAGATTTTCTTAACCATGATCAAATGCGGTTGTATGAGTTGATCTATAACCGGTTTTTGTCCAGCCAGATGAAGCCGGCGGAATTTTTAGCAACCTCCGTAGATATTCAGGCGGATAAATATTTATTTGTAGCCAATGGCAGCCATTTACTTTTTGAAGGGTTCCTGGCGGCTTATAATAAAATTCAGGAAGAGGAAGAAAAGGAAGAGCAGGAAGAGGAAAAAGAAAAAACTAAAAATGTAGTTCCACCTTTAGAGAAAGGCGAAGTGTTAGGTTTAAATACGCTTGTTCCTTCGCAGCATTTCACTAAACCACCGGCCAGGTATTCGGACAGTTCATTGATTAAGGCATTAGAAGAAGAGGGGATCGGCCGGCCCTCGACTTATGCGCCGATTATTTACACGATTATTTTACGTGATTATGTGCGCCGGATAAAAGGTTACCTTAATCCTTCGGAATTGGGTTTTAAAGTGAATGACATGCTGGTGGAATATTTTCCGAAAATTATTGATGTGAAATTTACCGCTTCCATTGAAGAGAAGTTGGATGAAGTGGAGGAGGGCACGCTTAGCCGTATTGCGGTATTGGAGGAATTCTACCAGCCTTTTAAAGAGAGCCTGGATTTTGCCCAAGCCAATATCGTTAAAGAGGTGATTACCACAGACCAGGTTTGCGATAAATGCGGTAAACCTTTGATCGTAAAATGGGGAAGGCGGGGGAAATTTTTAAGTTGTTCGGGATTTCCGGAATGCAAGAATTCCAAGTCGATTACTTCCGGAGTCAAATGCCCTACGGAAGGTTGCGGCGGTGAACTGATTGAACGGCACTCTAAGCGTGGATTCTTTTACGGCTGTTCGAATTTCCCGAAATGCACTTTTACTTCGCGCAATTTACCGGAAGATAAAGAGGAAGAAAAGGAAAAGTGATGAATTTGTTATGTGTCCGCAATGACACAATGATAATATGGAAAAATATATCGAGAAGTTTGTGCGTTATTTAGAAATTGAGAAAAATTATTCCGCGCACACGATCTTAAATTATAAATTAGACTTAGAAGGGTTTAGCAAGTTTATTGCCGGCACTGATCTTGAGAAAATTGATTATCTTAGCTTAAGAAAATACCTGGCAGTTTTAAAAGAAAAAAATTTTGGCAATCGCACGGTCGGCCGCCGGCTTTCTACGCTACGCAGTTTTTTCAGGTTTTTGTGCCGTGAAGGATATATTAAAGTTAATCCTATTCTCATGCTTTCCAGCCCTAAGCTGGAAAAACATCTGCCTTCATTTATGACGGAAGATGAGGTTTACCGGTTGATTGAATCGGCTTTTGCTAAAACCGCCAAAGATGTCTTGGGGCTGCGTGACCGGGCAATTTTAGAAGTATTTTATTCCAGCGGCCTGCGTATTTCGGAGCTGGTGGGATTAAACCTGGAGGATATTGATTTTATCAGCGGAATTCTTAAAATAAGAGGTAAAGGCAAGAAAGAAAGGATTGTGCCCATCGGAGAAACTGCTCTGGCAACGGTGAGGAAGTATTTGGATGCCAGAAAGAAACAATGCGATATTTTATTTTTAAATCATCACGAGCGTAGGATTACCGCCCGCGGTGTGCGTTTTTTACTGGTAAAATACTTGAGGGCTTGCGGGATTAAACCGGGAGTTTCTGCGCATACCTTTCGGCATTCCTTCGCGACGCATCTTTTAAATCACGGGGCGGATTTACGTACCGTACAGGAGTTGTTAGGGCATGCTAATTTATCCTCAACTCAAATTTATACGCATTTGACTACGGATAAATTAAAGAGTGTTTATGATAAGGCGCATCCGCATGCCTAAGCTTGGCTGACATAAAAAGAGAAAATGTTTATAATCTACGACTTGATTTTTTTAATTTTCGCGCTGGTTTATTTACCGCTATATTTTATCCGCGGAAAGTTGAATTCCAGTTTTTTAATGCGGTTGGGTTTTTTGCCGGATTGTTTAAATTTGGACAGGCCGATTTGGGTCCATGCTGTAAGTATGGGCGAGGCTATGGCGATTAAGGGGCTTCTGGCCCAGTTAAGGCAGGTTTATCCCGGTAAAAAAATAGTTGTTTCCACCGTTACTGCTACCGGGAACAAAATTGCCCGCAGCTTAGTTAATGAGGACGATTTTCTAACTTATCTGCCATTAGATTTTAGTTTTATCGTGAGGAAAGTTTTAAAGAAGGTCTATCCCTGTATGTTTATTATTGCGGAAACCGAGATTTGGCCAAACCTGATTACTTGTTTAGAGAAAATGCAAATTCCGGTAATTACCGTTAATGGCCGGATTTCGGATAGTTCTTATGGCGGATACCGGGCGATTAAATTGTTCATCCGGCCGATCCTAAGAATGGTCAGGCAATTTTGCGTGCAATCAGATTTGGACGCTTTGCGTTTAGTCAACTTAGGGGTAGATAGGCAAAAGATACAGGTTACAGGAAACGTAAAGTTTGATATTAATCTAGATTCCAGTTCTCAAATAAAAGCTTTGGATTATCGCAGCAAACTTTGGCTGGGGCAGTCCGATAAATTATTGGTTTGCGGCAGCACGCACCCTAAAGAAGAAGAATCTATTTTTGCTTCCTACCGGGAGATTTTGTTATTTTTCCCCCAACTAAAACTTTTGATTGCTCCCCGGCATGTCGAGCGCAGCCGCGAGATTGCTAAATTGGCTCAAGATAATGGTTTTATGCCGGTATTTATTTCCCGTATATCTGAAGCCTGTCCAACCTGTATTCATAATATAGTATTTATTTTAGATACATCCGGAGAGTTGCTTAATTATTATTCTGCGGCGGATATTGTTTTTGTCGGAGGCAGTATGGTGAAGAATGGCGGCCATAATATCCTTGAGCCGGCCAGTTTAAAGAAGCCGGTAATTTTCGGGCCATACATGTTTAACTTCCGGGATATCAGTGAATTGTTTTTGAAAGATCAGGCTGCGTTTATGGTTAGTGATGGCAAGGAACTGACGGATAAAGTAAAAGAAATATTAGGTAACAGCCTTTTAGCTAAAGAGCTAGTCGAGCGGGCTTATGAAGTAATTATTAAAAATAGGGGAGCAACCAGTAAGACAATTCAAATTATTAAGCAGTTAAACTTAGACGCCCAACGCTAATTGGCACCCAACGCTTAGAGGAGTTGCGTTGGTATGCGCCAGGTGGTGCATGTTATCTAAGTAGATAAGGAGTTAAATATGTCAGGAGATATTTATTTGACCCAGGAAGGATATGAAAAATTAGTTAACGAGTTGGAGCAGCTGAAAACAGTTAAACGGCGCGCGTTAGCCAAAGCGATTGGTGAAGCCCGTGCCTACGGGGATATTAGTGAAAATGCCGAATATGATGCTGCCAAAGATGCTCAGGCGCACAACGAAAAAGAGATTGCCGAATTGGAGGATAAATTAGCGCGCGTGCGTATTCTGGATAAGAATATTCCTAAGGATCAAGTTCTAATCGGCGCTAAGGTAAAATTATTAGATATGGATACTGAGGAGGAATTGGAGTATACGTTAGTTTCAGAGCTGGAAGCGGATTATAGCCAGGGGAAAATTTCCGTGACTTCTCCGGTAGGGGCAGGATTATTGGGGTATAAAGTAGATCAGGTTGCCGAAATTAAAATTCCGGCAGGAACTTTAAAGTATAAAATTATTCAGATCTCGCGCTAGAGTAGAAAAGAGCCTAATATGAAAATTAGTAGGATATTCAATTGGCAGGTGGTTTTAGGAATTATTTTGATTGCGCTTTCGGCAATTGTTTATTATCTGCACTATGTAATTTTCCGGGATGCGCATCATATTTTTATTTATCTTATTGGAGATATTGCTTTTGTGTTTTTGGAAGTTTTTTTAGTTACTTTGGTAGTGCATAATTTACTCGCGCGCCGGGAGAAGCAGGTTTTATTTAAAAAAATGAATATGGTAATCGGCGCTTTTTTTAGTGAAGTAGGCAGGGAGTTGATTAAGTTCTGTATTGCTTTTGATGCAGACAGCTGCGATTTTTCTAAAAAATTAATTTTGCAGCCACAATGGAACAATAAACAGTTGAAGTCTTTACATAAAGAGATTGCCGGTTTTGCCTGCAACGTTGACCATCGAAGAGGCGATTTGGAGGGGTTAAAATCTTTCTTGCTCAAAAAACGCCAATTTCTCCTGGCGTTACTGGAAAATCAGAATCTGCTTGAGCATGAGTCATTTACGGATTTGCTTTGGGCAGTATTTCATCTTACCGAAGAGTTAGAAGGGCGTAATGATTTAAAAAATCTACTGCCTGCTGACGCTGAGCATATTGCTCATGATATTAAACGGGTTTATCGCCAATTAATCAGCCAGTGGTTGTTTTATGTGCAGCATCTTAAGTCGGATTACCCGTATTTATTTTCTTTAGCGATGCGGACTAATCCTTTTGATCGGCAGGCCACGATTCAGGTGCGCTAGGGGTTAAATGCTGGATAAAATCGGCCATTTAAAAGTAGAGATTTTTAAGATTAGAAACCGGGAAGGTTTTGCTGCTGTTTGTTTTGAGCATCTTACAGAAGGCAAGACTCCCCAGGAAGCTTACGCGCGCATGGTTAAAGCATTGCGCCGCAGCAGTAATAAAGAAAACGCTTAAAGATTACTGTTTAAAGCATTGCGTAATTCAGGAGTGCCCAAAAGGACTTTATGAAAATAAAGTATTGGTTTTTACTTTCCCGGATTCCTTTTTTGAGCGTGGTAATTGCTCCGTATGTTTTGGGGGCTTTGTTGGCGGGCCGCTTAGGGGTATTTAGCTGGCCGGTTTTTTTAATCGGATTATGCGGATCTTTGCTGGTGCAATTAATTGCGCATTATAGCGGGGAGGTTTATGATCTGGAGGAAGACCGCTTAAGCGCGAAATTAGAGAAAAATTTTTTTACCGGCGGCAGTGGAATTTTAGCAGAAAATAAAATCGCTCCGGAAAAAGTAAAAAACTTAATCCGGATA
>JAQTQG010000053.1 GCA_028712375.1 Candidatus Omnitrophota bacterium
TATAATCAGAAACTCGCGCTGCCTGCTGCATATTGTGCGTAACAATAACAATAGAATAATCTTTTTTTAACTCCAGTATAAGCTCCTCTATCTTCGCGGTTGATATCGGGTCAAGGCTGGCGCATGGTTCATCAAACAAGATTACCTCTGTTTCCACAGCCAAACACCGGGCAATACATAAACGCTGCTGCTGGCCACCGGATAACTTCAGGGCGCTTTCATTAAGCCTGTCTTTTACTTCCCCCCAGATAACCGCCTTTTTTAGGGAATCTTCGACCTTCTGCTCAATAAACGCCCTGTCTTTTATGCCATTCACCTTTAAACCATAGCTGATATTCTCAAATATACTCTTGGGGAATGGATTGGGTTTTTGAAAAACCATCCCCACCCTCCTTCGGATATCCACAGCATCTACCAAAGGACTGTTGATTTCTAAACCATCAAGATATATCTCTCCGTTAAGGGTAGTGTGCGAAACAAGTTCATTCATCCGGTTAAATAAACGTATAAAAGTTGATTTTCCACAGCCTGATGGCCCGATCATTGCCGTAACCTGGTTAGCATAAACATCGAGGCTGACATTTGTTAGCGCCTGGTTCTTACCATAAAAGAAATCCACGTTTTTTGCCTGCATCTTTATCTTATTATCCATAAGAGCTCCTCTGTCTTTGCCGCAAAACAATAGCAAATCCTGAAATAAATAAAACCAATAACAAAAGCACCAGGCTACATCCATAAGCAATCGCTCTTTGTTTATCCGGATGCGCACCTTCGGTCATCAGCGCATAAATATGATATGGTAAAGCCATCACTTCAGAAAATATGGATTTAGGATAACCGCGGGTATAGAAAGCCGCAGCGGTAAATAAAATCGGCGCGGTCTCTCCGGCCACTCTGCCAATACTTAAGATAACACCGGTAAGGATCCCGGGTAAAGCTGTGGGTAAAACAATATTTTTAATCGTTTCCCATTTTGTTGCGCCCAGAGACAATGAAGCCTCTCTGATTGACTGGGGAACAGCTAAAAGCGCTTCCTGTGCCGATGAAATAATCATGGGCAAAGCAAGAATTCCTAAAGTAAGACTTCCGGAAATAATAGAAACCCCGAAACCGAAGAATTTAACAAATACCGCCAGGCCAAACAAACCAAAAACAACCGAAGGCACGCCAGCTAAATTATTGATACTGATTCTAATAATATTGACCACGATACTCTTGGGCGAATATTCACAGAGATATATCGCGCAAGCAAGCCCAAGCGGTAAAGCAAATAAGATTGCTCCCAAAGTAATATAAAGCGTGCCTACAATTACCGGGGCAATCCCACCCTTAGTCATTGCTGAATATGGCACCTGGGTAAGAAAATTCCAGCTCAACACGCCAAAGCCGCGCAGCGCAATAAAATATATAATTGAACCCAAAGCTAAAAGGGTAGCAACCATACAAAGAAATAAAGCAAAAAATCCCAAATTTTGTGAAAACTTTTTTTTCATCCGCTTAGCCCCAATTTTATCCTGAAACGCCGGCTAATTATTTCGGCAAGAATATTAAAAATAAAAGTAGCCCCGAATAATATAAGCGCGATTGCAAATAAAGCATGGTAATGGCTGCCTCCCATCGGCGCCTCCCCCATCTCCGCGGCAATCGCCGCAGTCATCGGCCGCACCGGCTCTAAAAAAGTATGTGGGATAACCGCCGCGCCACCAGCAACCATTAATACGGTCATCGTCTCTCCAATTGCCCGGCTCATACCCAAGATAATAGCAGTGGATATTCCTGAGCCTGCTGCCGGAATTACTACTTGAGTTAAAGTTTGCCAGCGTGTTGCGCCCACGGCAAAAGACGCTTCACGAAATGCATTCGGAACATAATTTAACGCGTCTTCGGCGATACTACATACTGTAGGAGTAGCCATAACTCCCAAAATAATACTGGCATTTAAAGCGGTTAAACCTGTCGGCAAATGGAATATCTTCTGTAAAAAAGGAGTAAGCACAACCATGCCGAAAAATCCAAAAACTACCGAAGGGATACTCGCTAACAACTCGATAATTGGCTTCAATACGGCTTTTTGAACCGGACCGGCTAATTCATTCAAATAAAGCGCGCTGCCTACTCCTAAAGGTAAACAAACTATGACCGCGCCAAAAGTAACCCAAACAGAAGCTAAAATTAAGGGTAAAATTCCAAATTCTGCCGGGTTGTAAGTAGGATACCAGGAACGGCCAAAAATAAATTTAAAAAAACTTACTTTTTGGAATATCGGCAGGCCTTCTTTCACCAATACCAGTACAATACCCACCAAAAAGAAAAGCGAAGCAAAAGCGAGGACGGTAAAAATCCATTTATATAGTTTTTCTTTAAAACACAGTATATTCATAATTGGAGCGATGGCACGGTAGATTTATCCTACCGTGCCATCCAGCTTAGGTTAGCGAGTAAACGCTTTATTTCTTATCTTTCAACCCCACAAAACCTTCTTCTTCAACTAATTTTTGGCCTTCATCGCTTAAGATGAAATCAATATATCCCTTTGCTAAACCCTGAGGCTTTCCATCGGTATACATAAAAAGCGGACGGGTAACCGGGTATTTTCCGGAAACAACCGTGTCTTTTGAAGGAATGACCCCGTTTATTTCAATTGCTTTTACTGAAGGCGAAATAAATCCCAACCCCACATAACCAATAGCACCTGGCGTGCCGCTAACAGTAGTTGCCACTGCCTGATTAGATGCCTGCATTAAAGCATCGGCGCGGGTTTTATTGCCCTCTAATACTAATGTAAGAAAAGCCTCGAATGTTCCGCTGGAAGTATCACGGGAGACTACTACGATTTTCTCATTGCTTCCCCCTAACTGCGACCAGTTAGAAACCGTGCCCATAAAGATATCCCTCACTTGCTTCTTACTTAATTTGCTAATCTCATTTGCAGGATTAACTATAACTGCCAGGCCATCCATGGCGACTATATTAGCTGTAGCGTCAACACCATTAGTTACTGCTTTGTCTAACTCTGTATCCTTAATCGGACGGCTAGATGCAGCAATATTGCAGTTTTTATCTAATAGCGAAGCAATCCCTACTCCTGAACCTCCCCCGCGCACTGAAATATTGTCTCCGGGATTTCTATCCATATAAACTTCTGCTGCCTTTTGGGCGATAGGAAGCACAGTAGTTGAACCTTCGACAACAATTTTCTCAGCGTAACAGGGAAGGACGATACCTAAAACCAACGCTCCTGATATTATTAACTTTGCAAACTTCATTTTCTTTCCTCCTTTAGTGTTTAAAGAAATTCCCACTGCTTTAGCAACAGGCTCAGGTAATTATTAGAACTTCATGTTAAAATCAGCCTGGGCCAAGGTTTCAGGCTTCTTCCCGCCTGCGCCGTTTATGCCATTAATACCCCATGAACGGTAAACATCAAAGCTAATCCAGACATTCTTGCCTAAACCATAGCTAAGAGATCCTTCATGGCTTCGGATACCGGTTTTGCCGCTATAACGGTCAGAATCCGGTAAAATATCAAGCACCGCATCTTTACCAAGCATGGCATATACATATCTAAACTGCCAATCACCCCATTTCTCGATTTTTTCATTACCCAGTTGGAATCCGGCTGAAAAACCGGTATTCTTATCTGAAACATCCAGGTTATTTACATATTCGCCGAAAAACTTTAAAGACTCAACATTCAATCCTAACGCCTTAAAAGGCTGCATAATCTTGAACTCTAATGCCGGATTAAGCATTGTATAATTATAGGCATAGTTACCAGTAGTGGGAGAACTGCTGTTATATTTAGTATTGTAACCCTTATCATAGCTGGAAGGGGCCTGGTCTTTCACATCAAAAGAAGAATAAGAAACAGCGCCTTTTAATGAAAAGGTATCATTAAATTGATAATTTGCTCCCGGTTGGACAAGAAACGCTGAAGCACCGGAAGTAGATGTAGAATCTGTTTGAACGACTAAAAACCCGCCATTCATAAATACTGAAGCACGGGGGTTTAAAGTCTTTTTGAAACCAAAGGCAGCGCCTTCAGGAGTTATATCTGTATCCCAGACTAAATCCGTCGGCTCCCAAAATACATCACCGGGTAGCATCTTACCACCGGTAAGCTGCAACCAGGGAAACGGCGTATATTTACCATAAGCATAATCCAATATAATCTGTTTCTTGGAATTATAATCACCAAAAGAAATATTCGTGGAACGCGGGTCTCCGCTTCCAGTGGCGATGCCAATCCCGGCCATAACTTTATCGTTTATCTTGCCTTCCATACCAAGCCTCATGCGCACCCGGCCGATATTTGCATCCTTCTGAATATCATTATTATTTTTCTCGTGTTGATTCTGATACCTTAATCTTAAATCACCCTTAAACTTGATATTTTGTACCCAAGCCGGCAGGGAAGAGAATTTTCCTTGGGCAATTTCTTTCTTTACCTGCTCCTGAGTTTCAGTTTTTACCTGCTGCGCCTCTGCCCCGGTCAAAACCCCTTTTTCCACCAATTTCTGCAACAATAGATCAATTTCTCCTGCGTATGAAGCCTGAATACCTACGCTCATCAAACAGAAAATTCCCAACATCACTGCGATTAACAACTTTTTCATCACAACTCCTCCTTTTCTTAATTAACCTTCCACACATAACTTGCGTATTTGACGCAAATTCAATTCCACC
>JAQTQG010000054.1 GCA_028712375.1 Candidatus Omnitrophota bacterium
GAACTCTCGTATCCTCCACTCACCAGAAAACCTAGCTTTTTAACCTTTGCCCCATAAGACATACGCTCAACATATGTCCGGGCAGTACCGAAACTCGAGTAAACCTCTGCTTTCTGCCCTTCCTTAGGCGGGTTTTTCGTAATAATATTCACTACCCCACCCATGGCGGAGCTGCCGTAAAGGCTGGAACCCGCCCCATGCAAGACTTCCACCCTGGAGATATTATCTAAAGGTATATTGGACAGATCGACTTCTCCGTCCCTGGGATTGTTTATCGGGCGGCCATCCATCAAAACCAGGACCTGGGCGGCGGTAGAGCCACGCATCCTGATTGTCTTAGTGGCATTGGGCCCGCCGTAATTACTTATATCTACGGAAGTAAGCGCAGTAAGAGCGCCGGCTAGATCCTGTGAACCGCTTTTTTCTATATCTGCGGCAGTAACTACATCCACTACGCGCCCGGTATCTGCGGATGATTCTTCTATCCTTGAAGGAGTAACTACGATTTTATCCAATTCCACATCTTCTGCGCTGACGCTATTTATTAAAACTACAACCAACGATACGGTTACCAATAATTCCTTGTGTAAATTCTTCATTTTAACCTTTCTCTTCTGCGAGAGTAGTTACCTGAATAGGTGGTCGACCGGACTTATAAACAATAAATTATTTTGTTTACATTACCGTTGCGCGACAGTCCCCGGGATCTCACCGGAATTTCCTCCACCTATCTGGTTTATTCTTCTCTAGTTTATGCGTACTTTTTAATATCTAAAAACCAATGTTCACCAAAATTCTCTCTTAATACAGGTTCCGCCTCTAATATCCTAAGCGGCTCTCTAAATAATGGCCCATCAACCACTAAAGTATGGAACTCTCCTCTCTCCCCGCACGGGTCAACTTCTGGGTTTAATTCTTCTATAAATTTCCTATCTATAACTCGGCCTAACCATTCCTTACCCAGCGAATCGGCTTTAACCGCTATTACCGTGGCCTTAAAGCCTGAATCAATAATTTCCAAGATCAATTCTTTGACATCTCTGCCCCACAATGGCATTACCGGTTCTACCTCCACCTCCCGGCAGAATGCATCAATCCAATCTTTATGTTCCTGAAGGTATATATCACCGAAAACTATCCCAGCGATACCTGCCTTCTTTTTCCAGGCGTGGACCAATGCCTTAAGTTCCTGACGATAGGCTTCTCTGTCCCCAGGCATTGCTTTTTGTACTATTGGCATGCCGGTAAGCTGAGCCTGCTTAAAAACAAGAGGCGCAGCCAGGCCATGAGAAAGTGAGTTTTTCCCGGAGGATTCCGTAAAATTAAACAATACCGAAAGATCATAGCCCAGAGAAATAGCTTTATAACAGGCAAAACAACTGTCTTTTCCCGCACTCCAAAGCCCAGCCACTTTCATCCCAGCCCTCCTATAAGAATCTTATGTAATATATCCATATCAATATTATCCCTTACCAACTGCGCAAGCTTATTAAGTTCTTTATCCGGATTGAAATTTTCTCTTACCGCCAAAGCAGGCCAACCTTTACTCTGCCTTAACCTGTTCAAAAAACACCTTCTGAACGGGCTTGCATCAAATATACCATGGATATATGTACCTAAAATTCGCTGATTACTGCTTATAACTCCTTCATTATATTTTATTTTCCTGCCATTACATTCAAAGACTCTAAAAAGAGGCTTGCATCTTCCGGTAACCCTGGTTAATCCATGATGAATCTCATATCCCGATAATTCCAATCCCGAAACAATTTCCTTGGCCTCAATCTGTGCAAGGATTTTATCCGTCCCCAGCCTGGTTTCAACCGGAAGAACATTCATCCCCTGAATATGATGCCACCTTGATTCCAACCCATGCTCATCAATTATTTTCTTGCCCAACATCTGATAACCGCCACATATTCCAAACAAAAAAACCTGCTTATCAGAGTTAATAATAGATAGTATCTTATTTATAAATCCTGCTTTCATCAGATATCTTAAATCGGAGATCGTATTCTTTGTGCCAGGGATAATTATCATATCCGGATTACTTAATTCATCCGGTCTTTTCACGTAACGCAGGCACACATCGGACTCTTTTTCTAAGGCATCGAAATCCGTAAAATTAGAGATATGCGGCAGGTAAAGCACATCAATATTGAGCTTACAGTTTCTGCCAGATAGATTATTTTTAAAACTGTCCAAAGGCACAGCATCTTCTTCTGGAATTTTTATATTTCTATAATAAGGAATAACTCCTAAAACTTTAATACCGGTGCGTTTCTCTAAAAAATCTATTCCGGGCTTAAGCAGGCGAATATCTCCGCGGAACTTATTAATAATTATACCTTTAATCATTTTTCTCTCTTTAGGGGTCAACAATTCCAGGGTTCCGATAATCCAGGCAAAAACCCCGCCTTTATCGATATCTCCCACTAAAATCACAGGTGCCCCGGCATAAGCAGCCATTTTCAGGTTAACGATATCGTGCGATTTCAAATTTATCTCCGCAGGGCTGCCAGCCCCCTCTATCACTATAACCTCATAATCATCAGCTAATCTTCGAAAAGAACTTCTCACTACCTCCAAAAGTTTGCTTTTATATTTTGTGTAACGCAAAGCATTCATATTTCCGATGGACTTGCCCAAAACAATAACTTGCGCGCCTACGTCACTGGTAGGCTTAATCAAAACAGGATTCATCTCCACTGTCGGCTCTATGCGGCAGGCCTGAGCCTGGGTTGCTTGGGCTCGGCCAATCTCCCCCCGGCCCCTGGTAACAAATGAATTCAAAGCCATATTCTGCGCCTTAAAAGGCGCTACCTTATAACCTTCCTGTAAAAAAATCCTGCACAAAGCAGAAACAATCACGCTTTTACCCACCCCGGAACCTGTTCCGCAAATCTGCAAAGATTTAGTTTTTATCATCCGTAGTATTTTATTTAATAATTAATATTCCCCAACATAAAAACCATAAAAAGGGTAATTATTTCCGTAATTTCAATCTCTGCCCCCAAGGTATCTCCGGTTATTCCACCTATTTTTTTAGTCGAGAATTTACCCAATACACAGCTAAAGCCGGTAACAACCATCAATACTACCGCCCCTTTTATCTGCCAAATTACAGCTGCAAAAATAACCACTGCTATCGAAGAAATAATAAATATTTTTAGATTCATTCCCTTAATAAACACTCCTGCCTTGCCTTCCTGCCGTGCATAGGGGAAAAAGAATATTGTAGCTACCGCCGCCCAACGGCTTAAACTGCACATTAGCATTAAAGCAATAGGTTTTAAAGAAACACTTACCATAGAAAGCAGGGAAACTTTTAATAATATTACACTAATCAAACTTAAAACACCCATAGCTCCGATATGCGGATCACGCATAATTCCAAGCATCTCTTTTTTTTCTTTACCGCTTAAAAAAGCATCCGCCGTATCAGCTAATCCGTCCAAATGCATACCTGCGGTAAGAATAATCAAACTAATTACTAAAATTATATTAATTGTTATAGAAGTGGTATTTAAAATCGAGAACAAAATATTTAACCCAACAAGCACCCCTCCCAAGAATAGGCCGACAACAGGAAAATATACTAAAGCCCAAGCCATATTTTTCTCGCTGAATTTATTTGCCCTTAATGGCAAAATACTCAAAAACTGTATGGCTAATAATAAGCTATTCATTTTTTTTAGAAACATTGGCGCTCTCAAATGTCGCCATTTGGGTAAGAATTTTAATTGCCGCATCCGCCAATCCTATTGCCAATGCCCCGCCGGTACCCTCTCCCAGCCTTAAATCTAAATCCATTAACGGCCTTAATCCAATATGCTCCAGGATGATTTTATGCCCGGCTTCCTGCGACTTATGCGCGGCAATCATGTAATCTTTTACTTTAGGCTCAATCTTAAAAGCCACTAATGCGGCAGCGCCAGAGATGAATCCGTCAACCACTACAGGAATTTTATGTGCCGCAGCAGCCAGAATTATACCGACAAGCCCCGCAATCTCAAATCCGCCTACTTTGGATAAAACATCAATCGCATCCGCAGGATCAGGATTGTTAACCAGGAGTGATTTTTTAATAACCGCGATTTTATTCTTTAACCCCGAATCGCTAAGCCCCGCCCCTTTTCCGGCGACCTCTTCCGCGGATTTACCGGTAAATGAAGCAGTAATCGCGCTGGCAGCAGTAGTATTACCTATCCCCATCTCGCCCGTACCCGCAATATCAATACCCAGTTTTAACTCTTCTTCAAAAATCTCTATTCCTGCACAAACCGCTTTTATCGCTTCTTCCCTGGTCATAGCAGGGCCTTTAGCCATATTTTTCGTACCATAATTAATTTTTTTTACCCGTAAATCCGAGTTAGGTTTAAGCTGGTTTGCAACGCCCATATCTGCAACCACCACCCGGGCACCAATATGCTTTGCTAAAACATTTATACCTGCCCCACCGTTTAAAAAATTATAGACCATCTGAGCAGTCACTTCCTTGGGATAAACGCTTACCCCTTCATCCGTTACGCCATGATCTGCAGCAAAAGTAAA
>JAQTQG010000055.1 GCA_028712375.1 Candidatus Omnitrophota bacterium
GCTTATTCCTTTCGGCGATAGCCTGTTCCCGGTCGATTAGTGCATTTTTTTCTCTATCCTGGAGATTTTTAATCTCTCCCTGCAGGATGCTGATTTGCTTATTCCTTTCGGCGATAGCCTGTTCCCGAACCAACACTTCCCGGATTTTTTCTTCCAAGTCTGTTTTTTGCTGATTTAGTTGGGCCTTCTTCTGGTCTAACTCCACATTGGCTTTTCTTTGGTCATCCGCCATGGCATTAAATTTATCTATTAAAATATCATTCTCTAAATTACTAATTCTTTTTATTTCGTTGAATAAATCCCTGATAATCTCCTGCACTGTGCCTAGAGGATGCGTTTTCACCAGCTTAGCAATCACATCCGGCAACAAAAGATATAGCTTGCCCAAAGATGCAATAGACTGTTTAATAGTAAAATTCCCGTCACCGATCAAAGAATCGCTTAGCTTGTGCGGATAGTGTTTGGCTAAATATAATAACCTGTTCCTTTCGATGTAATACCTGGAAGTTTCTTTATCTGCCGTGCCGTGGAACTGATGATAAATAATACTGGATGGGACAAACATCAATTTATAATTTTTCTGGCGAAGCCGCAGGCACATTTCCACATCTTCGCCATAAATAATAAAATCCTCATCAAACAACCCGGCTTCAAGCAATGTACTTTTTCTATATAAAACCGCTGCGCCGCACAGACTAGTAACCTCTTCTATAGAATCATATTTTTTTCTTTCCTGGCCGGCTCCACGCTCTCCCCAATAAAAATTAGGCAATTCATAATGCCCGGCGTTCTGGATCTTGCCATCCATCGTCAAAATTTTTCCCCCCACACAAGCAATATTTTTATCCTGGGAGATGATCTTCACCAGCTCTATCAACCATCTCTTGTCCATCCTGGTGTCATTATTCACTAAAGCGACATATTCTGCATCGGAAGCCTTGATGCCTAAGTTGTTAGCCTTGCAATAATTGTTCACATCGTTAAGGATAACTTTTACCTGAGGATAGTTTTTCGCTACAAACTCCGCGGAGCAGTCGGTAGAAACATTGTCCACTAAGATAACCTTTAGCTTATCTTGAGGATAATCTAATTTGAAAACGGACTCAAAAAACATTTTCAGATGTTTTTTCCCGTTAAAATTCACAACCACGATACTAACCTTGGGATAAACTTTTTTCACATTAACCTCCTGATTTTAGTCATTGCAAAAAGGAAGCTGCCATTTCCAAACATGCTCTAAATATACAGTTCCGTGATCCTGCCCGCTAAATACTATCTTAAAATTAGAAATTTTATATTGATAAACTAGCGGCTCTTTTCGATCTTTTTCCCAAACCCCTACCGAGAGGTAATAATCTCCGGTAAGCAGCGGCAACCCGGGATAATGCAAAATATTCACTTTTTCCTTCAACTTACGGGAAGCGCCATGACAATAAATATCATCGCTGCGAAAAATACCCACCCATAAATAGTAATTATGCGGGCTCTTTAAAAATTCAATTTCGATTTTTATTTTAAGGTCATCTCCGGTATCAAAATCTACCCGGGGATTTCCTAAAGCATCCAAGAGCTGCACCGTAGAAATCCGGAGATCACAAGGAACAATCTGATCAGATAACTTGTATTCCGGATCAAGATTTCCCCCTGATTCTGTAAACGGAAAAATACTAAATTTACGCCCGGGGGACAACTGTTCCCAGCTATATCTTAAATTCAGCAACTGCGCATGTTTATTATCGCCAAGGATCTTAAACTTATAAAATCCCACATGATAATCATATGCCCACAACTCCGTACTGTCCCAAACTGCTGCGGAAAAACGATAATCCCCGGGCCTTAAGGATAAAGATTTATATTCAATGCTGAAAAAACCCTCCCCCCTGCTCACCTTTTCAATAGGCTGATTATCAAAAAGGGTGTTCGGGCCATAACAATAGGCACCGTCTTCCCGGAAAATTGCCACTCCGAAATGAGAGGCCTGCACTTCCTGTTCAGCGATAAAACGCGCTTCCAACCGCACCGTCTCATTTTCCTTAAATATATTTGTCTGTTTCCCGTGCGCATTAAAAGTTTTTACTTCAACAATCCTGATTTCCTTACTCCCTTCCTTCTTTTCCCAGGATCTTTTATCCGCCCACCATTTTGTTTTGCCGTATCTTTGCCTAAAAGTTGCTGGCAGGCTGTTTTCTTTTAAAAGCTCTAAATAACGCGCAGACACCTTTTCAAAACCTCCCCGCTGCACAATCTGGCCGTTCTCTAATAAGAATATTTCATCGCAAATGCGGTTAATTGTATCAATATCATGGCTGGTAATAATCATGGTTCTGTTTTGTTTTTTAAATTCTTCAATTTTATCAAAGCATTTTTTCTGGAAAGAAACATCCCCCACAGAAAGTATCTCATCGGTCAACAGAATATCAAAATCCATATGCGCAGCAATGCTAAACCCTAAGCGCAAACGCATCCCCTGAGAATAAGTATGCAGCGGAGAGTCCAAAAAACCGTCCAACTCGGAGAATTCTACGATGCTTTGGTATTTTTTATTTATTTCATTACGCCCCATACCGATAATCGAACTATTCAAATAAATATTTTCTTCACCTGTGAGCTCATCCTGGAAACCTGCGCCCAAGGTAAGCAGGCTGGAAACCCGCCCGCAAATTTCAATTTTTCCGGTAGTAGGAGTGGCTATCCCGGCCAAAAGATTGAGCAGGGTAGTTTTGCCGGCGCCATTCCTGCCAATCACGCCGATTACTTTACCCTGGTCAATCTCCATATTAATGTCCTTAAGCGCCCAGAATTCCGTAGAAACTTTTTTACCCTGGACTGAAGAAAACACACCCTTAGATAACCTCTCTCTTTGATGAGCTAAGATAAACTTCTTACTTATATCTTTTAAAATAACCGCTTTCATCGTTTATACCAAATCGGAAAAATCTGCCTCATATTTTCTAAAAACTAAAAAACCCGTAAAAAAAACACTAATACAAACTGCGAATGTCCAAAGCGATAGGGTATAAATATTCACTCCTGCCGGCAAAGTGTCGGCAAACCCTTTCAATAGCGCTAAACGATAAAGGCAAAATAAACCCACGAAAGGATTAAGCAAATAAAACTTTAAAAAAACCGGTGAGATACCGGCAACCATCGTAAGCGTATAAAA
The DNA here is from genome assembly GCA_028712375.1 of Candidatus Omnitrophota bacterium. GTDB lineage: Bacteria > Omnitrophota > Gorgyraeia > Gygaellales > Profunditerraquicolaceae > UBA6249. The sequence goes on from JAQTQG010000055.1 coordinate 3,164, forward strand.
CACGGGGCTAAAATACATCCAAATCATCAACAATAATTCTACAATATACTTTACGTCGCGCAGGACAACTTGCAGGCTTGAAAAAATTAAAGCTAAACCAATCGACAGAATGGTTTGCAATATAACTGCCAGTGGCAATAAAAAAATCAAGGCAGTAAATTGCATTTTAAAAAAAGCCAAAATTATAATCATAGCAAACATCGCCGGCAAAAAATTTATTAAACTGGCCAACACTACCGAAACCGGGATTATTTGACGCGGGAAATACGTTCTTTTAATCAAATCGCGGTTAGATAAAATACTCTCTGTGGCGGTAACTACCGCTGTAGAAAAATATGTCCAAGGAAAAACCGCGGTCATTAAATAGATAAAGAACGGATAATCCCCTATTTCTACCCGCATAATCGTAGAAAAAATAAACTTAAAAATAAAGACTGTAACTAAGGGGATTAAAATTGCCCAAAAGAAACCCAACACCGGGCTGCGATACCTCACCTTGATATCTTTAATCGCCAAATCTACGACTAAATTCCGATATTGCATTAAAATCGTTATCTGTTTGAATATATTTTGCATAATTAACTTATACCCATAACTCTTTCCGCAACATCTTTACCTTCCAGCAGCACATCTTCCATAGACATATAGCGCCAACTGCCATACCGGCCGCAAGAAATAATATTATTCTTAGAAAAAAATTCGGCTATCCGTTTTCTGGATGCACAATAATGAAAATCGTAAACAGGATACCCATATTTTATATCATTGACATCCTGTACCAGCACGTCTTTCCGGGAACGGATAATATTCATCTTCTTCAGGTCTTTTATGCTTTGCGATATAATTTTGTTTTTGTCGACAGGCTTGTTTCGGGAATAAGCAATTTCCACATATAAAGAATTCTTGCCGGCAGGGACTAAAGAAGATGAAAAATTATGAAAAAAACCTACCCTGAAGAAACTTATATCCGGTTGCGGGAAATAAACCCAATGCCTGGCAGCGGAATCAATCTTTTCTAAACCCAGATTCAGATTATAAACAGAATTCCATTTTAATTTTTGAAAAGCATCCTTTAGCTGTTTTGGCAAACTTTCAATTAAATCGGGCATTTCCGGCAAGGGAA
>JAQTQG010000005.1 GCA_028712375.1 Candidatus Omnitrophota bacterium
TTATGTTGCAGTTAGCGCTTTAGGTGTAGGAGCTCCGGATGGGGCTTGTACTGGTACGCATTTCTTTTCTTATGCTTGCGCAACTACCGGTACTTGTACTGCTACCAGATGTACTGCTAGCGGAAAAGCCCAGCAAGGTACGCAGGCCTGGACTAAAACTTTGGATATTGGCGGTACCTGGGGTGGAAGCTCAGGTTATTAATATGATGAAAAAAGGTTTTACGCTTGTAGAATTAATTATCGTAGTTATTATTGTCGGTATTTTGGCATCCATCGGTTTAACTCAGTATAATAAGGTGGTGGAAAAAAGCCGGGCCACGGAAGCCAGGATGATATTAGGTACCTTAAGAAGCGCTCAAATTGCTAATTATTATGATAGCGGTGCTTATGTTGCAGTTAGCGCTTTAGGTGTAGGAGCTCCGGATGGGGCTTGTACTGGTACGCATTTCTTTTCTTATGCTTGCGCAACTACCGGTACTTGTACTGCTACCAGATGTACTGCTAGCGGAAAACCCCAGCAAGGTACGCAACTTTGGACTAAAACCCTGGATATTAATGGTACCTGGGGTGGAAGTACAGGCTATTGAAAGCGGAAATCAGCTTAAACTACATTGAAGATAAAAGGGTATACCCTAATAGAGATACTGGTAGTAGTGGTAATTATTGCTACTTTAGCAGCTTTAGCTTGGCCTAATTATGTAGCGATCCAGGAGAAGACCCTGAATCGGGAAGCTAAAGCCAGCCTGGCGTTAATACGCGCGGCTGAGAAAATTTATAGATTAGAGCAGGGGTATTATTATCCGTATCCACCGGAAGGTACATCTACGAATGTGGTTTCAGATATCAATACTTTCTTGAAATTAAGCTTACCTGAAACCGCTAATGTCAGTTGGTCAATCAGTATAGACAGTACTCCTAGTGCTGAGTTTTCCAGGGCTACTCGCACCGGTTCAGATGGAAGGGCCTGGACTATTGATTTTACAGGAGATGCTTCTGATCCGGTTTGTTCCGGCGGCTCAAACTGTCCGTAGGCAATCTAAAAAACATTGTATTTTGGATTGCGGGTTTATGTCTATAATTGGAAAATTTGTGAATAAAAAAAGCTTTACGCTTATAGAGATGCTGATAGTAATTATAGTTGTCGGGGTGCTATCAGCTATTGGTTTAGTCAGCTATACTACTCTTATCAAGAGATCCGCAGACCGTGAAGCTAAAGCCGTCCTGCCGCTTATACAGTTGGCTGAAAGAAATTACAGGATGGAGCATTATCCCTACTTTTATCCCTGTCCAGGTTCTACATCTGAATCCGATCTTGCAGATATTAATACTAATTTAAGATTAAGCATCCCCACGTCTTCGCAGTGGGCATTTACGCTTGATTGCAGCGTAAGCGGTTCGGAATATGCAACGGCGACCAGGTCTGCAACTACCTGGAGAATCTATTTTCCAGCAGGCTCTGATGATGAGGCAGCCTGTATTGCCGGATGCAGTTAATAAATATGAAAAATAATCCCGGTTTTACTTTAGTGGAAGTGATTGTTTCAATGGTTGTATTTGCTTTGGTAGTTGTAGGGTTATCGAGCGTATTTGTTTCCGGAGGCAAGCTTATCATGCATAACCGGGAACGGATGACCAGCGCCCAGCTGGGTAAATTTTTTCTTGATCCTTTACAGTCTTATGTCCGGCAGGATACCTGGGACCAGGCCGGTAATGAACTTGCTTTAGGCAGCAGGCCCGGGGTAACCCAAAGTATTAATAATAGGGATTTTTCTGAAGTGCATACAGTAGCTGATGGCTCAACCGATGCTGCTTTAACTGGCACTGCTCTGCGCCGGGTAATCTCGACAATTTCTTGGACTGAACCGTCCTCATAAAATTTAGATGGCTAAAACTATAAAAATAACTCAATTAAAATTTCTTAGTTTTAAGAATCCTAAGAATATTAAAGCCGTGTCTTTGGTGGAGTTAATGGTGAGCATAGCGGTTGTCGGTACAATGGTTCTAAGTTTCTACAGCCTGGAAACTTATAGCCATCAGCAGGTAATTAGCGCGGACAGGCGGACAAAAGTTCAAAACAGCCTGTCTTTTTGTATGGAGCATATGACTAAATATGTACAGCAGGCCGGGGGTAATAATAATATAAACTATCCGGCAATAACGCTGTATCCAGTTGCTTCCGGTACTAAGACGGGTTTTCAGATTAGGGTGGATTTTAATAGCCCGCAAACTCCTGCAGATTTTAGCGATGATGCTTTAGTTTATTATACTCTTGCCGGTAATACATTAAGTACCGGATGCACGGGTACTTGCGGAACTTTTTTGTCGGAAGATTTAAGCAGTAAGATTGTAGCTAATTTTAATAATAGTGTTTTACCGGATAGCCCCACCGATGGTTTTTATGTCGTGGTTGATTCCTCAGGTAACTTTGTGGATGTCGGTTTAGTCGGCCGTTATACTCCGGCTGAAGTTACTACGCCGGCTACCCGCCTGACCAATCCCCAGGTAGCGATGAAAACCAGGTTAATCTGTAATAATTCTTCAACAAATTAGCCGGATTATTTGTCTGTCAATCAACTGCCCTGCCAGTTATAACAAAACCCTAATATCGAAAGGTTTAATTTAGGTGTTGACTTCTTTGCGCCTAAGTTGTATAATTTCACTTTCCAAATTAAGGGATGTTCGCGAATAAATCTTGGCGGATTATTAAAGTTTAACTGGCGTGCAATTCTAAAAAATAATTGTTTGGGATAATATGTTTGGCCTAAAGGTTATTCCAGATAAAATAATTAATAACTGTTTTGTGGAGATAAGAAAATGAAAAAATGTATTTATTGTTCTCGGGAAATACCGCAAGAGTCGTTAGAGTGTAAACATTGCGGTGAAACATTGGGTAACGCAGCAAAAATTACAAAAATAGATAATCTCTGCGCTAAAGCCGGTGAAAAGGCCGATAAAGAAATTATTGAAGAATTGGAGCTAATGAGAAGGTTTTTAGTCTCTTCGCAATAGAGGGTGTTTGGTTTTCGTATTTATTAGTTTTTGGCAAAGAGGTTTGTTTAATTTTTGGGCAAGTATTCAAAAAGAGCTAAATCTTAATTATTTAGCTCTTTTTTATATATTGTTTCTTCCCCGTTTTAGATCCAGACAGTTGTTTTTTGATTGTCAATTTTATTTACTTATGTTAAATTAATATAAAGAGATTGGGGCTGTAGCTCAGCTGGGAGAGCACCTCGTTCGCAACGAGGGGGTCAGCGGTTCAATCCCGCTCAGCTCCACCAAAAATTTCCGACAAGGAAATTTTTGGTGGATGCCGCAACGAGCGTAGCGAGGCGACAAGCCGAGCAGCGAGTGTGGCGCCACACCAGCATTTTCCGACAAGTTAACCCTGCGCTACGCGCAGGATTTCGCCAGATTAAAGATTTAAGGTGCTCAAATTTTTGGTGGATGCCGCAACGAGCGTAGCGAGGCGACAAGTGACCGAAGGGAATCCCTTAGGGACCGAGCAGCGAGTGCGGCGCCACACCAGCATTTTCCGACAAGCTAACCCTGCGCTACGCGCAGGAAAATGGCACTGCTGTTAATTCATTTCTTATGTATTCTAAAGTAATCTTTTTTATCTCTCTTTGCACATTGTTTTTTTATTCTGCTTGTTCCGCTGCATCGGCTAAATTACCGGAATTTAGCGGAGAATTTTACCCTTCCTCAAAAGAAAAGCTATCTAAAATGATTGATGGCTTTTTGAATAAAGCCAATCCCCCGGATAAATCTGTTTACCCATTAATTCTGATTAGCCCGCACGCCGGATATGGTTTTTCCGGACAGGTTGCAGCATTCGGTTATAAACTGCTAAAGAATAAGAATTATAAGACCGTAATAATTATAGGAACCAGCCACCATAAATTATTTAACGGAGTAGCGCTTTACGGGAAAGGCGATTTTGTTACCAGCTTAGGGCAGGTAAATATAGACGGAGAATTTCTTTCAAAGATTACAGATAAGGATCCTGGAATATTCGAAGATTCCTCTGTTTTTAACGGTGAACATTCCATAGAAGTACAACTGCCTTTTTTGCAAAGTGTTTTGAGAAATTTTAAAATAGTCCCGGTAATTATCGGGGATTGCTCGCTGGAAAACTGTGAAAAAATCGCCCTTTTGTTTGCAGAGGCAATCGGTAAGCACAGCGATGTTTTGGTGGTAGTCTCTACCGATCTATACCATGGTTATGATTTTAGAGAAGCAGCAGCTATCGATGAGTTTACCCTTGGTCTGATAAAGACAGGGGATTACCGGCAGTTATATCATGCTTTAGATGATGGATATGCCCAGGCTTGCGGGGGATTAGGAGTGGTGGTAGCTTTAGGTATCGCTAAAGAACTGGGGTATTCAAAGCCTGAGCTGCTTAATTATACGAATTCCGCAATAGCAACCGGTAAACTGAATAATGGGATTTGGACAGTAGGTTATGCCAGTTGTGTTATGACAGGACAGAGAGGAGAAGGTATGCTCACGCCGGAACAGAAACAGAAACTTCTTAAAATTGCCCGGGAGTCGATTTCAGTGTATTTAAAGTCCGGAAAAAAAATACAGATTAATGAATCTGATCCTTTGTTTACCCGAAAAATGGGGGCTTTTGTTACGCTGAAACAACATAATGACCTGCGCGGTTGCATCGGCAGCTTAGTAGCCAGTCAGCCGTTGTATTTGACTGTGCAGGATATGGCGATCGAGGCTGCCGTTGGCGATCCGCGTTTTTCTCCGCTAAGTTTGCCGGAGCTTAAGGATCTTAGGATTGAAATTTCTGTTTTGTCGCCTATGGAAAAAATCAAATCCGCTGAATTGATTGAATTAGGGAAACATGGTGTATTGGTGCGTAAAAATGGGCATAGCGGAGTGTTTCTCCCTCAGGTGGCTGCGGAAACCGGTTGGAGCAAGGAAGAATTTTTGAATAATCTTTGTGTGCATAAGGCCGGCATGCCTTTTAATGCCTGGAAAAATAAAGATACCGAGCTTTATATATTTACCGCCGAGGTTTTTTCTGAAAAAGAAGGTGCGGAATGAACCGTTTTTTCGTGGAAAAGATCAATGCCGTTGATAAGCAAGTAATTCTGGGCGATCCTGATCAGCTGCATCATTTTAAAGATGTCTTAAGGATTAAACCCGGTGAACTGGTTGCGGTTTTTGACCGTTTGGGCAACGAATACCTGGCGGCAGTCGTAGAAATCAACTCCGATTGCGCGAAGCTGGAAATAAAGGAAAAGCGCCCGTTTAACAATTTGGATATTGAAATAACGGTTGCCTGTGCCATTCCCAAAAAAGTAAAGATGGATGATATTATTGATAAGCTTACCCAATTGGGGGTAGCTTGTATAATTCCGCTTCAGACTGAAAGGGTAGTGGTTAAGCTGGATAAGCAGAAAAAGATGCAACGCCTCCAGCGCTGGGAAAAAATTGCCGTAAGCGCGGTTAAACAGAGCCAGCGCAGTAAGTTTGTGGAAATAACACCGGTAACTGATTTTAAGGAGTTGATTGCAAATTCAGAAGATTTTGACTTAAAGTTGATTCCGACATTAGAATCAGAAAGAAAAACACTTAAAAGCATTTTTAATCAACCGGAGGCTGCCGGTTTTAAAAAAATATTAATCCTTGTCGGCCCGGAAGGGGATTTTTCCGCGCGGGAAATTTCCCTGGCGAAAGCATCCGGATTCCTGCCGGTTACTTTAGGCAGCCAGGTTTTGCGCGTTGATACTGCGGCAATTGCGGTAGTAAGTTTTATTAAATTAAATGCAGAAGGTTAATCCTACTATTAAGTTCTTTACGCTTGGATGCAAAGTTAACCAATATGATACGCAGAGTATCCGGGAACGTTTTTTAAGTAAAGGTTTCCTGGAGGCGCAGGGATCCGGCCGGCCTGATTATTTTTTGGTAAATACCTGCACGGTTACCGCCGGTGCAGATCAAAAATCCCGCAATATTATCCGCCGGTGTATTCAAGCGGCTCCCCGGGCCAAAGTAATTGTTACCGGATGCTTGGCGGAAAAAGACGCAAGCCAGTTAAAAAAAATAAAAGGCATCAGTTTAATTATAAAAAAGTCATTTTTTCCTGAGAAAATAAGCAGTTTTAGCCAGCATACCCGCGCTTTTTTAAAAATCCAGGATGGATGCAGTAATTTTTGTACCTATTGTAAGGTAGCTTTAGTCCGCGGCCAGGAGCGCAGTAAAGAGCTAAATCAGATTCTTCAGGAAGCAGGACAGCTGGTTGCCTGCGGCTACCGGGAAATAGTGCTGACAGGTATCTGCCTGGGCGCTTACGGCCGGGGTCGGGGCAGTAATAAAAATACCCTGGTGGATGTAATTAATGCATTAGATAAAATAAAAGGTTTATCGCGTATAAGGCTCAGTTCAATTGAGGCAGGGGATGTTACAGATGGATTGATCAAGTGTTTGCAGGGCAGCAAAAAGCTTTGCCGGCACCTGCATATCCCTATTCAGAGCGGTGATGACCATATATTAAAATTAATGAATCGTAAATACAGCCGGAAGAATTATGAAGATCTTATCGGGCAGTTGAAAAGAAAAATTAAGGGGATTTCTATTACTACCGATTGTTTGATTGGTTTTCCCGGTGAAACGCAGGATAATTTCCAGAATACCGTGGATTTAGTAAAAAAGATTGTGCCTTTAAAGGCGCATATTTTTCCTTATTCCAGCCGGCCGCAGACTAAGGCCGCCGGATTTAGCGGGGTGGTGGATCCGAAAATTATCCGACAGCGCTGCGTTAAGTTAGCGCATGTGGCGCAAGAGTGCAGCAAAAAAGCTATGCAAGGCTACTTAAGGCATAATGTTTCGGTCCTTATAGAAAGCCAAGTCGGGGATAATCCTGCGTTTTTGGAGGGGGTTACCGATAATTATCTTAAGGTAAGATTACCGTTTAAACCGGGCTTAAAGAACGCAATTGTCCAGGCCAGGCTTGCTAGTATCCGGCAGGATTATTTTATCGGAGAATATGTTGACAAGTTATAGTTTTGAAGTTATATTTAAAAAGATATAATTCTTCGTCGTACTTTGTTTGTCCGGAATTATAACGGGGATTGAAACGAGCCGAACTATGAAACAGCGTATTTATTACCATCATACGGATTGCGGCGGTGTGGTTTATTACGCCAATTATCTTAATTTTTTAGAGGAAGCGCGTACGGAATATTTTGCGCTCAAAGGGGCCTCGATTAAGCAGTTGGCGGATTCCGGGATTATGTTTGTAGTTTCCCGTCAGGAAATAGATTATAAATTTCCGGCGGCTTACGGTGATGATCTGGATATTCAGACTAAAATCGGAGAGACTACGGGCGTGCGCATGGAATTCCTGCATGAAATTTATAATCAAGATAAACGGTTGATCATTAAAGCTAAAACCATCCTGGTTTGCGTGGATAAATCCCTTAAGCCGCAAGCCATCCCCGAAGACCTGCGTAAGAAATTAATATAGATTCTCAAAAGCATTAATTCTAGAGGTGAATAATGGATGATTTCCTAAGATTTTTAAAAATCAGGCGTAGTATCAGGGCGTTTCAAGCTAAAGCGATCCCGAAAAAGAAGCTGGAAGCAATTGTGGATGCGGCCAGATTTGCCGCGACTGCCAGAAATTTACAGCCCTGGGAATTTGTGGTGATTACGGACAAAGAAGTATTAAGCAAATTGGCGGAGTTGGCGGATAATGGTAAATTTATCGCTCAAGCAGCCGCCTGTATCGCGGTTTTTTCCATCGATACTAAATATTTTCTGGAAGACGGCAGTGCCGCTACATGCAATATTCTTCTGGCGGCGACAGCTTTAGGTATCGGTTCATGCTGGGTGGCCGGAGATAAAAAACCTTATTGTGCGCAGGTGAATGTTTTATTAAATGCTCCGGCGGGGACAAAACTAATAAGTATGGTTGCTTTAGGGTATCCTCAGGAAAAAAATGTTTTTAAGGCGGTTCCTAAAAAAGAATTACAAGAAATGTTGCATTGGGAGAGGTTTTAATGCCTTCATCAGGATATGTTCAACTGAGCAGTTCAGGCTGTTTATTGCCGGCATTAATTATAGCCAATCTTTTATTTGGTAAGCTGATTTTTAATTCCACCGGCTTATGGCTTGGTGTAGAGGCGGTATTAGTTTTAATTTTTATACTTAAAGTTAGGTTGATGGTTTCCAGGATTAGCAGATTATTCCGGGCTGAAAACCCCGGCGGAGACTTTAGCCGGCAAAAAAATCATAAACCGGCGGGCAGGATTATTGATGTCCAGGGGCAGGAAGTCGATGAGCATAAACAATTGGATTAAATTTCCCCTGTTTGTTTAAATAACTGTTTTTTCTACAAATGGCGATTAAACTTTCCCTGGTTATTCCCACTTATAATGAAGCAGCGAATATCGCTGTTTTATGCCAGAAATTGATCAATGTCTTAAATACCTTTCCTTTTAATTGCGAGATTATCGTAGTTGATGATGATAGCCCGGATTCGACCTATAAAATCGTTGAAGAGTTGGCGCTGCAGGATGCCAGGATTAAGGTTTTTCGGCGCACAGCTGTCAGAGGATTGGCTCAAGCAGTAGTTTATGGTTGGAATAATTGCCGGGGAGAAATAATTGGAGTCATGGACGGTGATTTACAGCATCCTGCGGAATTACTTAAAACTATGTTAAACCAGATGTTGAGCGGGCAGGAGATTGATATTGTAATCGCCAGCAGGTATGTTGCCGGTGGAGGGATTTTAGTAAACAGCCTTTGGCAAAAAATCCGCTCAGCTCTGGCTATTTTTCTTGGCTCTATTTTTCTTCCTGAAATATTCAAATCAGTTAAAGACCCGATGTCCGGGTATTTTATTTTGCGTAAAGAGGTAATTGCCGGCAGAAAGCTTGACCCTCTCGGGTATAAAATTCTTTTGGAAGTTTTAGTAATCGGTAAATATAGAAAAATTGCCGAAGTTCCTTATCTGTTTGGCAGAAGGCTGGCGGGGGTTACTAAGGCCGGCCTGAAAGAATGCCTGTTTTATTTAGCGCATCTGTTAAGATTAAAAAAAAGTAAAAAATAAATTTTTAAATTAGAACATCCAAAAAGAATAACTGTCCGGCCTTATCTCTTAGGCAAGGTAATTGCTATTGACAAGGTTTGCTTTTATGTTAAGATATCTTCTAATTTTTACCTTTAAGATAAATAGTAAGAAGAACAAATTTTGAAAGGAGCGTAGTAAAATGGGATTTGATTTGTTGTTATTGGCGCCGGTAGGTTCAATTTTAGCTTTAGGTTTTGCATTTTATCTGGCTTTGAGTGTTTTGAGGATGGATGAGGGTACGGATAAGATGAAAGAGATTGCCAGCGCTGTGCGCATAGGCGCCCAGGCTTATTTAAAAAGGCAGTATCTGGGTGTTTCTATGTTTTTTGTGGTGGTATTTTTTATTCTTCTGGCGATGGCTTTGAAGAATTATCTGGTAATATTTGTGCCGTTTGCTTTTTTAAGCGGCGGTATCTTTTCCGGGTTATCCGGTTTTATCGGTATGACCATTGCTACACAAGCTTCTAATCGTACTGCGCAAGCCGCATCCAAGAGTTTAAATTCGGGATTGCGGGCGGCTTTTTCCAGCGGCGCGGTAATGGGCCTTACGGTTGTAGGGTTAGGTTTATTAGATTTGAGTATTTGGTATTATTTCCTGGATTGGTATTATTCCTGCCATCCGATCCCGTTAGGCACAGACAAAATCGCGGCAATTACTTCTACTATGCTTTGTTTCGGTATGGGTGCCAGCTCAATGGCGCTTTTTGCCAGGGTAGGCGGAGGCATCTTTACTAAAGCTGCAGATGTCGGCGCAGACTTAGTAGGTAAAGTAGAAGCAGGCATTCCGGAAGATGATGCGCGTAACCCGGCAGTTATCGCGGATAATGTCGGTGATAATGTCGGTGATGTCGCCGGTATGGGTGCCGATCTTTACGAATCTTATGTTGGTTCAATTGTGGCTACTTCGGCTTTAGGTGTGGCTGCCGGTTTAGGGATTGCCGGAGTTACCGTTCCGATGGTTATGGCGGCAGTAGGCGTAGTTGCTTCTATTATTGGTACTTTCTTTGTAAAAAGCGGTGAGCAAGCAAGCCAAAAAGTATTGCTGGCAGCTTTGAGAAAAGGAGTGTTTACTAGTTCTTTATTAGTGGCGGTAATTTCCTATTTTCTTATCAGGCATACTCTGGGAGTTGAAAATCTTGGTGTTTATTGGTCGGTGTTGGCGGGTTTAGTCGCGGGGGTGTTAATTGGTTTAGTTACTGAATATTATACTTCCAGCGGTTTTAAGCCTACCCGTACAATTGCCGAAGCTTCTTTGACCGGGCCGGCCACTGTGATTATCGGCGGCATTGCGGTGGGGATGATGTCTACCGCCATTCCGGTGATTATTGTGTGCGTGGCTATTTTAGCAAGTTTTTATTTGTCCGGTGGCGCGGCAAATTTTAATTCCGGGCTTTATGGAATTGCAATTTCCGCGGTTGGCATGCTTTCTACCTTAGGCATCACTTTGGCAACCGATGCTTATGGCCCGGTAGCGGATAATGCCGGCGGTAACGCTGAGATGTCCAAATTACCTCCTGAAGTAAGGAAGCGTACTGATGCTTTGGATTCTTTAGGAAATACAACCGCGGCAACCGGTAAAGGGTTTGCGATTGGTTCAGCCGCTTTAACGGCGCTAGCCTTGATTGCGGCGTATAAAGACCAGGTTATGCTCTTCGGGAAAGACATAAATGCTAATATGATGAATCCAACAGTATTAGTGGGTTTGTTTTTAGGCGGGATGATGCCATTTTTATTTTGCTCTATGACGATGCGCGCGGTAGGAAGAGCTGCCGGTAAAATTGTAGTAGAAGTGCGCAGGCAGTTTAAGGAAATTGTTGGTATTATGGAAGGCAAGGCTAAGCCTGATTATGCGCGTTGTGTGACTATTGCTACTGCCGCTGCGCAGAAAGAAATGATTGCGCCTTCCCTTTTAGCGATTACTGCTCCTATAGCAGTGGGTTTATTAATCGGGATTGATGCGGTTGCCGGGTTATTGGTGGGCGCAACGGTAACCGGTTTTGTTTTAGCGGTAATGATGGCTAACTCCGGTGGTGCCTGGGATAACGCTAAAAAATATGTCGAAGAAGGTAACCATGGCGGTAAAGGGTCAGCCGCGCATAAGGCTACAGTAGTTGGCGATACAGTTGGCGATCCGTTTAAGGATACTTCCGGGCCCAGTTTAAACATATTAATTAAGCTGATGTCTATGGTTTCGATTGTTTTTGCTTCATTTATTATTAAAAATACATTGCTTAAGTAATTAAAGTTACTCAATAAAGGGGATCGTTTCTATTTTGCTTTAAAAAAATAGAAACGGTCCCCTTATTTTTTCTCCTGTAAAATAGGAAAATGCCTTTTTCTTTCGACAATTTTCTGTTTATTTCCCCCTTTTTAGTATTATAATATAAATAATGAATGATTTGGAGCTTCTCCAAAGCTGCCTAAAGGGCCAGAAACAGGCTTGGGCTGAATTCCTCTTGCGTTATTCCCGCCTAATCTATAATTATATTCACAGTGTTTTATCGATTAAGGGGCGCGCTGCTTCTGCGGAGCAGGTTGATGATATCTTTCAGGAAATATTCCACTCTTTAATTAAAGATAATTGTAAAAAACTAGCTTCTTACCGTGGCAAAAACGGCTGTTCTTTGGCCAGTTGGCTAAGGCAGGTGACTATTAATTTTACGATTGACTATTTACGTAAACTTAAGCCAATCTCATCTATTGATGTTCAGGATGAGGATGGATTTAGCCTGAGCGATTCATTGGCGGATCTTTCTCCTGGAGCGGTTGAATTTTTAAATGACCAGGACAAGCGTAAAACTTTAACTGAATGTATCGGATTGCTGGAATCAGAAGAACAGTATTTTCTGGAATTGTTATTAAATCAAGGGCTAACCTTAGATGAGATTAAGGATTCTTTTAAGATTAACCGGGGAGCGGTAGATATGCGTAAAAGCCGGATCTTAGAAAAGCTGCAGGATTGTTTTAAGAAAAAAGGATTTTTAGGTTAGATTTATCTTATTTAGGCGTCTATTAAGGTGTGGGGGAGAAATGAATAATTATTTTGAACGGATAGTGAAAGTTGTCTATCGGGAATGGAAAACTGCTAACCGGGTTATCGAAAAAGATCATCCGGACGCAGAGCTTCTGGCTTGTTTTCTGGAAGGCAATTTACCTGCGCAAGAAAAAGAAATAATCCAGAAACATATTGTTCGGTGCGGTCTATGTTCCGAATATTTAAGTGCTCAGCTTAGAATACAGCCGCATTTGAGTTTAGATGTTCCTGACCCGTTGCTGGAGAAGGTTGGAAAACTAGTCAAAGCTGCCGGCCGGGAAAACCTGTTAGAAGTATTTCTTCAGCTTAGAGACAAGGCTTTAGGGATTATCCAGACTTCCGGAGATGTCCTTTTCGGGCAGGAATTAATCCCTGCTTCGTTGTTACGTAGCAGAAAAATTAATGAATTCAAGGAAGAGGTAAGTATTTTAAAAGACCTGCAGCGGATTAGAGTGATGATTAAAGTCCAGAGTAAGTCTGCTCAAAGTTTTAATTTAATAATTGCGGTTAAAGATAAACAGGGGCGGGTATTGAATAAAGAATTACGGGTTACTTTACTTAAGGAGGGCGTAGAGTTGGAATCTTATGTTATGGATTCTGAAAGCAGCTCTTTTGAAAATATTCCCCCCGGTGATTATCAGCTGGAGATTAGCCGTAAAGGAGAGAATGAGGCAGTGATTGATTTAAGGGTCAAGGCTTAATTTATGTTATCCGGGAAAATATTGATTTTAGAAGTTTTTAGGCAGGAGAATTCTCTTAGAATAGGTTTATTTGATCAGGGCCAAGCTACCCCCACCTTGCGGCATTATCGCCAAGTGGGGGTTTCTTTTTCAGAGCTAAAACATCTCAGTCTAGAGATGATTGAGGTGCTTAACCGCAAGGCCGTTGATAAGGCAAGCCGGCTTGAACAGCTGAAGGATTTGGAGAAAATCGGCCGCCTGTTTTGGGATCATCTGCTTAGCCGCTCAATTAAAGAAAGGTTGAAAAACAGCCAGCATGCGTCTCTGGTGCTTTCTTTAGATGAGGAGTTAATCTATATCCCCTGGGAATTAATTTTTGATGGAACTGATTTTCTTTGCCTGAAATTCAGCTTAGGCAGATTGGTGCGTAGCAAAGGGGATGGCACTAGCTTGCAATACCGCGAGCTGTCTGACAGCTTAAGAATGCTGGTTTTAGCCGATCCGAACGCAGATTTGAATTCCGCTTATGCGGAAGGATTAAATATTAAGAATCAATTTAACCACAAAACTAAAAAAGTCCGCCTGGATTTTAAATCCCGGAATATCAATAAACATTATGTGAAAAAGAATATTTGTGATTATGATATCGTGCATTTTGCCGGGCATTGCGAATTCGATAAGTCAGAGACTAAGGGCAGCGGCTGGGTTTTAAGCGATGGCGTCTTTAGTGTAGATGATATTCTTAAAATGGGGCAAAGCTGCAGTTTGCCAGCCATGGTATTCTCTAATGCCTGCCATTCGGCAGAGGTTAACCCCGCCTTAATTGATACGGAATATCAGCTTGCGAATTATAGCATGGCGAGTGCTTTTTTGTTTTCCGGAGTCCGGCATTATATTGGTTCAATCCGTAAAATTGAGGATGGAGCTAGTTTGGTGTTTGCGCGGGAATTTTATGCCAAGCTTATTTCGGGAGTAAGCGTAGGGGAATCCTTGCGGTCAGCTAAATTAAAGTTGGTTAAGGATTATGGGCTGGCTAGTTTGCATTGGGTAAATTACCTGCTTTATGGCGATCCGGGCTTTATTTTTTTTAAAATTCCCAAACACCGGGAGTTCAGGCCAAAGCCACTTATGTTTTCTAGAAAAATTCTGGTTAAAACCGGGCTGGCCGTTATATTAGTTGGTTTATGTATTTTTCTGGGTTTTTGGCTGCCCAAAGCGAATCCCACAAAGTTATATTTATATCTTAACGCTGTTTCAGAGTTCCGTAAGGGGAATAATCAGGAAGTAATCGTCTTGGGCCAGAAGGTTATGAATAAAGACCAGGATTTTCTGGCAGTTTACCCGCTGCTTGCCGGAGCCTACCAGCGCTTAGGGGATAAAAATAAGGCGCTTAAGTACTATTCTGAATATATGTTGAGTAGCGAAAAATTAAATGACCTGGGGCATCTGGGGCTTGCCTATATAAAACTTGGATGGTCTTACCAGGCGGATGGGCAATATGAAAAAGCCAAAGAGTTATATGAAAAAGCAATAAATTTAAGCCGGCAAACAAAGAATAAGCTGAATGAAGCGTTAGCCTTAAGAAAACTGGCAGTCTGGCATATTGATAAAGGAAATTATGATCAAGCACTGGATTTATTAACTAAAAGTGCGGCTATTAATTTAGAATATCCAGGAAAATTCGATAATATAAAAAACCTGGCTTGTGATTATTTTGATATCGGGTTGGTTTTTACGAATAAAAATGATTATGCGGCGGCTAAAGATTTTTATGGCAAAAGCCAAAAAATATTCCAGAAGTTAAAATTATATAATGAATTAAGCGATTGCTATTACAATTTAGGGGAAATTTACTTTTTTGAAAAACAATACTTAAAGGCATTAGATTATTACTATAAAGGATTAAGGTTGGATCAAAAACATGATAATAAAGTAAATTTAGCTTGTGGCTATAATATGATCGGAGAGCTTTACTTGGAGATGGATAATTTAGATAAGGCGGAAGGATATTTTAAGCAGTCCATAGCATTATCTGAGAAAATCAACAGCCGGATGGACTTGGCTTGCGCGAATCACAATCTGGGCTTGTTGTATAAAAAGAGCCGCAGGAAGAATTTGGCCCGCGATCATCTGCGCCGGGCGCAAGAAATATACAGCTTAGTGGATCAAGAAGAGTATCAGCAGATCCGCAAAGAAATATCAGAGCTGGATTCCCTTTAAAAAAGATAGAAAATTACTTGACAGTTATTTAATTTAGGTTATACTCTACTATGTTAATAGAGTTAGTAGGGTAAAGCTTGATAACTGACAGGCAGGGAGAACAGATGAAAATTACATACAAAGGTGATTACGCTTTAAAGGCGCTTTTGGATTTAGCGCTGCATTATGAAAAGGGATTGTCTACGATTAATGATGTGGCTAAACATATTGATGCCCCGGTAAAATTTTTAGAGCAGGTGCTTTTAGATTTAAAAAAAGGCGGGTTTGTGGAGAGTAAGCGCGGTAACGTTGGCGGGTATCAACTGGCTAAGGATCCTGCGGATATTACTTTAGGGCAGGTGATCCGTTATATTGACGGGCCGATTGAACCGATTGGCTGCGTGGAAAAAGGGTATTCTAATTGTGTTGATTTACGCAAGTGTGTATTTAAAGGGATTTGGCAAAGAGTAGGGCAAGCGACTTCAGAAATTATCGACAATATAAATTTTGCAGATTTGGCGGTTCAGATTAATCGTAAACAGGATACATTCGCTTATACAATTTAATAATTACGAAAGGGGTAAATAAATGACTAAGATTGACAGTAGGTTAAAGACAGAAACTTTGCTGGTGCATGGCGGCCAGGAGCCGGATCCGGTCACCGGATCGCGGGCTGTGCCGATATATCAAACCACTTCTTATCAATTCAAAAATACCGAACATGCCGCCAGCCTTTTTGGATTAAAAGAGTTCGGTAACATTTATACCCGCCTGATGAATCCCACTACCGATGTGTTTGAAAAAAGAGTGGCATTGTTGGATGGTGGAGCGGGGGCTTTAGCTGTATCCAGCGGCCAATCCGCAATCAGTATCGCACTGTTAAATATTGCCCAGGCAGGCGATGAAATTGTGTCAGCAGATAATCTTTATGGAGGCACCTATACTCTTTTTCATTACACTTTTAGGCGTTTAGGAATAAAGGTTAATTTTGTTCCGTCAAATGACCTGGCGGCTTTAGAAAAAGCAATTACGCCTAAGACCAAGGCGGTATACGCTGAATCTATCGGGAACCCTAAGCTAAACGTAGCGGATCTGGAAGGAATATCCAGGATTGCTCACAAAAACGGTATCCCTTTTGTTTTGGATAATACATCTTCGCCTTATTTATTAAAACCGATCGACCATGGAGTAGATATTGTAGTGTATTCGGCAACTAAGTTTATCGGCGGCCATGGGACTAGCCTGGGCGGAATTATCGTTGATTCTGGAAAATTCGACTGGACAAATGGAAAATTTCCCTTAATTTCCGGAGCGGATCCCAGTTATCATGGGATTGATTTTGTGGAAGCGCTTAAGCCTTTAGGCAATATTGCCTATATAATTAAAGCGCGGGTGTGTTTGTTGCGCGATTTAGGCCCGGCAGTATCTCCTTTTAACTCATTTCTATTTTTGCAAGGCCTTGAAACGTTGGCTTTGAGAATGCCCAGGCATTCTGAAAATGCACTAGCTGTAGCTAAGTTTTTGCAAAAGCACCCCAAAGTAAGCTGGGTAAACTATCCTGGGTTAGAGAATAGCCCGGAGAAAGAAAGAGTTAAGAAATATTTACCCCGCGGAGCCGGAGCGATTGTTGGTTTTGGAATTAAGGGTGGTTTGGAAGCGGGTAAAAAGTTTATTGACTCTCTGGAACTAATTTCGCATTTAGCTAATATTGGCGATGCCAAGAGCCTGGCGATCCATCCGGCAACTACTACGCATCAGCAGTTATCTGCGCAGGAGCAGTTGGCTACGGGAGTAACCCCGGATTTTATCCGTTTGTCTATCGGGATTGAGCACATCGACGATATAATCTTCGATATTGATAAAGCATTGACAAAAACAGCATAAAGGAGAATAATATGGCTGAAATATTTTCTGATATTACTAAGACCGTAGGCAATACTCCTTTAGTAAAGCTAAATCGGATTGCTGAAGGGCTGCCAGCTACAGTCCTGGTAAAAATAGAATCATTTAACCCTCTTTCCAGTGTTAAAGACCGCATCGGTGTAGCCATGATCGAAGACGCGGAAAAAAGAGGGGTACTTAAAAAAAAATCCACAATTGTTGAGCCGACCAGCGGTAATACCGGCGTAGCTTTGGCTTTTGTGGCGGCAGCCAAGGGTTATAAGTTGATCCTGACTATGCCGGATACGATGAGCGTAGAAAGAAGGCAGCTTTTAGCGATTTTCGGGGCGCAATTGGTATTAACTCCCGGTGCCGAAGGAATGAAAGGCGCAGTTAAAAAAGCAGAGGAGTTAGCGCAAGAAATTCCGGATGCGGTTATTTTACAACAGTTTAATAATCCGGCTAATCCTGAAATTCACCGTAAAACTACGGCCGAAGAAATTTGGAACGATACTGATGGAAAGATTGATATTTTGGTATCCGGGGTTGGTACGGGCGGTACAATTACCGGAATTGCCGAAGTAATTAAAAAAAGAAAACCATCTTTTAAAGCGATTGCCGTTGAGCCGGATGCTTCTCCCGTTTTATCCGGAGGGGCACCTGGGCCACATAAAATTCAAGGTATTGGAGCAGGTTTTATCCCCCAGGTTCTTAATAAAGAGATAATTGATGAAGTTATCCGGGTGACTAATGATGATGCCGGCTCTACTACCCGGGCGCTGGCTAAATCCGAAGGGGTTTTAGCGGGTATCTCAAGCGGGGCAGCTTTGTGGGCAGCTTTAGAAGTAGCCAAACGTAAAGAAAATAGAGGGAAAGTTATCGTAGTTATCCTTCCGGACACCGGTGAGAGGTATTTGACTACTTGGCTTTTTCAAGAGGTAAAAGGATGATTAAAGAAAAAAAGATAATTCAGAATGGACATCTTGGCATCGTGCAGGAGCAGGCGTTTACTTTTGATGCGCTTAAGCTGGAAAGCGGGGAGAAATTCGGCCCGGTTACTTTGGCTTATGAAACTTATGGTGTTTTGAATAAGGAGCGTTCTAACGCCATTTTAATTACCCATGCTCTTTCAGGAGATGCGCATGCTGCCGGAGTGCATGCAGGCCAGGATAATCCGGGTTGGTGGGATGAATTTATCGGCCCAGGCAAAGCATTTGACACGGACAGGTATTTTATTATTTGTTCTAATGTCCTGGGCGGGTGTAAAGGTTCAACCGGGCCATCGAGTATTAATCCCAAGACAGGCAAGCCTTATGCTTTGGATTTTCCTCTGATTACGATTAATGATATAGTAAATGCCCAGAAAAATTTAATTGACCATTTAGGGATAGAAAAACTTCTTTCTGTAGTGGGCGGCTCAATGGGCGGGCAGCAGGTTTTATCCTGGCTAGTTAATTATCCGGGCAGCTTACGCAGCGCTGTGCCGATTGCCACCACCATCAAACACTCTCCGCAACAGATTGCTTTTAACGAAGTGGGCAGGCAGTCGATTATGGCCGATAGCCATTGGAAATCCGGCAATTATTATGATGGGGCAGCTCCGACTAAAGGATTGGCAGTGGCCAGGATGATTGGGCATATTACTTACATGAGTGATAAATCCATGGCGGAGAAGTTTGGCCGGGCCAAGAAAGATGCCGGAGAACCGTTTAAATTTACCGCGGATTTCGAGGTTGAGGGGTATTTGCGTTACCGCGGGGATAATTTTGTGAAACGCTTTGATGCCAATTCCTATCTTTATATAACCAAAGCCATGGATAATTTTGATGCTACGGCCAAGCGGCCTTTACAGGAAATTTTACAAGGCTCTTCAGTTAAGGTTTTAGTTATTTCTTTTAAGTCGGATTGGCTCTATCCGGCATATCAATCCAAAGAAATTGTGAAAGCCTGTAAACTGGCGGAAGTGGAGACTACTTATTGCGAAATCGACTCTACTTATGGCCACGATGCTTTTTTGCTTGAGGTGCAGGAGGAATCGCATTTAATTAAGCACTTTCTTAAAAAAGTATTTTATGCTTATGAGGTGACTGGTGAATATGGCGCGTAAAAATATCCAGCTGGATCACGCGGTAATTCTAGATTTGGTTAACCCTCAATCTACGGTGTTAGACTTAGGTTGCGGTAATGGGGATCTTTTGTACCTTTTGATTAAAGAAAAAAAAGCCCGCGGCCAGGGAATTGAAATTGATGACCAGGCGATTTATAAGTGCGTAGCTAAAGGTTTGAATGTTTTTCATGGCGATGTGGACAGCGGTTTAGCCGAATTTAATGACAAATCTTTTGATTACGTTATACTTAATCAAAGCATGCAGCAAATCTTGCATGTGGATAAGGTTTTATCCGATGCTCTTCGTGTGGGCAAAAAAGTGATCGTCGGTTTTCCGAACTTTGCGTATTATAAATCAAGGCTGCAGATATTTTTCCGGGGTAAATCCCCGGTTACTGAATCTTTGCCGTATCAGTGGTATGAGACGCCGAACCTGCATTTTTTAAGTATTCTTGATTTTAAAAAATACTGCCGCACGAAGAATATCACTATCGAACGCCAGGTTTGTATCGGAGAAAAACACCAGATACCTTTTCTGCGCAATTTATTCGCGCAAGTCGGCATCTTTTTAATATCAAAATAAGGGAGGCGGGTATGCCATATATCAATCTTAAATTAGTAGGCAAGCTTAATAAGGAACAGAAAGAAAAAATCGCTAAAGAATTTTCCGATACGTTGTTAAAGGTAGCCGGAAAACCCAAAGACAGCCTTTATTTGGTTATTGATGAAGTGGCGGGTGAAAATTGGGCTAAAGGTGATAAATTTTTTGGCTAAGTTTAAAATATCCGGATAATGATGAGGACGGCAAAATTATATATATTGTAACTGATTTATTTGCTTGTCTATGGTAGGATAAGTTCGATATGAAATTTAAAAAACTATTTTTTAGTGTTTTTATCCTGTTGGTGATATTAATTAATTTTGAGCATGCGCATTCTTCCGAATCCCTGTTATTAAATTCTCTTGTTGACGAAGCCCTAAAGAATAACCCGCAAATTCAAGCTGCTAAATACCGTTATGAAGCTGCTAAGGCTAGGGTGAAGTTGCTTCGTACTCTTAGTGATCCAAAGTTCGAATATGAGTATGATAAAATAACTGCGGGCATGGATAATCTGATGAATAATAATACAAAACCCATGCGTACCTTTGCTATTTCGCAGGAGTTCCCCTTTCCCTCTAAACTTTTTTTACGTAAGCAAGCCGCACAGAAAGAAGCTAATGCTTATGAGCAGGAGTATAAGGAAACCGAGCGCAAGGTTATAAAAGACGTAAAGGATGCTTATTTTCAATTATTCCTAAATGATAATAAAATTAGGCTCACGCAAGAGAATCTAAATTTACTTTTGCAATTTATCGAGATTACGAATAAAAAATATTCGGTAAATAAAGCCAGCCAGCAGGATTCTTTAAAAGCGCAGGTAGAGCATTCAAAATTATCCAACCAACTCGTATTGTTAGAACAGGAAAAGAAGATTGCCCGGAGTATGTTGAATTCCCTTCTTAATCGTTCGCAGGAGGAAGATATCGGTAACATAGAAGAGGCGAGTAATAAGGTTTTAGAGTTAGACGAGCAAGTAATACTTAAGTCAGCGAAAGAGAGCCGTCCGGAGTTAAAGTCGTTTCAGGAGATGGTCAGGAAATCTGAGATAGATTACTCGTTGAGTAAGCAGGAATATTTGCCCGATTTTATGATTAAATATAAAAGAGAGAGTAATAGCAATCCTGGTTCTTGGGCGGCGATGTTGGGGGTTACTGTTCCGTTATGGTTTTGGGAAAAACAAGATTCTTTTGTTAAAGAAGCTCAGGCTAATGTCGGGGTAGTAAAGGCAGAGTATCAAGCTCAGGAGAATATGGTTTTATTTGAAGTCCGCAGCTCCTACGCCAGGTTTGATGCTGCTAAAAAATTAGTCAAAATTTATGAAACTGGTGTTTTACCTCAAGCGCAGGCTGCGCTAGATACTGCGCGGCGCGGCTATGAAACAGATCTTTTGAGTTTTCTTGACTTGTTGGATTCTGTGCGCACTTTACGGGAATTCCAGATGGAGTATTTTGAGTCGTTGGCCAATTTAGAGATTGCTTTAGCGGATTTAGAGCGGTCTGTTGGTATTGGCTTAAGTGAGGTGAAAAAATGAAAAGCTCATTAAGAAGGCTGATACTGGTAAGCATGATTTGTTTTTTGGCGGCAGGTAATTTTTTGCTATTTATGCCTATTGCTAATGCCGCAAATGTAAAAAATGATAAAAAGATCAAATATTATCGTAACCCTATGAATCCGTTAATCACTTCGCCGACTTTTATGAAGGATTCGATGGGGATGGATTATATTGCTGTATATGAAGATGAGGAGAAGCCGTCTGCGCAAACAGTTAAAATCTCTAAAGATAAGCAGGAGCTTATTGGTGTTAAGGCTGAAGCGGTAGTAAAAAGGCCGTTAATGCGCATGATCCGCACGGTAGCTAAAATTGCTTATGACCCGGATTTATATGTGGCCCAGGAGGAATATATTCAGTCCCTAAAAACCGCGGAGGCTACGAAAAACAGTGCGCTGGTTTCTGTTTCGGCGCAATCAAACTCTCTTGTTGAGGCATCTAAACTTAAACTGAAATTATTGGGTTTGAGTGACAAGCAGGTCGAAGAATTAAAAACTAAATCAGGCCCTGACCGCGGGCTGATCATTTCCGATTCACTTGCGCCTTACGCTTGGGCATACCTGACAATATATGAATATGACCTTGATGCTATTAAAATTGGTGATCATGTTGCCCTGAAAGTAAACGCTTATCCGGAGGATGAATTCCAGGGGGAAGTATCCTCGATTGATCCGGTTCTGGATATGAATACACGCAGCGTCCGTGGCCGCGTAAAGATAGATAATCCACAAGGGAAGCTTAAACCCAATATGTACGCAGATGCCTTTTTGCATATTGATTTAGGGGAGAATTTGGCTTTACCTAAAGAAGCGGTCTTAGATACAGGGATAAAAAAGATTGTTTATGTAGATTTAGGTGGGGGGGGATTCGCGGCGCGTGAGGTAGCAGTCGGACAAGAGGTAATCGCGGTGGTTGATGGGCAAGAGCGTAAATTTTACCCGGTAATTAAAGGCCTTAAAGAGAATGAAGTTGTGGTGACTAGCGGTAACTTTCTCATAGACTCACAGAGTCAGCTTACTGGAGGCATCTCTGCTTTGTGGGGTAGCGCCAGTGAAATAAAACAAGAAGTAACCGGTGAAACCGGAGAAGTTAAGACGCAGCATAAGCATTGAGATAGAAAAGGAATAACGTATGATAAATAAGCTGATAAATTATTGCTTGAAGACGCCGTTTGTAGTGGTTGTCGTTTACATCTGCCTGTTTTTCTGGGGGCTCTGGGCGATGACTAATATTCCGGTTGACGCCATTCCGGATATCGGTGAAAAACAGGTGATTGTTTATACGGAATGGCCTGGCCGCTCTGCTAAAGACGTAGAAGATCAAGTTACCTACCCGCTTTCGGTGTCTTTGCGCGGTGTCCCAGGAGTAAAAACTATTCGTGCTTCTTCGGCTTTTGGTTTTTCCGAAGTTTACCTTATTTTCAAAGACAATGTGGATTATTATTGGGCGCGTTCACGGGTATTAGAAAAATTAAATCTTGCTGCCGGGCGTTTGCCTGCGGGCGTTGTTCCGGTTTTAGGCCCGGATGCAACCGGCTTGGGCCAGGTTTTTTGGTATACGGTTGAAGGTAAGGGCTATAGTATAGATAAATTAAGAAGCCTGCAGGATTGGTTTATTCGTTATCAGCTTAATTCAGTGGATGGGGTTTCCGAAGTTGCTTCTATCGGAGGTTTTGTCAAGCAATACCAGATCGATATTGACCCTAACAAGATGCTTGCTTATAACGTTCATTTAGGCCAGATAATGGAAGCAGTTAAGAAATCCAATGTTGATGTGGGGGCTAAAGTTATTGAGAATAATGCCATGGAATATATTATCCGCGGCTTGGGATTTATTAAGTCACTTGATGATCTTAATAATATAGTTGTAGGCGGAACAGATGGAAGTCCGATTTACGTAAAAAATATTGCCACGGTCAAACTGGGGCCGGAATTCAGGCGTGGCGCACTGGATAAGGATGGGCAAGAGGCAGTGGGCGGCGTAGTCATTATGCGTTACGGTGAGAACGCGATGCAGGTTATTCATCGCGTAAAAGAGGCGATAAAAGAATTGGAAAAGGGCTTGCCTGCCGGCGTAAAGATCGTGCCTTTTTACGACCGCACTGATCTTATTCACCGTACTATTGGCACCTTAAAGGAGGCATTGGTTCTGGAGATAATAATTACTATGGCAGTGGTTGTGCCGTTTCTGGCGCATTTCTGGGCGGGGATAATGATCTGTTTGACCCTGCCATTTTCCGTGTTAATGGCTTTTATTGTTATGTATTACCTTAAGATAGATTCTAATATTATGTCTTTATCCGGGATCGCTATTGCTATTGGCACGTTGGTGGATATGGGCATTGTCATGACTGAAAATGCTTATCGTAATCTGATTACTTATGCTGATGATATTAAAAAGGGAATAAAAACACGTTTGGAGGTTGTGTTTAATGCTGCCAGCGAGGTGGGTTCAGCAGTGATAACCGCAGTTCTGACTACAGTAGTATCTTTTTTGGCAATATTTGCTTTAGAAGCGCAGGAAGGAAAACTTTTTAAACCTTTAGCATATACTAAGACTTTTGTTTTGCTTGCTTCTGTAGTAGTAGCCTTAACTTTAATCCCCGTGTTAAGCATGTATTTCTTGAAAGGTAAATTACGTTCGCCCGAAGAAAATCCTTTGGTTAAGATGTTGCAGCGTAATTATGAAAAAATTTTACGCTGGGTCTTGGATCATCGTGTTGTTTTTCTGATTATTCCAGCGGTTATCTTCATAGCTAGCCTGAGCTTTATTCTGCCTAAAGATGTTATTTCTTTAAGTATCTTTGTTGCGATTGTTTTGGCAGTGCTGATTTTAATTCTTCCTAAAAGAATAAAATCGTTCCTAATTATATTATTAATTACAACTCTAAGTTTAGCCTGGTTTTGGTTTAGCCCGCGCATCGGCCGGGAGTTTATGCCCGCCCTTGATGAAGGCTCTATCCTTTTTATGCCGGTAATGCGTCCATCTGTATCTTTAACCGAGGCGGTAAGGGTGATTCAGATACAGGATAAAATTATTAGTTCTTTTCCGGAAGTAGAAATGGTTGTGGGCAAGGTTGGCCGGGCAGAATCAGCCACAGATCCGGCTCCGGTAGAAATGTTTGAAACTATTGTAACCTTAAAACCTAAGAATCAGTGGCGCAAGGGCCTGACTAAAGATAAGCTTCTCAGACAGATGGATGCGGCTTTACAAATTCCCGGTGTCTCTAATATCTGGACACAGCCGATTGTAAACCGTATTGATATGTTAGCTACTGGTATCAGGACTTCGGTAGGTGTTAAGGTTTTTGGCCCGGATTTAAATAAAATCGAAGAGATTGCAGCGGAAGTTGAAAAATTAGTTAAAACTGTCCCCGGAGCGGTTGATTTGTATTCCGAGAAAATAGTCGGAAAGCCTTATATTGAATTTAAGATTAAAAGAGAAGAGTTGGCGCGTTATGGAATTTCTATCCGGGATGTTCAGGATGTAATAGAGATGGCTATTGGAGGAGAGAACCTGACGACTACGGTTGAAGGCAGGGAGCGTTATCCGGTGCGCGTGCGCTACGGCCGGGAATTACGCGATAATATTGACGCACTCAGGCGCGTGCTTGTTTCTACCAAATCCGGCGCGCAGATCTCTATTAGCCAATTAGTGGATATTTACTTTGTTACCGGCCCGGCAATGATTAATTCGGAGAACGGGCTCTTGCGCGCTTATGTATTAATGAACGTGCGCGGCAGGGATATGGTTGGTTTTGTAGAGGAAGCTTCCAAGAAAGTTTCCAAGGAGGTAAAGTTACCCGCGGGTTATTTTTTGCAGTGGTCAGGCCAATTTGAGAATCAGGTGCGCTCTAAGAATAAGATCGCCATGCTTCTGCCCATAAGCCTTCTAATTAATTTTATGCTTATCTATATGAACTTTCGTTCAATTATAAAATCGGTTTTTATTTTTACCGCTGTTCCGGTAACTTTAGCGGGAGGGATCTGGTTCTTGGCTTTTTCCGGATTTAACTTTTCCGTGGCAGTCTGGGTGGGTTTTATCGCGCTCTTTGGAGTTGCGGTTGATGACGGGGTATTAATTACTACTTATCTTGATGATGTCTTCAGGGAGCGCAAGGATAAAATCAAGACGCGTAAGGATGTAGTTGAGGCTACGGTCTTGGCGGGGTTGGGCAGAATTAGGCCGGCGTTCTTAACTACTATAACTACTATAGTGGCGCTTTTGCCGATTATGTTTCTAAAAGGAACAGGTGCGGAGATAATGCAGCCGATGGCAATACCTTTAATAGGCGGGATGGTTATTGAAATGGTTACCTGGTTTATTGTGCCTACGCTTTATTCTTGGAGAGAAGAGAGAAAGTTGATTAAGCAAAAAAGTTGAAAGGGAGGCAGGATGCTAAAAGGTTTGTTTGTGGCATTAATTTCAGCGGCGTTTATTTTTGGGATAGGTAAATTATCTTTTGCGCAGCATGATCAGTTAGGGCACGAGCATGGAACTAGTTCTGCCGCGGCCGATGCTGTTTCTAAGGAGTCTGTAAATGCGGGTAATAAAATTTGCCCGGTTTCTGGCGACCAGATTAACGAAGCAACCAAGGCTGCCTATGAATACAAAGGAAAAATCTATAATTTATGTTGCGCAGGCTGTATTGAGGAATTCAAAAATAATCCTGAAAAATATATTCAAATAATTGAAGAAGAAAAAAAGAAATAATGAAAAAAATATCTTTAGTACAGATTAAGCCGGAAGAAAAAGTAAATATCCTGGAGATTTTGGGCGGGTCTAACCTGGAAAGCAAGCTCCTTAGTATGGGGGTTTACAAAGGTAAACAGATCACCAAGCTTAGCCATATCGGGTTAAGGGGGCCGGTGGTAATTAAGTCGGGTAGGAGTATTTTGGCTTTAGGCCATGGCGTAGCTGAGAAAATAATTGTTGAGAGAGAATGATAAAAAAAATCTATTTAATCGGTAATCCAAATGTCGGCAAAAGCGTAGTATTTTCGCGGCTTACCGGCGTGCAGGTGATTTCTTCTAATTATCCCGGAACTACTGTTGAAATAGCCAAGGGGTACTTGACTTTGGCTGATCAAAAGGTGGAAGTAGTGGACTTGCCGGGGACATATTCTTTAGACCCTACCTCGGCAGCTGAAGAAGTGGCCGTATCTTTGTTAAAAGAACTTCCCAGAGAAGAAATCGCGGTAATTAATATTATTGATTCTACTAATTTGGAAAGAAACCTGCTTTTAACTATTCAGCTGATTGAAGAAGGTTATCCTGTTGTGGTTTGTATGAATATGTGCGATGACGCCGGTCACCGGGGAGTGCATATAAATTTTACTAAATTAGAGGAACTCCTGAAGGTCCCGGTGATTTCGACTTGCGCTTTAACCGGCATGGGAATCAAGTTGTTAACGGAAAGAATTAAAGAGGCGGTATCGGCCCCTAAGCCCAAAATTACTCATCAGCAGCGCTGGCTGGAGATTGGAAAAATTATTGAGCAAGTTCAGCGCCTGGAGCACCGGCATCATACTTTTCGGGAAATCATGGAAGATGCGTCAGTCCGCCCGGTAACCGGATTAATGATGGCCGGGGCAATTATTTATGCCGCTTTCAAATTTGTGCGTTTTGTCGGCGAAGGAATAATCGCCCATATTACTGACCCGGTTTTTATTAATATTTATCAGCCGCTGCTTGAGAAGCTTTCTTCTTATTGGCAGGAGAAAGGTTTCTGGTTCCATTTATTGATCGGCGATTTGATCGATGGGAAGATAGATTTTAAGCAATCACTGGGGGTTTTAACCACTGCTCCGTATATTGAATTCGGAATGGTTTTGCCCTATGTGGTATCTTTTTATTTTATTTTAAGTTTGCTTGAGGATATCGGATATTTACCTCGGCTGGCTGTATTGCTGGATAATCTTTTACACCGTTTAGGCTTGCATGGGTATGCGGTAATTCCCGTACTTTTGGGTTTTGGCTGCAATGTCCCCGGGATTATGGCTACCCGTGTTTTAGAATCAAAGCGTGAGCGGTTTATTGCCTCTACAATTATCTCCATAGGTGTTCCTTGCGTTCCTTTGCAGGCGATGATTTTTGGTTTATTGGGTAAATTCGGCGGGTTCTATGTGGGCGGTGTGTATCTGGTTTTATTTTCTTTGGTTATTATTTTGGGGATAATTATGAACCGGACCTTAACCGGTTATAGCCCGGAGTTCCTTTTAGAAATTCCCCCATACAGGTTCCCGCCGCTGCTTATGCTTTGGAAGAAACTTTATTTTCGCATAAAAGGATTTTTGGTGGAAGCGATGCCGGTGGTTTTATTAGGCGTATGTTTTATTAATATCCTGCTTTATTTTAAGTTGTTTGATTTTGTAACCGCAATTTTTGCGCCGGTCGTTCAAGGTTTGTTTGGGCTGCCTAAAGAAGCGGTAGTGGCTTTAGCAATTGGTTTTTTAAGAAAAGATGTGGCGGTGGGGATGTTAATGCCTCTTGGCTTAAGCGCCAATCAATTGTTTATTGGGGCTACGCTGTTGGCGATATCTTTTCCCTGTGTTGCCAGTTTTGTGGTTTTAGGTAAAGAATTGGGATGGAAGGGTTTGATTAAATCTACATCAGTTATGATTGGAATCAGCCTTATTGTGGGGACAATGTTGAATTTTTTTATATTGCGTTAGTTTTGGCTATTTGAAGGGGGCGGTTCTCTTTGTTGGTTTATCGATGAAAAGAGAAACGCCCCTTTTTATTTGTTAGATTTTTCTGCCTTTTTACGTCTATCATAGCAGAGTCTTTAGATAGTGGAATAAGACTTGACTTTAGATTGTATTAGTAGGAAGATATGCGTAATAAAGGAGGGATTATGGGCAAGGTATTGTTTCTAACAGTTGCTATGTTGTTTGTATTTGTAGCGCAGGGGTTCTGCGAAATTAAGTATATAGGTGGATACACTAAAACGGATGGCACATATGTTTCTGGACATTTTAAGGATACATCTGGTGATGGTGTGAAGTGGAATAACGCTAATGAGTTAGGTTATAATAAATAAAGAACTATCTGCTTAGTTGTAATCATTTTTAAGGGCTGAACTTCATTGTTCAGCCCTTTTTTGTTCATAAAAATAATTGGTTAGATTTTTCTGCCTCTTGCGTCAATTGTTGTAGGAGGTGGCAAAATGCATAAGATTGGTTTCAGTGTTGCAGTAGTTTGTTTTAGTTTGATGACCGAGTTGGCTATAGCGCAGGATTTTACCTGGGAAGAGATTGGAAAGGATAATTTAAATTGTCAGGCGATTTTAACCGGTGCGGCAAACAGCAATATAATTTTTGCAGGTAAAGCCGGAAGTGTATTTAAAGCTGAAGATGCTGCGGTTGCCTGGCGCAGAGTGTTAGCGGTGAAGGGGAGTTTTACCGATATTAATGCATTAGCGGCAGAGGATTCAAATCCGAACATTATTTATGCCGCTACCGGAAACGGCTTATATCGCAGCAGTGATTTGGGAGAAAAATGGGAAAGGATCTTTCACGGTAAAAACGGGCTTGAAAATCAATGCACGGCGGTTTTGGTTATTGGAAGAAACATATTCGCCGGGACAAAAGCAGGCCTTTTTATCAGCAATGATTATGGCCGCTTCTGGCATAAGCAGCAAGTCGGAATAGCCAGTGGCTGCGTATTTAATATGGATTGGATGGCAGGAAAAGAACCAATTATTTATTTAGCTGCTTGTGGCGGCTTATTCCGGTCTTTAGATTTTGGTAAAAGCTGGGAAAAGGTATATTTAAATTTTTTAAACCGCAATGAAGATGAGAAAGAAGCTCAAGGGGAGGCGGATGAGCCGCAGGTTTTAAGTAGTATAAATTTCATAAAAGTTGATCCGCATAAAAAGTTGTTATATTTTTCTTGTAATCGGGGTATATACCGCAGTTTAAGTCAGGGGCAGAGCTGGGAAAAGTTGCCAGAGTTTGGTTTATTAGACCGGGGCGTAAAGATGATTTGTTTATCCAGCAGCGCGCAGGTTTATGCGCTTACTCAATCAGGGGTCTTTTTGTATTGCGATGAGCGTTGGCAGGAGGTTTCTTTTGGTTTAGTGCTAGGAAAGCTGAAATATTTGACTATAGATAATTTAGATAATCTTTATGTTGCCGGGGAGAAGGGGGTATCCAGATCTATACGCAACAATATCCATGGTTTTAAATGCAGTTCTTTAATTAGTGAGTATCTTCAATATGAGCCTTCTATTAGAGGTATCCAGAAAGCAGCGATAAACTACGCGGAGGTGAGCTCGGAGAAGATATCCCAATGGCGTAAAGCCGCGGCAAAAAAAGCATTTTTACCCCAGATTAATCTTGGCGTGGACCGTAATAGTAATGATTTATGGCACTGGGAAGGTGGTTCGACCACTAAGAGTGATGATGATGTCCTGCGGCGGGGGCGGGACAGTATTGATTGGGATATCAGTTTAAGCTGGGATTTAAGCGATTTAATCTGGAATGAAGCCCAGGCTAGTATTGATGTACGCTCAAAATTAATGGTGGAGTTGCGGGAGGATATTCTGGATCAGGTCAATAAACTCTACTTCGAACGCTTAAGAGTAAGGAGTGAATTGGATAATTTAGGTATTGAAGATAGGAGTAAAAGGTTTCAAAAACAATTAAAACTTGAAGAATTGGCTGCTTCATTAGATGCGCTTACTTGTGGTTATTATTCAGAGCGGCTGCATGCGTTAGCTCCAAAACAGCAGAATTAATCAGTAGCTTTAATTAAAAAAAGGAAAAAGGCAGTTCTTTTTTTGCAGAAGAATTCGCCTCTTTCCTTTTTTGCTTGCAATTACCGGGTGTTTATGTTAATTTAAGAAATCTCTCAATTTTATTAACCCCATAAAGCGAAGGACTAAAGGTATGAGTACGCAGCATTTCACAGACACTGATTTTAAAAAAGAAGTATTGGATTCAGATTTGCCGGTTTTAGTGGATTTTTGGGCTGCTTGGTGCGGCCCATGTAAAATGATCGCTCCTTTAATTGATGAGATGGCCAATGAATATTCAGGTAAAATGAAAGTTGGCAAGGTAGATGTCGATTCTAACCCCAAGGTCGCTACCGAATACGGGGTAATGTCTATACCGACAATTATATTCTTTAAAAATGGCAAAGTAATGAATCAACTTGTGGGGGCGCTAAACAAGGCGGAATTAAAGCGTAAAATTGAAGAAAATCTGTAATCTCCGGTTTTGTTTCTAACTTAAGGCGCAGGGTCAAGAATCAAATAAAATAGAAGGTGCAGGATGCGTAAGATTTTTATTGCCGCCACTAAGCAGAATGACGGAAAAACCACGGTATCTCTGGGGATTATCCGTAATTTGCAGCAGAGATTTGGCAAGGTTGGTTTTATTAAACCTATCGGCCAGCGCTATCTGGAGGAAGAAGGTTTAAAAATTGACGAAGATTCTATCCTGATTGAGGAAGTTTGCGGAATAAAAAGCGGCCTTAAAGATATGAATCCGATTGCGGTAGAGAAAGGTTTTACCGAGAAATATATCGCTAAGCCGGATAAAAAAAATATTTCTAAACAAATTCAAGATTCTTTCCGCAGGGTTTCTAAAAATCAGGAATTAGTGGTAATTGAGGGTACCGGCCATGCCGGAGTGGGCTCGGTATTTGACCATTCTAACGCGGCAGTAGCCAGGCTTCTAGGTTCCAAAGTGATTATAATTTCTTCCGGAGGTGTCGGCCGGCCGATTGATGAAATTATTTTAAATAAAGCCCTTTTTGAGAAGGAAGGGGTAAAGGTTCTGGGGGTAATTGTAAATAAAGTTTTACCGAATAAATTCGATAAGATTAACCGGCTGGTGAGGAAGGGGTTGCAAAGAAAAGGGGTGGATGTTTTAGGTGTGCTTCCTTATAACCCGATGTTAGCCCGGCCTTCCATTGAACAGATTTTAGAAGAAACGGATTTTCAGGTTCTTTGCGGAAAGCAATATTTAGAGCGTTCGGTTGCTAAGGTGATTGTCGCGGCGATGGAGCCGCGCGATGCTGCCGGCTATATCAGTGAAGATAGCCTGATGATTACTCCTGGCGACCGCAAAGACATGATTATGATCGCGCTGAATTGTTTCCGGGGGGATGCCGGCAATAAAAAACTGAAAATTTGCGGTTTAATTTTAACCTGCGGCATTACGCCTGAGCCGCCGATTATGGAGCTTCTGGAAAAAGCGCAAATTCCGGTTTTACTGTCTAAATCCGATACTTATGATGTGGCTACCTGTGTGCATGATATCACAGTAAAAATCAGGCCTTGCGATACGGAGAAGATTGATGCGGTTGTGGAGTTAATTAAGGAGAATGTAGATTTTAAAAAAATTTTGTCCCACCTTTAATTTGTTCCAAGGTGGGAGCCCGCCAAAATAAATTGCGGGGAAAGGGATTTAAAATGGATGCCATAAGCAGGATTCGTAAGCAAGCAGCACTTAAAATAAAGACTATTGTTTTACCTGAGTATGAAGATGCCCGCACTTTGGAAGCCGTAGAGATTATCCGTAAAGAAAAAATAGCTAATCCGTTTCTTTTAACTCCGGACTTGATTGATGAAGGCCAAAAAGAAAAATATATCCAAGAATATTATAAGCTTTACCAGTCTAAAGATATTGATTTGGATACAGTTAGAAAGTTGTTCAACGACAATCTTTATTATGCGGCAATGATGACGCGGGAAGGCAAGGCGGATGGTTTAGTGGCCGGCGCATCGCATACTACCGCGGATGTGGCGCGGGCATGTATTCGCTGTGTTGGTTTGGATGAGCGGTTTACTATTGCTTCCAGCTGCTTTATAATGGATGTGCCTAATTGCGAATATGGGGATAAGGGCACTTTTATTTTTGCTGATTGCGGAGTAATTCCGGACCCGAATGCCCGGCAGTTGTCCTGTATTGCTTTTACCGCTGCGGAACTGGCGGGTAAAGTATTAAACCTTACTCCGCGGGTAGCTTTTTTGAGTTATTCTACTAAAGGTTCGGCCAGGACTAAATCCGCCGAAAAGATTGCGGAAGCTTTGGCTTTACTTAAAACTCTTTCGCCAACAATTTTAGCTGACGGGGAGTTACAGGGCGATGCTGCTATTGTTCCGGAAGTCGCCGGCATAAAATGCCCGGATAGCCCGATTAACGGGCAGGCCAATGTATTGGTTTTTCCTAACCTGGAAGCCGGCAATATTGCTTATAAATTGGTGCAGCGTTTAAGCGGATGCCGGGCGATCGGCCCGTTATTTTTAGGTTTAAATAAACCCGCTAGCGACCTGTCGCGCGGCTGTTTTGCTAAAGATATTGTTGATAGTGTGGCGGTTACCGCAGTCAGGGCGCAATAATGAAGATTTTAATTATTAATAGCGGAAGCTCATCGATTAAATACAAGCTTTTTGATATGCCTTCTGAAACCTTGGTGAAAAAAGGCGTCATTGAAAATATCGGTGAAGACGGCTCGAGGTTTAAAAATCATTATTCAGGTTTAAAAATTATACTTCAAGAAGCGGAATTGGTGGATGCGGTTGGCCATCGGGTAGTTCACGGTGCGGAAGATTTTAATAAACCTGCTTTAGTGGATTCTCGTGTAATTAAAGGGATTAAGAAATGCTCCGCTATTGCACCTTTGCATAATCCGGCTAATCTTTCCGGGATAACGGCTTGCCAGAAACTTCTGCCCGGAGTAAAACAAGTGGTAGTGTTTGATACAGCTTTTCATCAGAGCATACCGGAGTACGCTTTTATTTACGGGCTGCCGTATGATTACTACCAGAAATTAAGAGTCAGGAAATATGGCTTTCACGGTACCAGCCATGAATATGTCGCCGAAGAAGCCAGCCGCATTCTAAAGAAGCCCCTGAATAAATTAAATTTAATTACTTGTCATCTAGGCAATGGTTGCAGCATTACTGCTATTAAGCAAGGTAAGTCCGTAGATACCAGTATGGGGTATACGCCTTTAGAAGGGTTGGTAATGGGTACGCGTTGCGGTGATGTTGACCCGGCTTTGATCACGCATATTATGCATAAGAAAAATTTAGACACTAGGCAAATGGACCGCATTTTAAACAAAGAGAGTGGTTTAAAGGGGATATCGGGAATAAGTAACGATATGCGCCTGCTTGATGAAAAGGCGCAAGCCGGAAATAAGCGCGCAAAACTGGCTTTGGATATTTTTGTTTATCGTATCCGTAAATATATTGGGGCATATTTGGCAGTTTTAGGCAGGATAGACGCCTTAATTTTTACCGCGGGTATTGGGGAGAATAAAGCTTCAATTAGAGAAAGTGTTTGTCAGGATTTGTTTGCTTACTTGAAGAAGCCGCCAAAAATTATGGTTATTCCTACAAATGAAGAGTTAATGATTGCCCGGCAAACTTATAAGTTGATTAATAACCGCTAAAGAAGCAGGCTAGCTAACGCGGTTGTGCGGGTTGTTCTAGGTTTTACACCCGGGCTAATTGGAGGTGTAAAGGAGAAAATACAATGTTAAGAACTATGTTGAAATCTAAAATTCACCGGGCCATAGTAACCGATGCCAATCTTTATTATGAAGGCAGCATTACTATTGATATGGATTTAATAAAAGCGGCTGATATTTTGGAACATGAGAAAGTGGAAGTGCTTAATCTTAACAATGGTTTGCGGATTGAGACTTATGTGATTAAGGGTAAGGCTGGAAGCGGTGTAATTTGTTTAAATGGCCCGGCGGCCCGGGGTGCTTGTCCCGGTGACCAGGTAATTATTCTTTCTTATGTGGCTGTTGAAGACAAAGAAGCCAGATCGATAAAAGCTAAAATTATAAAAGTCGACGCCAAGAATAGAATTGTAAGGTAAAGTCGACGCTAAGAACAAAGACAGGGATTAAGCTTGATGAATGGAATAAAATCAAAAATTAAGATATTTGGTGAGCCTGTTTTAAGAAAAAAAGCTAAGCCGGTTAACCAGATTACTGATGAGCACCGCCGGATTCTCAGCCAGATGGCTAAAGCGATGTATGATGATTCAGGGATTGGCCTGGCTGCTCCGCAAATCGGGTTAAGCGAACAGTTAATTGTCGTGGACATCGGGGAGGGGCTTTATAAATTAGTTAATCCTAAAATTATCAAGAGCCAGGGTAAGCAGTCGATCAGCGAAGGGTGTTTGAGCGTTCCCGGGGTTTGCGTTAAGGTTAAACGCGCTAAACAAGTCTGGGTGCAGGCTCAAGATGAGAACAGCCGTTTTATAGAAATTGAAGCCAAAGATCTTTTTGCTTGTGTTTTACAGCATGAAATTGATCATTTGAAGGGTAAACTTATTATAGATTACGCTTCACTTTTAGAAAAATTACGCATTAAAAAAAGATTAGCTGACCTTAAAACAAAAGTAAAAGTTGTTAAGCTGCAGCTTTAAAAAAAAGGATAATAAATTGTTAAGCTATGATTTAGTAATAATCGGAGGAGGGCCGGCGGGATTGACTGCGGCGCTTTATGCCGGGCGCAGCCGACTGAATACGTTATTAATTGAGAAAATGTCTGTCGGCGGAAGGATTTTGATGAGTGAAACTATCGAAAATTACCCGGGTTTTCCGGGTGGCGTATCGACAGTGGAATTGATGGGGCGCATGGAAAACCAGGCTAAAGAATTAGGGGTTAGTATCATAAGCGAGGAAGTCTTAAGCTTAGATTGCGCGAATAAAATTATTAATACCGCTAATAATAATTATCAGGCGCAGTCAGTGATTATTGCCAGCGGGGCTCGCCCGAGGCGATTAAATATTCCGGGGGAGGGGCAGCTCACCGGGCGCGGCGTTTCATATTGTGCTACCTGTGATGCCCCGTTTTTTAAAGATAAAAAAGTGGTGATTGTCGGAGGAGGAAATGCCGTTGCTGAAGAAGCAATGTATTTGAGCCGATTTGCCAGTTCAATTAGCGTAATTCATCGCCGCAGTGATTTGCGCGCTTCTCCGATTTTACAGGAGAGAATGCAGCAAAACAATAAAATCAGCTTTATTTTAAATAGCGTGGTTACTCAGGTCAAGGGAGTTAATAAGGTTGAAGCGGTCATTATTAAAGATCTTTTAAGCGGCAAAGAAAGCGACTTTGCCTGTGCGGGGGTTTTTATTTATATCGGTTATGAGCCGGAAACCCTATTTTTAAAAAATAAATTGAAGATGGATGAGTCCGGGTTTATCCTGACCGATGAGAACATGGCAACAACATCTGAAGGCATATTCGCCTGCGGTGATTGCCGGAAGAAAGCGCTTTATCAAGTGATTAACGCCTGCGGTGATGGCGCAGTAGCAGCTGATTCTGCTTATAAGTTTATAGCAAACAAGGAAAAGTAAATGGAAAAAAATCCCACTGCTAGTAAAAAATTAAATGAATGGGTTGATAAAATGGCTAAGCTTTGCCGTCCTGAACGTATTGTTTGGATTGATGGCAGTGAGGAACAAAAGCTGGCTTTAGAAAAAGAATGCGTGGCAAGCGGTGAGTTGATCCGTTTAAACCAGGAAAAATTACCGGGTTGTTTTTTGCATCGTACCGCTTGGGATGATGTCGCGCGGACCGAGCATCTGACTTTTATCTGCACTAAAAAGAAACGCGAAGCCGGGCCGAATAATAACTGGATGTCTCCTGCGGCTGCCTACCGTAAAGCCAAAGCAATATTTAAAAATTCTATGGCCGGCAGGACAATGTATGCGATTCCTTTCTCTATGGGGCCGGTCGGTTCTTCTTTTAGTAAAATCGGCGTGGAATTAACCGATTCACGTTATGTCGTTTTAAATATGTTGATTATGACCCGTTGCGGGGAACAGGTTTTAAGGCAATTGGAAAAAGAAGATGATTTTACCAAGTGTTTGCACTCTAAAGCCGAATTAGATATTAAAAAACGTCTGATTCTGCATTTTCCGGAAGATAACACTATCTGGAGTGTAAATTCCGGATATGGCGGAAATGTCCTTTTAGGAAAAAAATGCCTTGCTTTACGCATCTCTAGTTTTGCCGCCCGTAGAGAAAAATGGATGGCAGAGCATATGCTGATTATGGGGATTGAGGAGCCGAACGGGCATATTGAATATATCGCGGCTGCTTTTCCCAGCGCTTGCGGTAAAACAAACCTGGCGATGTTAATTCCTCCGGAGGGCCTGAAAAATAAAGGTTACCGGGTGTGGACGGTGGGCGATGATATTTCATGGATGCGCGTAGATTCCGATGGCTCGCTCTGGGCGATTAATCCGGAAACCGGGTTCTTCGGGGTTGCTCCCGGGACTAATTCTAATGCTAATCCAAATATGGTAAAAACTATTCAAAAGAATACGATTTATACCAATGTTCTTTTGAAGCCGGATAATACGGTTTGGTGGGAAGGGGCGGATGGGGATGTTCCCAGCCAGGGTATTGATTGGAAGGGTAATCCCTGGAAATCGAATACTTTAGATTCCGAAGGACATGTTATTAAGGGAGCGCATCCTAATGCGCGTTTTACTACTCCGATTGTCAATTGTCCTTCAGCATCATTCAGGCTGGAACAGCATCACGGTGTTCCGATATCGGCGATTATCTTTGGCGGCAGGCGCCAGCATGTTGCCCCGCTGGTCTATGAAGCTTTTAACTGGCAGCATGGTGTATTTGTGGGTGCGACGATGGGTTCGGAATTGACTGCCGCCCAGGTAGGTAAAATCGGCCAGGTACGCCGGGACCCGATGGCGATGTTGCCTTTTTGCGGTTACAATATGGCGGATTATTTCCGGCATTGGTTAAATATGGGTAAGCTGATGGCTAAGCCTCCGAAAATATTTCACGTCAACTGGTTCAGAATGAATGAGCATGGCAAATTTCTCTGGCCGGGATTTTGTGAAAATTTAAGGGTCCTGGAATGGGTTTTAGACCGCTGCAATGACAGGGTTAATGCTATGCATACTCCTATCGGTTATTTGCCTTATCCGTTTAACATTGATATGACCGGGATTAATCTTCCTAATGGAGTCCTGGAAAAACTTCTGAAAGTCGACAAGGAGGACTGGCTGGAAGAGCTCAAAGGTATCAGTAAATTCTTTAATGATTTTAAAAAGGATTTGCCTAAGGAGCTTTGGCAGGAGCATGATGCTTTATTGGAAAGGCTGAAAAAAGATGGATGAGCGTGTTTTATTAAAAACGGAATTCCAGGATTTACCTCTTTTCCGCAGAGGCAAGGTTAGGGATGTTTATGACTTGGGTGATAAGCTGCTGATTGTCTCTACTGACCGCATATCCTGTTTTGATGTGGTGTTGCCCAGCGGGATTCCGCACAAAGGAGAGGTGCTCACCAGTATCTCCGGATTTTGGTTTGATTTTATAAAAGATATAATCGGGCATCATTTAATTACTACTGATATTGAACAGTATCCCTTGGAGCTTAAGAAATATAAAACAGACCTGGCGGGTCGGTCAATGCTGGTTTTAAAAACCAAACCTTTGCCGGTAGAATGCGTTGTCCGGGGGTATTTATCCGGTTCAGGTTGGAAAGAATACCAGCAAAAACAATCAGTTTGCGGTATTGATCTGCCCAAAGGGTTGAAAGAATCTGAAAAACTGCCGCAGGTTATCTTTACTCCATCCACGAAAGCCGAAGTCGGGCATGATCAGAATATCAGCCAGAAGCATGTTGAAGAGCTTGTAGGGATTGATATGGCGAACCGTTTAAAAGAAGCCAGTATCGCTATTTATAGGCGCGCCAGCGAGTATGCTTTAAAAAAAGGTATTATTATCGCGGATACTAAATTCGAGTTCGGTATTTACCAGGGCCGTTTGATTATTATTGATGAAGTGCTTACCCCGGATTCATCGCGTTTTTGGCCGTTAAATGAATATCGGGCGGGAAAAGGGCAGCCGAGTTTTGACAAGCAATTTGTGCGCGATTATCTGGAAGCTTTAGGCTGGGATAAAACTCCTCCTGCGCCCCCATTACCGCAGGAAGTGATCCGCGTAACTACCGAAAAATATTTAGAAGCTTATCGTAAGTTGACATCCTAAAAAATAATGCTCAAAATTAAAAGCATATTGATTTTTCTCCTCAGAATCGGCATTAGTGTCTTATTACTATTATTTTTATTTAAGTCCAATAAGATCGATTTGCACGTCTTATTGGGGGATATCAAGGGGACGGATAAGCGCCTGTTGGCCGCGGGTTTTGTTATTTATTCTTTTACTTATTTGTTCGGGTTTTTACGCTGGCAGATGCTGCTGCGGACAGCCGGAATCAGCGCTTCTTTTAGAAAAATTATCAGCTCATTCTCCGGTGGAGTTTTTTTTAGCATTTTTCTGCCTTCGACTATCGGAGGGGATTTGATCCGGTCAGCGGATTTAGCCGGCCATACGAAAAAAACCAAAGAAGTAATCGCTACGGTGTTTTTAGACAGATTAAGCGGCTACATCGGTTTAGTGCTTATAATTCTGCCCGGTTTGCTGCTGGGTGGCAAATTAGTCCTGGATAAGCTTGTTTTATCTTCAGTTGCGGCCATTGTCATCTTGTTAGTGATCGGGCTTTTAGTCCTTTTTAACAGCAGTATTTATGCCGGGATCAGCAGGTTTCTTAGCGCTCCGGGTGCCGGAAAGATAAAAGAAATTATCCGGGATATGCATCAGGAGATCCATGTTTTTCGTAACCACAAACGGATTATTATTTTAAACCTGTTTTTGTCTTTTTTAGTCCAATTATTTGCAGTTTTGTGTATATACCTTATCGGCCTTTCTCTGGGCATAAAAGTAAGTTTTGTCTATTTTCTTATTTTTCTCCCGATTATTGGAGCAATTACTCTTTTGCCGGTTGCCATCAGCGGTTTAGGCTTAAGGGAAAGTTTGTTCGTACTTTATTTCGCGAAAGTCGGGGTAATTAAGCAATTGGCTTTAGCGATGTCCCTTTTGTCTTTTTCTTTTACTGTTTTTTGCGGTGCTATCGGAGGGCTTATTTATGTCTTTACAGTACGTTATAGACGCCTGCAATCTGATAAACCATCCCGCGTTTAAGCCTGCCGGAAAATCAACCACAAGTATTCAGCATACCCTGGCGGATTTTATTAAATTAAACAGATTGTCCGGGAGCAAAAACAATAAAGTAGTTCTGGTTTTTGACGGATATCCTCCCCGTGCAGAAGAGGCACCTTTTGAAGATAATTTATATTGTTTGTTTTCACGCGCTAAAGAAGCGGATGAATTAATAAAAGAGATGGTTGAGAGATCCGCTTCTCCTAAGAATATTGTTGTGGTTTCAGATGATAAAGAGGTGCGCTTAGTCAGCAGATTGCTTCACGCCCAGGTTTGCGGCGTGGAGGAGTTTATCTGTGGCAGAAAGAATAATAAGCGGGCGTCCGCTGTAAGTCCGGCTGCGGAAGATTTTAAGTTAAGTTATGCTAAAATGCAGAAGATTGATGAGGAGATGAAAAAGAGGTGGTTGAGGTAGGTTCTTTTAAGTATGCAGTAATGCGGTAGTTAATGGCACTTACCGATAAACCTGTTGATTACTGAGCCCCAAGCGCGAATCCCGTTTTAGCCGGATTTTTCGGCGCTTCGTTTCTTTAGGATGAAAGCACAAGCCACTTTAAAGTCAGTGATTCATTACACTGTTATTTAAGGGATAATACTTGACATAACCTGTTAGTTGTGCTAAAGTTATAGAAATAGTAACTTTACAAAGGAGGGAAGCATGAGTAGTTGGCAAATAGTATTGCTAGAGCCGGCACGTACAGTTTTAGCGCAAATTAGCCAATTTATGGTGAATGCGTTGTTGGTGATTATTATTCTAATTATTGGTTGGCTGCTCTCTAAGGTAGTCAGGTCGATTGTCAG
Source organism: Candidatus Omnitrophota bacterium (assembly GCA_028712375.1). GTDB lineage: Bacteria > Omnitrophota > Gorgyraeia > Gygaellales > Profunditerraquicolaceae > UBA6249. The sequence continues at coordinate 39,953 of JAQTQG010000005.1, forward strand.
TAAAGTGCTTAAGACAGCGAAGATTAATGAATTATCCAGCCGCATTGAGCTTGATAAATTGTTAAGTAAAGGCGGGGTAACTTATACTTTATCTGATTTAATCGGAGCAATTTGCTATTGGCTATGCCTGCTCATAACCTTCATGGTGGCGGTTAATTCTATTGGCCTTACTGTTGCTGCTGATTTATTAAACAAAGTTGTGCTTTATATTCCGAATGTTATTGCTGCTTTGTTTATTCTGGTTTTAGGAATGTTCGTGTCCACTATATTGAAAAATATCGTACAAACTGCCGCAAATAATGCGGGTTTAAGCCAGGGTAAAATCTTAGCTCAAGTTGTGGAAACGGTCGTTATTGCTTTTGCTATTTTTGTGGGGTTAGAGCAATTGCAGGTTGGTATTCACATAACCGAATTGACTATTTCCATTGTATTGGGTTCTTTGGGCCTAGGGTTGGCTCTTGCGTTTGGGTTAGGATGCAAAGAAATTGCCGGTAAATTCGTGGCTGAGTTAATTGAGAAATTGAAGAAGAAATAATGTATTTGTTTTTGCTTAGGTAGTTTTAAACCCCCCGCCATTAATAATGACGGGGGGTTTATTTTTTTTGTTACTCAAGCTTAATAGGGCCCGGATCTGATAAGAATTAATCGAAGCAGTATCGTAACGGTTTGCTTAAAAATATATAAATAATGCGGATATTATTTATTACTAAGGAATGGTTATTTCACGAGCGCATGGGGATCATGTCCTTAAGTTCTTCTCTAAAACAACAAGGGCATTCTGTGCGTTTAGCAATCGTGGATAAAATAGGGATACCCGGCATGATGCAGTTGGTGGAAGAGTTTGGCCCGCACCTAATCGGTTATTCAGCGATGACCGGAGAATACCCTGCTCTGCTTAATTTCAACAAAAAGCTTAAAGAATATTTTGAATTTATTTCAGTTTTTGGCGGCCCGCACGCCACATTCTTCCCGGATATAATTTATGATAGTGGGGTGGATGCGGTTTGCGTGGGCGAAGGAGATATTGCTTTGCCGGATTTTTGTAAAAAAGTCGATGAATCCGCCGATTTCTGGAAGGCGCCTAATTTCCGGGTTAAGTATAAACAGGAAGTGTTTAAGAATGATTTATTGCCTCTGGTTGAAGATTTAGATACGCTGCCTTTTCCTGACCGGAGTATTATGTATGCAGCAGACCGGGATCTTTTAGGCGAAGGCCGGAAAATGTTCCTTAGCGGCCGGGGATGCCCGTATCATTGTTCCTATTGTTTTAATGAAAAATATAATGAAATTTACAGAGGTAAAGGCAACTGGGTGCGCTATCGTTCACCGCGGAATATTGTTCATGAGATTACGGATTTTTGTAAAACCTACCCTGTGGATTATGTTTGGATTGCTGATGACAACTTTTTAGTGAAGCCGCAAAGATGGTTTGAAGATTTTTCCGTTCTTTATAAGGCAGAAGTGGGCCTGCCTTTTTCGGTAAACGTAAGGGCCAATAACGTGAGTGATTATGTTATGGGGCAGCTTAAAGAAGCGGGCTTAGATAGTGTTTGGATGGGGGTGGAGTGCGGTAATCAGGAGCTGGCAAATACGATATTAAAACGCAACCTTGCCAATCAACAAATTTTAGCGGCAGCAAAGATTTTCCATAAGTATGGTATAAAATTTATGACTGAGAATATTTTTGGTTTGCCGGTAGCTGATCCGTATTCAGTTGATTTGCAGACTCTGGATTTTAATCTTAAGCTCAAGCCCACATTAGCTATTGCGTCTTTATTGTACCCTTTTCCCGGTACGCCGGTACGTAAGTATGCTATAGCTAATGGTTTCCTAAGAGAGGAAGCAGGGTTTTTGCAAACAAGTAAATGTTCCACAATGTTGGAGTTTCCCGTAAAACTAAAACGCAGGATTGAAAATCTGCAAAAACTGTTTCCGATAATTGTGCGATTTCCAGCTTTAAGGCGTTTTACGGATATTTTGACTTTGTTGCCGTTAAGGCCGGTTTATCTGCTTCTATTTTATTTTTGGTATGGTTATATTCAGAAATTTAAAATATTCGCTTTTCGCTCGCTCCGAAAAGAGTTGGGGGCATATGTGCGGTTCTGGTGGAGTTTTTTGAGAAAGACTTAGGATGATGAAACGGGGACGTTCCCCAAAGGGACACCCTAACAGCAGAAAGTTAAGACCGTTTCTTCCTAACTGATTAGGGCGCAATGAGTTTATCTAGAAGTGTCCCCATGGGGACACTTCTGGCAGAAGCTATTGAAAATAAAAGAGATATTTAGAAACGCTCTAGGAATTTCGTAATATAGAGCTATAAATCTGATAAGTAAGGATAATTTGAAAAATGGGAGGTTATAATGAAACAGTGGTATGAGTCGTTATTTGAGAATTATGCGCGTAAATACGATCAAGAGTGTTATGTCCGGGGAACAAGCGGGGAATGTGATTCCATCGAGCGGGAGATAAACCACGATAAGGCAATAAAAATTCTGGATATCGGTTGCGGTACCGGCCGGCATGCGATTGAATTGGCCAAAAGAGGGTATCAGGTCACGGGAATCGATCTATCCGAGTCACAGCTTAAGAGGGCTAAAGAAAAAGCAAAAGAGCAAGGGGTCAAGATTGACTTTCAGAGGCTTGATGCAAGAAACCTCCCTTTTAACGGTGATTTCGATCTGACAATCATGCTCTGCGAAGGCGGGTTTTCTTTGATGGAAACGGACCAAATGAATTTTGAAATACTTAAGAATGCAACTAAGTCGTTAAAAAATAACGGGAAGTTTATATTTACTGCATTGAACGGATTGTTTCCGCTGCTTCATTCGGTAAAGGATTTTTATGGCTCGGCAGCTAAAGAAGGGGGCTCGGTCTGTAAAAGTATATCTTTCGATTTGATGACCTTTCGTGATCATAATCGTGTTGAATTTGAAGATGATGCGGGAAATAAAAAAGTATTGGAATGCAATGAGCGGTGTTATGTCCCCAGCGAGATTACCTGGCTACTGCAATCGCTTGGATATAAGAAAATAGGGATTTTTGGGGCTAAGCTGGGGGCATACTCAAGAAACGACAAACTAACTACGGAAGATTTTGAGATGCTGGTTATCGCTGAAAAATAGCGATTTATAGGACTGCGGAAATATGGTCATTAAATTTTTAATAAAGGAGTTAATACCTATGGTTAAATTAGCGCGTTATATTCTTACGGTTTTTGTTATTATTTTTTGCGCATGCGGTTGCAATCCTCCTGTACGTACGTTGCCGTTTGCCAATACTCTTTCAGCGGACAACGTGCCGATTGCCTATGCGGTGTACGGGCGGGAAAATGACCCGACCGTAGTGTTTGTCCATGGGTGGAGCTGCGATAGCCGCTATTGGCACAACCAAATTCCGTATTTTTCGAAAAAATTTCGTGTGATTACTATCGATTTGGCCGGGCACGGTAATTCCGGTTTTGGCAGAAAGGTTTATACCACGGAAGCCTTTGGCCAAGATGTCGCAGCGGTATTGCGGAAGCTGGATGTGAAAAAAGCGATCCTGGTTGGGCATTCCATGGGAGGAGAGATCGTTATATATGCGGCTAAGCTTGCGCCGGAAAGAGTGATTGGCCTAGTGGGAGTAGATACTCTTGAAGATCTGGGGATGGTTTATCCGGATGAGGTAAAAAACAGTATCTATGAACCGATCGCCGCAGATTTCGTGCCGAAGGTACAAGAGTTTGTCCGCAGTATGTTCCCGGCCAATGCCGATAAAGCCCTGGTCGAGGCGGTCGCCCGGGATATGTCATCGGCTCCGCAGGAGGTGGCGTTGGGTTCGATGCAGGAATATTTTAAGGTGTCTGATCCGGAACTGATCAAAGGCCTTGCCGTGCCGTTAAAAAGTGTTAATGCCGATCTCTGGCCGACTAATGTTGAAGGGAATAAAAAACTGGTGCCGTCATATGAGATGGTATTAATGAAAGGCCGTGGACATTTCATTATGTTGGAAGCGCCGGATGAATTTAATGCCCTGCTTGAGCAGATGATTAATCATATTTTGGTTGAGACAAAAGGAAAGTAGGATATTATAAGAAAGAATGGGGACCGTTTCTTCCTAACTGGTTATGGTGCAATGAGTTTATCCAGAAGTGTCCCTATGAGGATACTTCTGGCAGAAGTTATTGAAAATAAAAGAGATATTTAGAAACGGTCTAGGAATTTTAGGGGCCGATGAACGTAAGTAGAGATACGAAAAGTTATATAACTATATGAGTGATAAAGAGAAGAAACAAAATAAGGTTTTTCTGAGGACTTTCGGCTGTCAAATGAATGTGAGGGATTCAGAGCTCATTTGTGGTTTATTACAGAAAGCCGGCTATCGAATCAGCGCTACTGAACAGGATGCTGATATAATTATTTTTAATACCTGTTCTGTGCGTAAGCACGCTGAAGACCGGGTTTGGAGCTTGATTGGCAGCTATAAAGGTTCTAAAATTATCGGGTTGATGGGGTGCATGGCCAAGAATTACCAAGAGAAAGCTTTTGAGCGTGACCCGAGTATTAGTTTTGTGGTGGGCCCGCAGGATATCCATAAGCTCCCGGATATTTTAAAAAAACTTAGTGTTAAAAGTTTGTTGGAGCGTAAAATCTGGGAAACCGATAGTGTTGAACGGCCGGAAGAAATTTATCATACTGATTTTTATCAGGATGCTAAACATGCTTATGTGGTTATCTCCGAAGGATGCTGTAATTTCTGTTCTTACTGCGTTGTGCCTTATGTGCGGGGCGCTTTACGCCACCGTAAGCATAAGGATATAATGGCTGAAATTCATCAAGCAATTGACAAGGGAATAACGAAAGTGACTTTGCTGGGGCAGAATGTTAATGCTTATCAGGATGGCCAGATTAATTTTACTAAGATTCTTGAACAGGTCAATGCTTTAGATGGATTAACGGAGTTTGATTTTTTCACCTCTCACCCTAAAGATGCTAATCTGGAATTTTTCAAAGCGCTGCATGGCCTGGAAAAGTCGGCTAAGCGCCTGCATCTGCCTTTGCAGTCAGGTGCAGACCGGATTTTAACTTTAATGAACCGCGGCTATAAGATAAAAGATTACTTGGCTTTAACTGATTCTTATCGTAAGATTGTTAAAGGCGGTTTGTTAACTACGGATATTATCGTGGGGTTTCCTGGTGAAACCAGGGAAGAATTTCAGGAAACCTGCGCAGTTGTAGAAAAAATCGGGTTTAATGCCGCCTATATTTTTAAGTATTCATCCCGGCCGGGTACGGAAGCGGCTAAAATGGCCGGCCAGCTTGAGCAGGATGAAATCAATAAGCGGCATAAAAAGATCCTGGATTTACAAAGAGCAATCTCTAAAAAGTTAAGGAGTAGGCATAGCGATGCAAAAAATTAAATTTATCCTGATCTTGCTTGCTAGTTGTTGGTTGCCGGGTTTTTGCCAGGCAGCTGACCTGGAGGTTTTAAAAACTGATTTTTTACAAGGCAATTACCGCCGGGTCATCTTTGAAGGCCAGGCGGAAGTTGAGCGGATGCATTTTAGCAATACGGATGAATTGAATTATATTTTAGGCTTAAGCTACCTTAAAGAATTAAAGATCGCTCCGGCACAGGATTGTTTTAGGCGTATTTTAAATAATTCCAACAGTAAATTTAAAGAAGAGGCGAGTTTAGGGCTGGCAGATACTTATTTGGTGAGCGGACAGTTTCAGCAGGCAGAGGATATTTATAATAAGCTAATTAGCGGTGATTCTAACAGCCGTCAGAAACCGGCGGTACTCTATCGGCTTAGCCAGTTGGAGCTAAAAAAAGGTAATCATCAAAAAAGTAACAGTTATTGGTTCAAGCTGAAAAAAGATTTTCCGTTAAGCCCGGAACTAAAGTTAGTTAAACCGATTCCGCTGGCCGATACCTCCGCCAATAACCCGAAAGAATATTCTGTGCAGGTAGGATTTTTTACCAGTAGCGCTAATGCCAATAATTTTAAAGAAAGGCTTAAAGTTAAAGGGTATTCTGCTTATGTGGAAAGTTTTGGTGCCGGTTTCCGGGTTAAGGTGGGGAGATTTAATACAGAAAAGGAAGCGTTGGAATTAGAGAGTAAGCTTTTTCAAGAAGGCTTTCAAACCAAGCTCTGTCCGCAATAGTTTATGCCAAAAAAAAAGATAATTTTTCTTCTGGGGCCTACCGGTATAGGTAAATCTGCAGCTGCCATAATTTTGGCAAAGAAAATTAATGCTGAGATTATTTCTTGTGATTCTATGCAGGTATACCGTAAGATGAATATCCTGACCTCCAAAGCATCTAGCGCGCAAAGAAAAAAAATAAAGCACCATCTTTTAAGTAAAATTGATCCCACCCGGGAGTATAATGTTGCTAAGTACCGCCAGGATGCGCTATTGATTTGCGAAAAGTTATTCCGCAAAGGAAAAACCCCGCTGTTTGTTGGGGGGACCGGGCTTTACTATTCCATTATTGTTGATGGGTTATTCCCGGCAGTCCCTCAAGATAAAGCTATACGTACCAAGCTGGAAAAACAGCTTAAGCAAAAAGGGAATAAATATTTTTATAGAAAGTTGCTTAAAGTGGACGCGGGGGCCGCCGGTAAGATACATCCTAATGACACCAGAAGAATCATCCGCGCGTTAGAAGTATATTTAAAAACAGGGGAGTGTATTTCCCAGCTGCAAAAAAACCGGGTTGGTTTAGGTAAAGATTATAATATTAAGGTTCTCGGGTTAAATTTAGACCGGCAGCATCTTTATGATAGAATTAATCAAAGAGTGGATAAGATGTTTGAACTGGGTTTAATTAGCGAGGTTAAACGTTTACTTAAGTATAAATTGAGCCAGACTGCTCAATGCGCTATCGGCATCCGTGAATTGAAAGGTTATTTTGACGCAAACTATCCTTTGGCAGAAGCCAAGCGCCTGATGCAGCGTAATAGCCGGCACTATGCTAAGCGCCAGTTGACCTGGTTTAGAAAAGATAAGCGTATTAAATGGGTGGATATTAAACAAAAAGAATCTCCTGCGCAGGTAGCGCTTAAACTATGGAAAAAGCTCTCTTAATCAGTGTACAGTTAAAGACAGATAAGCATCATTGGCGTATTGAAGACATTTCCGCAGAGCTGGAAGAGTTGGCTTCTTCAACTTCGGTGGAGGTGTTGGAAAATGTTATTTGTATTTGTGACCATGCTACGCCAAATTATCTTATTGGGAAAGGCAAGGTTGAAGAAATTAGTTTTATTGCCCATGAAGAAGGAGCAGATGTTGTAATTTTCAGCCATGATTTAACCGGTACCCAGCAGCGAAATTTGGAAAAAGCTTTGGGCCGCAGGACAATTGACCGCACCCAGCTTATCCTGGATATTTTTAGCCGCCGGGCCAGAAGCCCGGAAGGAAAAATGCAGGTAGAGCTGGCCCAGTTGGAATATTTACTTCCACGCCTGTCCGGTAAAGGGGTAATGCTTTCAGATTTGGGAGGCGGTATCGGTACGCGCGGGCCGGGTGAAACCAAATTAGAGCTTGACCGCCGCCAGGCCAGGAGAAAGATTGATAAGCTAAAAGAAGATTTAAGAAATACGCGCCAGCATCGCTTAGCAATGCGTAAGAAGAGAAAAAATAATGCTTTGCCAATAGTGGCTTTGGTAGGCTATACCAGCGCAGGCAAATCGACACTTTTAAATCTTTTAACTGCGTCCGCCCAGGTTACTTCAGAAAAACTATTTACTACCCTGGATCCGCTTTCTAAGAATTTATCTCTTCCTAACGGGCAAAATATTATTGTTTCCGATACGGTTGGATTTTTACATGAACTCCCGCATCATTTAATTGAAGCTTTTAAGGCTACCTTAGAAGAGGTGGCGGAAGCAGATTTATTAATTCATGTTTTGGATGCCGCAGATCCGCGCCTGGTTTTACATAATCAAGCGGTGCTTAGTGTTTTGGAAGAACTGGGAGTGCAGGATAAAACTATTCTGGTGGCCTTAAATAAAATTGATTTAATCCAAGACCGCGGCTGGCTGGAGCTATCCAAAAAAGATTTTCCCGATTCTGTTTGTTTGTCCGCTAAAACCGGGGAGAATCTGGATATCCTGCTCAAAAAGATAGCTGATTATTTTTCCGGCCTTATGTTGAGTTTACATATTCTTATTCCGCATAACCGGATGGACTTGGTGGATTTCTTTTACCGCCAGGCCAAAATAAAAAAAATTGATTATTCTCAGGAAGGTGTGAATATCAACCTGGAGATTGCCAGGTTGATATTTGAAAGAATCGGAAAAGATAAAGATATCAAGATTATCTGTTAGATTATCTAACAAAAATAATTATTTTACTTGACAAATAATATTAGTTATGCTAAGCTTAATTTGCATGGAGGCAGGGTATGCCAATATTCAGTCTTAAAATCGCACCCGAAGAGCCGGTTTATGTGATCAGTGTAGTTTGTAAACTGGTGAACATCCCGGTTTGGACATTGCGGCAATTAGATAAAGCCGGAGTAGTCCGCCCCAAACGCGTAGGCAAGAAGAACCGGCTTTATTCGCTGAAAGATTTAAAAAGGCTGGAGTATGTGCATTACCTGATGGTGCAGAAGAGGGTGAATATTCACGGGTTAAAAGTAATACTTGCGCAATCCAGAGCCGGGGATGATTAGCTGTAGTGTAAATATGCCGGTTCGGATTTAGTTTTTAAAGATACATTCTGGGAAGGGGGGAATTTTTTTTGGAAATTAGTTAGCACTCTAGTGATTTAAGTGCTAATTTTATTGACAAAATAATAGAATGTGTTAAAATCTCCACTTAGCCTTAAATTATGGTAGGTTTGAAATCAACCGGCTAAAAGATGTTATTTTGGAGATAATTTGATGCGTACCGTGGATTATAATACTCGTAGAAAACAGGTTCTGAATGCGGCAATTAACCGCTATATTAAGAATGCGCTTCCGGTGGCTTCTGATGATATAGCCGAAGAATTTGAGTTAAGTTCGGCAACCATAAGAAATATCTTTTCCGAATTGGATGATTCCGGATACCTGAAACATCCTTATACTTCAGGCGGGAGAGTGCCCACGGATAAAGGATACCGTTATTATGTGGATTTTCTTATTCAGCAGATGGAACTCCTGGAGGAAGAAAAGCAGCGTATTCTTAAGGATTGTAAAAGAAAAATCCGGCGGCTTGATGATGCTTTAGAGAATACTTCTGAGGTTATTTCCGAGATTACGCATTATGCCGGTATCGCTTCTTTTTTGCAGTGGCAGGATAAGATGTTTTATAAAGGTATCAGCCGGATACTTGATCAGCCGGAGTTTAAAGATGCTGACAAAATACGTTTATTGATCAGGTTGATGGAGGATAAGGAAAAACTCCTGGATATAATTAACCGGGATTTTTCCGGAAAAGTGAAGGTTTATATTGGAAGCGAGATGGGATTTCCGGGAATGGAAAATTGTGCTTTAGTGGTCTCTGGATTTAAGTTGAAAAATCAGCCTTCCGGCCGGCTGGCGGTATTAGGCCCCATGCGCATGGAGTATAACCATATTATTCCGACTATGGAATATATCTCTGAAGTTTTAAATGAGATTTTGGAGGATTTTTAAAAGAATATGGAAGAAAATAAAAGCAATCAAAAAAATCACGAAGAAGGCAAAAATAGCCAGAAAAAAGAAGAGCAGGTTGTGACATTAAAGCAGGACGAATACCTGGGGCTCCTGGAGGAAGTTAAAAAAGGCAAAGAGGCTCAGGATAAGATGCTGCGGAATCAAGCTGACCTGGAAAATACCCGCAAACGCCTGGATCGGGAAAAGCAGGAGTTTGTGAAATTCGCTAATGAGGGCCTCATTTTAGATCTGCTGAATGTCCTGGATGATTTAGAGCGCACGGTAGATTTGGCAGAGACCAGCAAAAAAGAAGATTTATCCGCATTTTTAAAAGGAATAGAGATGATCCTGGCGCATTTATATGAGATGCTAAAGAATCATGGGGTAAAGCCGGTTGATGCGGAGGGAAAGATATTTGACCCGAATTTTCATGAGGCTCTAATGCAGGTGGAAAATAAAGATTTGCCGGAACATACGATTATTGAAGTGTTGCAAAAAGGATATTTGATTCACGGGCGGATATTAAGGACCGCGAAAGTTAAAGTATCAAAAAAGAATCCATAGTTTTACTGCTAACCGTTAACAGTAAACTGTAAACTTTTTAGACAGGAGGAAAAAATGGCAAAAGTAATTGGAATCGATTTAGGGACATCTAACTCAGCAGCTGCGGTTATGGAAGGCGGCAGGCCGGTAATCATTCCTTCGGCGGAAGGAGCGGGGGTTGCTTCAGGGAAAGCATTTCCATCTTATGTGGCTTTTACTAAAGATGGACAACGTTTGGTAGGAGAACCGGCAAGGCGCCAGGCGGCGATTAATGCCGAAGGTACGATTCAAGCCGCTAAGCGTAAGATGGGTACGGATTTTAAATTTAAAGCTTATGGTAAAGACTATACTCCTCAGCAGATTTCCGCGTTTATTTTACAGAAGATAAAACAGGATGCGGAAGCTTATTTGGGTGATAAAGTTGAGGAGGTGGTGATTACCTGCCCTGCTTATTTTAATGATAACCAACGCCAGGCAACTAAGGATGCCGGTGAAATCGCGGGTTTAAAAGTTTTACGTATTATCAATGAACCTACAGCTGCCTGCCTGGCTTATGGTTTGGAGAAGGCAGATAAGGAACAAAGAATTATGGTTTTTGATTTAGGCGGCGGTACTTTGGATGTTACGATTATGGAGATGTCCCAAGGGGTTTTTCATGTTCAGGCAACCAGCGGCGATACTCAGCTGGGTGGTACAGATATGGATAGGGTATTGCTTGAATATATCGTCGGCCAGTTTAAACGTGAAACCGGTATCGATTTGATGAATGATAAAATGGCGGTGCAAAGGGTGCGTGAAGGAGCGGAAAAAGCCAAGATTGAACTATCCTCTACCGTGAGCACGGATATCAACCTTCCTTTTATTACCGCTGACGCCACCGGCCCTAAACATTTAACGATGACTATTACCCGGGCGAAACTGGAGGATTTGGTTAGTCCGATCATTGAACGGTGTAAGCATCCGATTGAACAGGCGTTAAATGATGCTAAGCTGGCGGTTAAAGAGGTCGATCGTATTATCATGGTCGGCGGGCCTACCCGGATGCCGATTGTGCAAAAATTTGTCGAAGATTATGTCGGTAAAAAAATCGAGCGCGGAGTTGATCCGATGGAGTGTGTGGCTTTAGGGGCGGCAGTCCAGGCAGCGATAATTACCGGAGAAGTTAAGGATGTATTGCTTTTAGATGTTACCCCGCTTTCTTTGGGTATCGAAACTTTAGGCGGCGTGAATACTAAGTTAATTGAGAGAAATGCCTCTATCCCTACCCAAAAAAGCCAGATATTTTCAACTGCAGCCGATAATCAGACCGCGGTAACTATCCGGGTTTTACAAGGTGAGCGTCCGCTAGCTGATGATAACGTGGAATTGGGGAGATTTGACCTGGTCGGAATCCCTGCTGCAACGCGCGGCGTACCGCAAATCGAAGTCAAGTTCGATATTGACCGGGATGGGATAGTGCATGTTTCCGCTAAGGATCTGGGAACCGGAAAAGAACAGTCTATCCGCATCAGTGCTCCGAAAAAACTTTCTAAAGAAGAGATTGATAAAATGGTTAAGGATGCGGAAAAGTTTGCCGCAGATGATGCTAAAAAGAAAGAAGAAATCGAGACGATTAACCAGGCGGATAATTTGATCTATGCCACTGAAAAATCACTAAAAGATTACGGCGATAAGGTTAATCAGACTGAACGCGCGGATATTGAAGCAAAAGCTAATGATTTAAAGAGCGCGGTTAAGGATAAAAATATTGATAGAATAAAAAAGGGCATGGAAGAATTGACCAAGGTGTCGCACAAGCTTGCCGAAGAGATTTATAAGCAAGCAGCCGCTAAGCAGCAAAAATCTCAAAATGCTGCCGGGCAAGCTGCTGATGGCGGCCAGCAGGATTCCGCGCAAGAACCTGGCCAGGGCGGTAAAAAAGATGAAGATATTATTGACGCTGAGTATAAGGAAGAAGATCAGAACGGTAAGAAATAAAAATGTCTGTTAAGGGTGATTATTACGAAATACTTGGAGTTCCCAGGACTGCGAGTCTGGATGAAATAAAGAAAGCTTATCGTGAGATGGCGCTTAAATTTCATCCAGATCGCGTACCTGAGGGGGAGAAAAAAGCCGCTGAAGAGAAATTTAAGGGTATTTCTGAAGCGTACGCCGTCCTTTCAGATTCTTCTAAGCGTGAGCTCTATAATCAATATGGGCATTCGGGTATTGACCAGAAGTATGCTCAGGAAGATATCTTCAAGGGCGCTGATTTTAGCAGTATTTTTAGAGAAATGGGCGGGGGATTTGGCGGTGGCGGTGGAAGTATTTTTGAGGAGTTGTTTGGTGACCTGGGGTTTGATATTTCTGGTTCCAGGCAATCCAGATCCGGAGCGGGCAGGCGCCGCGGCAGAGATTTGCAAATCGCGATTGAAATTTCACTAGAGGAAGTAGCCGCAGGAGTAGAAAGAATTATTACTGTTCCCCGCTATGAAACCTGCGCGGTTTGTTCCGGCAGCGGGGCTAAACCCGGAACTAAGAGGATGGTCTGTCCCCAATGTAAAGGCGCGGGTAAAACCGTAGTTTCTAACGGTTTTTTTCAATTAGCTCAAACCTGTTCCCGCTGCGGCGGGGAAGGCTCAACTATTGCTGCCGCTTGTCCGGAATGCCGGGGAGAAGGCAGAGTAAAAGTTACCAAAAAGATTAAAGTTAAAATACCTGCGGGAGTGGATAATGGTTCTCAGTTACGTGTGCGGGGAGAAGGGGAAGCGGGTGTTAATAGCCGGGGAGATTTGTATGTAGTAATAGAAGTAAAGGAACACGCAGTATTTCAAAGGCATAATAGCGATATCGCTACTTCCGTGAGTATTAGTATGCCTAAGGCTGTTTTAGGCGGTGAAGTAGAAGTCCCGGCTTTAGAGGGTAAATTGACGATGAAAATACCTGCAGGTACTCAATGCGGTAAAACCTTTCGCCTTAAAGGCAAAGGTTTGCCGGACCTGCATTCCCGTGACCTTGGGGATGAATTAGTAAGGGTTGATATTGAAATTCCTGCCCGCTTGACTACGCAGCAAAGGCAATTAATGGAGGATTTTGCGCGTTTAAGCGGTGAAAATTTGGGAGCCAAAGAAAGTTTTACTGATAAGATTAGAAAACCATTTCGTTAAAGAGAGACTTTGCGTTAATCTAGTGTAATGTTCTCTCGTGGAGAAAAAAATGCCAACTTATGAATATGAGTGCCTATCTTGTAAACACAGGTTTGAGGTTTTGCAAAGTATTACTGCCAAACCTAAAACTAAATGCCCTAAATGCGGCAAAAAGTTAAAAAAGCTAATCAGTAGTGCTGGAGGGTTCATTTTTAAGGGTACAGGATTCTACGCTACGGATTACAAGAAATCTGCTAAACCTGTAGATGGCGCCTGTCCTAAAGCTCATGGCGGTTGTTCCGGCTGTCCCGGCCATTAAGTTTGAGCCAATCTCTATTATTTCGGCCCAAAAAGAATCAGGGAAAACAGAAAAATATCCCGGTAAATATATTTTAATTTATTGTTTTTAGAACAATTTATGATAAAATTAAGCCTTAAGTCCCGGGCCGTAATTCTACAAACAAAATTTAACTTTTATGAGCAAAACCAGAGCCTTTAGAGCAGTAGTTTATAACCCAGAAATAGTCACTGATTTTAAGCAGGTGGTTTGTCCGCCATACGATGTAATTTCCCCCCAGGCTCAGGATATGTTTGCCGAGCGTTCATTAAATAATTTTATTCATATACTTTTAGCTAAAGATTCCGCCGCGGATGATAAATACCGCCGGGCAGCTGCGATATTCCGCACCTGGCTTAAGGACAAGGTTCTTATTCAGGATGAACAGCCGGCAGTATATTTTTATAGCCAACAATACGTGATCCGGGGTGAGAAAAAAACCCGTTTAGGCTTTATATCTTTGCTCAGGTTAGGCGATGAGAAAGGTTCTGCTGTTTTTGGCCATGAAAATACGCATAACGCTGCCAAGCAGGACAGGTTTAAATTAATGAAACAGGTAAAAGCCAATCTTAGCCCGATATTTATAATCTTTTTGGATAAAAAACGTATTATTCAGCGTATTTTTGATAAGCAAATCCCTGTTGCCGGGCCTTTTATTGAAGTTACGGATGACGAGAAAACAGTGCATAAGTTATGGCGTATAAACGATCCGGATGTGCTCAAGATGGTGGAATCAAGCATGAACGGTGAAAATATGTTTATTGCGGATGGGCATCATCGCTATGAGGTTGCCTGCGCTTATCGTGACCTTATGCGGGAGAAGCTGGGTAAAGAATTTACCGGGGAAGAGGATTTTAATTTTTGCTTGGCATATTTTACTAATACTGATTATCGTGGATTATCAATCCTGCCTATCCACCGGTTGCTTAAATTAGATGTGCGCCTGGATTTGAATGATTTTATGGATAAAGCTAAAGAATATTTCGATATTGACCAGCTTAAAGACCGGGGGCGTTTTTTCTTTTTAATGGAGAAAGCCGGATGCACAGAACATATGCTGGGCATGTATAAAGATAAGAAGTATTTCCTTTTACGCCTGAAGAATGTAAAGATGCTGGATAAATTAATCTCCGATAAGCCTAAGGAATACCGTTCGCTGGATGTGGCGATCCTTAATTATCTGGTATTAAGAAATATTCTCAAGCTGGATTTAGATAATTTGACAGGTATAAAATATAGCCCGGATCCTGTGGAGTTAATGAAAGAAGTTGATGATGACCATTTAAGTATCGCATTCTTTCTAAACCCGGTTAAAATCCAGCAGATTATTAATATCGCGATGAGCGGCAATAAAATGCCTCCTAAATCCACTTATTTTTATCCTAAGGTGCTTTCGGGTTTAGTAGTTAACAAGCTTGAGAAGGAATAAATATGGCTTTGTTCGGTAAACCAAAATATACCATTGTACGGTTAAAGAAAAAAGAAATTCCCGAAGGGCTCTGGACAAAATGCGAAGAGTGTTCGCAAGCCCTTTATAATAAAACTCTGGAAGAAAATTCTAAAGTTTGCCCCAAATGTAATTATCATTTCGGCCTGACCGCTTATGAAAGAATCAATTTAATATTTGACAAAGATACTTTTAGCGAATTTGATAAAGATATGATCGCCGCCGATCCGCTGGATTTTAAGGGGCCGAAAACCTATAAAGATAAATTAAAGCAGGATCAGGATGCCACCGGATTAAAAGATGCGGTCATATCCGGAGAAGGCAAGATTAATAACCGGCAAGCCGTGGTTGCGGTTACGGATTCGCGTTTTATTATGGGCTCAATGGGTTCGGTGGTTGGTGAAAAAATTACCCGGGCGATCGAATTTGCTACTAAGAATGAGCTTCCGATGATTATTGTTTCCGGGTCAGGCGGTGGAGCGCGTATGTATGAAGGCTTGTTCAGTTTGATGCAAATGGCTAAGACTTGCGCCGCTTTGTCTTATCACCGCAAAGCCAGGCTGCCCTATATTTCTATTTTAACAAATCCTACTATGGCCGGAATTATGGCTTCTTTTGCCGGAGTGGGGGATATTATTATGGCTGAGCCTAATGCTTTAATAGGTTTTACCGGCCCCCGGGTGATCGAACAGACGATCCGGCAGAAATTACCTGTGGGTTTTCAGCGCTCAGAGTTTTTATTGGATCACGGGCTTATTGACATGATTGTGCATCGTAAAGATATGAAATCTACTTTAAGTCAATTGCTTGACTATTTTGCTTAATTTTGTATAATAGTAAAAGTTTCTGTTGCAAGGTTGTTCCGGTTTTTTAATAGTTAATCCAGTTATAATAGAGATTCTGCCTTTATTAATCTTAAGCAGATAGCCTACAGGGAGTAATTAAATGGCTCAAGTGAGTTTGAGGGATGTGTGTAAAGTTTTTCCGGGGAATGTTAATGCCGTAAATAAAGTAAATTTAGGTATTGAGAATAAGGAATTTATGGTTTTAGTCGGGCCTTCAGGGTGCGGTAAGTCTACGACTTTAAGAATGATCGCCGGCCTTGAAGAAATAAGCTCCGGTGATGTTTATATCGGAGACAAGCGGGTTAATGATGTGCCGGCTAAAGACCGGGATATTGCGATGGTTTTTCAGAATTACGCCCTTTATCCGCATATGACGGTTGAGGAGAACATGTCTTTTGGGCTTAGGCTCAGGCATATTTCTAAACAAGAGATCAGCCAGCGGGTTAATGAAGCAGCTGAGATTCTGGGAATTAAAAGATTATTGAACCGTAAGCCGCGTGAGCTTTCCGGAGGAGAGCGCCAGCGGGTGGCGGTGGGAAGGGCAATCGTCAGAAAACCGATGGTTTTCTTGTTTGATGAGCCTTTAAGTAACCTGGATGCCAAAATGCGCGTGCAGATGCGCACAGAGATTCATAAGCTGCATATCAGATTGCAAACCACGATAATTTACGTAACCCATGACCAGGTGGAAGCGATGACTATGGGTGACCGGATTGCGGTAATGAAGGACGGGGTTATTGCCCAGCTAGGGGACCCGATTGATGTTTATGACCATCCTAAAAGCAAGTTTGTGGCCAGTTTTATCGGTTCGCCGCCGATGAATTTTATGCACGGTAAAATTATAAAAAAAGAAGGCAAGCTCTATTTTGATGAAGGTAAAATTCAGGTTAAGCTGGTTGAGGATATGCATAAGAAAATGCTTAACTATGTTGACCATGAAGTAATTTTCGGTATCCGTTCCGAGGATATTTACGATAAATTATTTGTTTCGCAAGCCCCGCCGGAGAATATCGTCCGGGTAAACTGCGAGGTATTTGAACCGATGGGTTCAGAAGTATACCTTTATCTCAACACCGGAAAGCACACCTTTATTGCCCGGGTTAGCGCGCATGACCGTCCCAAGGTTAACCAGGAGATGGACGTAGTTTTTGATATGAGCAAAATACATTTCTTCGATAAAAATACCGAAGAAACTATTTGTTAAGCTTTAACGCCTCCTTAATTATAAGTTCCTATGCAGCATAATGCCAATCGGAAAAAGACCTGGTTAACTGTAGCTTTCTGTGCGGCCGCCCTGTTAGCAATAAATCTTATTTTTTTCCACCAAAAAATCCCTTTAATTGTTTTAATCGCCTTTATTTTAAGCAATATTCTTATCTTTTTCTTTTTGTTAAAGTTTTATTCTGACAAAATCCTGCTTGTTCGTTCTGCCCTTGAGCATCAGCAAGAAGCAATCAATATTATTGATGCGGAAAATAAAAGAAGCCAGGAATATAATTTGGCCCTCAAATTAAAAATTACTCGGTACGATAATTTAAAAAAACTGATTGAAGACCTTAATAGTAGTTTGAAGCTGGATGTAGTGATCCGCGCTTTGAGTTCAACTGTTTATACATTAATTTCTAACAGTACGGGAATAGCGCTTTTTTATCTGGTCGATAATCAATATCAGAAACTGAACTTGGTTTATTCCATTAAGGATGACGGGGATTTAGTCGTTCTCTCTAAAGAAGGTGATATTTTTGACCAGTGGGTTTTAAGGCATTCCAGCCAGCTGATCATTGAGAACCTCAAAAAAGATTTTCGTTTTGACTCCGATGGGATCAGCGGTCAAAATATGCGTTCGGTTTTGTCCCTGATTAGTTCGCCTTTAATCAGCAATAATTCTTTATTAGGGCTGCTG
Organism: Candidatus Omnitrophota bacterium; assembly: GCA_028712375.1. GTDB lineage: Bacteria > Omnitrophota > Gorgyraeia > Gygaellales > Profunditerraquicolaceae > UBA6249. The sequence continues at coordinate 57,756 of JAQTQG010000005.1, forward strand.
CGCCTGGAAAGCAGGAAAGACCATTTCTTTAATCAGGATGATTTAAGGTTTCTTTCTTTGGTTGCGGATTTAGGGGCGGTCGCTCTGGAAAATAGCTTACTTTTTCAGAAAACGCAGGATCTGGCAATCCATGATGGTTTAACTGCTTTGTATACCCGTAGTTATTTTATTGACCGGTTGAGGGATGAAACACGGCGTTGTCAGCGCCTGGATCAGCATTTGTCATTAATGATGATCGACATTGATTTCTTCAAACAATATAATGATAAGTTTGGGCATATTGTCGGTGATTTGGTTTTAAAGAAGATGGGCATATTGTTAAAGGAAGCGTTGGGGGAATTTAATCCTTTATTATGCCGTTTTGGCGGTGAAGAGTTTTTGGTTATGCTCTCGGGTATAGATAAGAAAAAGTCGTTAATTATTGCCGAGGGGCTCCGCCAAAGGATTCAGGATGAAAGGATAGTGCTGCGGCGGCAGGATACGCATATTACTGTTTCTATCGGGGTAGCTAGTTTGCCTTTGGATACAAAAGATGAGGATGAATTGGTGCAGAAGGCGGATAAAGCGATGTATGTGGCTAAAGGGAAAGGCAGAAACCAGGTATGTTCAGCATAGCGCTGCTTTTAATTATAACACTTGCTTTGGGGTTATTTTGGCGGGCAATTTTTTCCGCCCGCCTTAAGCGCCAAAAAGATGACCGTACGTGTTTGCTAAAAGAACTTAGCCGCCTGGGTCAGCTTAAGGAAGAATTAAATTCAGAGAACAGCCTGCTTAATAATAAGTTTGATGATACTTTAACACTTTATGAAATGACCAAAGACGTTTGCAAAAGCCTAGATGAGGGCAAAGTGTTTTCAATTTTTAGTAAAAACTTGAAGAAGCATATAGGAGTAGGCGATTGCCGCTATATTAAAGACAGCGCGGATTTAATTAAATATGAAAATTATACAATTTTTCCTTTAAATCTGGAGGAAAACCAGGTTGCTGGTTATTTGGCCGTAGATAGAATATTGGACGCAGATAAAGAAAAGTTCGGAATTCTTGCCCAGCAATTTTTAATCGGCTTAAGAAGGGCATTGTTTTATCAGAAGGTTCAGGGCTTAACGATTACCGATATGCTTACTAATGTTTATTGCCGCCGGTACTTTTTAGAACGTTTTAATGAAGAGCTCAGGCGGTCTAAGAAGAATAAGCTAAGCCTATCTTTTTTAATGATCGATATCGATAATTTTAAACAATTTAATGACCGTTACGGGCATTTAGTCGGGGATGCTATATTACGCCAGGTTTCTAAAACTATCCGGGAGGCGGTTAGGCAGATTGATTTTATCGGACGTTATGGGGGGGAGGAAATTTCTGTTGTTTTGGCAGAGACCGGCAGAGAGCAGGCTAATTTTGCGGCTGAACGTATCCGTCAGGCAATTGCGCTGGGAGTGATTAAAGTATATGATGAAGAATTAAAGGTTACTGTAAGCATAGGTGTCTCTACTTTTCCTGATAATACTACAAATATGCAAAATTTGATTGAAATGGCGGATCAAGCTTTGTATCTAGCTAAAGAAACCGGAAAGAATAAAGTATGTTTTTCCCCTTAATTTAATCCTCTGATTTATCTCTTGAAAACCGGAGTGTTTTAATATAAAATACCACAATGGCTAAAAAATTTATTATTGCGATAGATTTAGGTGGTACGAATTTAAAGTGTGCTTTGCTCGATGCGCAGCTAAAAATTAAAGCTAAAAGTTCTTTTAACACAAAGAGTTTTGATGATAAATACAAGCTTATCCAGGGCTTGGCGGATTCCGTAGATAATTTTATTATAAGCCAGGGTTTAGAACGCTCTGTTATTTTAGGGGTTGGTATCGGTGTGCCTGGGCCGGTAGATACTTTTAGAGGGATTGTGCATTTTCTCCCCAATGTCCCCGGTTGGAAAGAGGTCCAGCTTAAAAAAATCCTGCTACGGAAGACTAAGCTGCCGGTTTTTGTGGATAATGACGCAAAGTTGATGGCTTTAGCTGAGCATAAGTTGGGTGCGGCGAAAAAATTCAAAAATGCGCTGTGCTTGACTCTGGGTACCGGTGTAGGAGGTGGATTAATAATAAATAATTCACTTTACCGCGGGGCGGATAATGCTGCCGGTGAAATCGGCCACTTTCCGCTTGATGAGAAAGGCCCGTTGTGCGGTTGTGGAGCCCGGGGTTGTTTAGAAACATATATTGGAAATAATAGGATCCTTAAAATTGCGCGTAAAATATTTGGATCTCAAATTACGCTGGAAAAGATCAGTTTGTTGGCTTTGCAGTTTAATCCTAAGGCAATAGAATTTTGGAATCAGGTTGGTAAAAAACTAGGTTTGGCTTTAAGCGGAGTGGTGAATTTGCTTAATCTTGATGCGATTGTTTTGGGAGGAGGAATTGCCTGTGCCGGCAACGTGTTATTTAATAGTATTAGGCAGGCGATTCAATCCAGAGCTATGCCGGACCAGGCAAAAAGAGTAAAAATAATCAAGGCTGTTTTAGGGGTGGATGCCGGGCTTATTGGGGCGGGGTATTTGGTTAAGGAGAGGCTAGAAAGAGGAACTCCGGATCTTTTGTAAATTTAACTACTAAATCGTACATTCTCATAAATTAAATAAGAAAGAAGGTGCAGGGTGAAGATTTTTATTGATACGGCAAACGTAAAAGAAATAGGAGAGGCTGCCAGTTTAGGGTTGATTGACGGAGTGACTACCAATCCTACGCTTATGGCTCGCGAAGGGCGCGATCCTGAACAGGTATTAAAAGAAATATGTGCTTTAGTCTCTGGGCCGGTAAGCGCAGAAGTAATCAGCTTGGAATCTTCCGGCATGGTAAAGGAAGCGCATCATCTGGTTGAAGTGGCCAAAAATATCGTGGTAAAAGTGCCGCTTACTAAAGAAGGCTTAAAATCAGTAAAGATCCTGGCGCAGGAAGGGATTAAAACAAATGTTACCCTTTGTTTTTCGGCGGCCCAGGCTTTATTAGCGGCTAAAGCAGGAGCAACCTATGTTTCGCCTTTTATCGGCAGGCTTGACGATATTGCCCAGGAAGGAATGGATTTAATTAGTAGTATTAAAAAAATTTATGCTAACTATAATTTCCAAACTCAAATTATTGTTGCTTCTGTGCGTAATCCTATGCATGTGGTTAATGCCGCTTTAATCGGAGCGGATATCGCGACAATTCCTTATTTGGTGATCGAGCAGCTAATCAAGCATCCTTTGACCGAAATCGGTATAAACCGGTTTCTGGATGATTATAAAAAAATTCCCCAAGGAAATAATGTTAAATAATTTAAAAAGAACATGTTTGTTTAGTTTTGCAATATTGAGTGTAATGTTGCTGGGGGGTAGTTTGGTTTTTGCGGAAACCAATAAAGAATCGCCTTTGATTATTAACGGTGATAATGTAGAGTACTCCGCAGATAGCAAAGAAGTTGTGGCTACCGGTAATATTGAAGTTATTTATAAAGGCACTAAGTTAACCTGCAATAGATTAAAGGTTAATATGCAAACCAAAGAAGGCCTAGCTGAAGGCAACGCTAGAATCGAGGATGCTAAAGGGATAGTTACTGGAGAAAAGATTATTTATGATTTTGCAAATAAAACCGGCATTATTTATGATGCGGATTTTCGCGCTAATCCCTACTTTGGAAAAGCCAGAAAAGTTGAAAAAATAAGCGATAGCGAGTTTGTTTCTAAAAAGGGGTATTTCACTACCTGCAGTTTAGATCATCCGCATTACCGTTTTGCTTCCAAAAAAATCAGTATGTTTCCGGGAGATAAATTACAAGCCCAGGCGACTACGCTTTACTTGTGGAATATTCCATTGGTTTATCTTCCGCAATTTAACTATTCCATGAAAGAGCCGATAATGCATGTGCAGGTTGAACCGGGTACGCGTAAAGATTGGGGCCCGTATGTTTTAAATACTTGGCGTTATAATCTTACAGAGAATGCTAATCTCAGGATTTTTTTGGATTATCGTACTAAGCTTGGCTTAGGTGAAGGTTTTGATTTGAATTACAAGACTCCCGCAACCGGAAAAGGAGATTTTAAATTTTATTATACTGATGAAAGAACTGATAATTTACCTGCGGGAGCCCCCACAGAATTCCAGCGTTATTTTTTGCGTTGGCGCCATAAATGGGATATTGATCCGCGCACCAACGTAATCGCAGAGTTCTATAAGATTTCCGATAAACGCCGCCAATACGAAAATAATCCGGCTCCAACTAATTCGGGTTCCAGTATTTACGCGCACAATATCCTGCAGGATTATTTCTTTCGCGAGTATGAGAGAGATTCTCAGCCGTTGACTTACGCGTTGTTCCATCATGCTTTTGATTATTCCAGCCTGGATATCCTTTTACAGAAGCGCACTAACCACTGGTTTGACCAGTTAAATAAGCTCCCAGAAATTAATTATGCCTTACCGAGTTTGCAATTAGGGGATTCCCCGCTTTATTTTGAAAATGTCAGCCAGTTTGGGTCTTATAACAAAAAAGCGACAACAGACCCGCTTACAACCGATGATGTCACGGTAACCCGTTTAGATACGACGAATAAAGTTTCTTTACCGATGCGCTTAGGTTTCATACAATTTAAGCCTTTTGTTTCCTCCCGTCAGACTTATTATGATAAAGGAGCTAATGGCCAAAGAGGGATCGTGCGCACAGTTTTCTATAGCGGAGCTGACCTTAGCACGAAATTCTACCGGATTTATAATGCCAAGACCAATTTTCTAAAATTAAACCTTAACGGATTGCGCCACATAATTACTCCCAGTATCGGCTATCTGTATACGCACCCGCCGACTATTCCGATAAGTAATATAAAGCAAATTGACGCGGTAGACGCGATTAACCGCGGCAACACCGCTACTTTAAATTTATCGAATAAGTTACAGACTAAACGTAACGGGCAAAGCGTGGATTTTGTGGATTTTTTAATTACTACGGATATTGTCCTTGACCCTAAGACCGGAGATAATGGTATCCTGACTCCGCGGGCAGGTGAAAACTTAAAGGATAATTTTTCGGACATTCTTTTTAAGTTAAAGGTATTGCCATATTCCTGGGTACGTTTTGAATCTGAGGCTACTTTTGAGCATTCCGATCACACAAACATAAACTATAATCGGTTTTCTTTAGCTAATTTCTCCACGACCCTTGATTTTGGCAAAGAGCGTTCACTATCTTTCGGCCAGCGCTATGAGCGTAAAGGCTATAACGAAATTACCGCGGATTTTAATTGGCGCCTGACTCCAAAATGGAAATTTAGGGTTTATCAGCGTTATAACCTTAAAGATTCTCCTACTTTGGACAAAGGTTTCCAAGAGCAGGAGTATACTTTAACTCGCGACCTGCATTGCTGGGATTTGGATATTACCTTGAACAAAAAAGAGGATACCGGCACGACGATATTTTTTACTTTCAGGCTTAAAGCTTTTCCTGAAAATGAATTCGGTTTTGACCAAAAAATGAGCGAAAGTAAATCCGGCGCACAATAAATCTTACCATTATTTTGTAAAAAACCAGGTATAGTCTAAAAGAGGGGTCTAATGAATATTTCGGTGATTGGTTCAGGGTATGTAGGCTTGGTCTCGGGGGCTTGTTTTGCCGAGTTGGGCAACCATGTTATTTGCGTTGATAATGATAAGCAAAAAATCAGCGGCCTTAAAAAAGGGGTAATCCCTATTTATGAGCCGGGATTGCAGGAATTAATTGTTAGTAATCTTAAGAATAACCGGCTTAAATTTACTTCTAATATAAAAGAAGCGGTAAAAAATAGCGAAGTGATTTTTATTGCGGTTGGTACTCCTACTCTGGAGAACGGAGAGGCGGATTTAACCGGTATTGAAGATGTAGCCAGGAGCATCGCCCAGCATATAGATGGTTATCGTCTGATAGTGGAGAAATCTACTGTTCCGGTGGAGACCTGTTCCTGGATTAAAAAAACAATCGCTACCTATATAAAAAAGAAGCAGAAGTTTGATGTAGTTTCTAACCCGGAATTTTTGCGGGAAGGTTCTGCAATACATGATTTTAACCATCCTGACCGTATTGTTTTAGGCCTGGAGACTCTCCGGGCTAAACAGATAATGACTAACCTGTATCAGCCGCTTAACCGGCCGATACTGGTTACTAATATTAAATCTGCCGAGTTGATTAAACATGCTTCTAACGCTTTTTTGGCGACCAAGATTTCATTTATTAATGCGATATCGCGTATTTGTGACCAGGTGGGTGCGGATGTCAGGGAGGTAGCTGCCGGTATGGGTATGGATAACCGTATCGGAAGATATTTTTTACATGCCGGGCTGGGATACGGAGGTTCATGTTTTCCTAAGGATTTGGATGCGTTTATTACGATTGGGGAAAAGCTAGGTTATGATTTTCAAATTCTTAAGGCGGTAAGAAATACCAACCAGGAACAAAAAGCCTTTGTTTTGAAAAAGATTAAAGATGTTTTATGGATTATTCAAGGTAAAACCATCGCAGTTTTAGGGTTATCCTTTAAGCCTAACACTGACGATTTAAGAAATGCTCCCAGTATTGATTTGATTAATGCGTTAATTCAGGAAGGCGCGAAGGTCAGGGTTTATGATCCGAAAGCCATGGAAAAGGCAAAAAAGATCCTGAAAAATGTTACCTTTTGCAAAGACAAATATCAGGCTGCTTCCGGAGCCGATTGTTTAATTATTGCTACAGAATGGAACGAATTTAAGGAGTTGGATTTTATAAAGATGAAAAAGAAGCTAAAACGCGCTTTGGTTATTGATGGCCGGAATATTTATGATCCAAAGCTGCTTACAAAAATGGGGTTTACTTATATAGGAGTCGGGCGGGGGAATGAATAAAACTTTATCAGTTTGGGCCAGGAAAATAATAAGGAAGCAGTTAAAAATCGCCGTGGTAGGGTTAGGTTATGTCGGTTTTCCGTTGGCGTTGGCGTTTGCTAAAAAAAAGATTGAAGTAACCGGAATAGAAATTGATGCTGACCGGTTAAAATTAATCACCGGCGGCCGGTCTTATATCAGTGATTTAAGTAACCGGGAGTTGGCTGCTGCTTTGGCCGGCGGTAATTTTAAAGCTAGTAGCAGTTTTTCGGATATTCAGTCGGCTGATGCGGTATTGATTTGTGTTCCTACCCCGCTCAAAGGGAAAAACCTGCCGGATATTTCATTTATCAAAAGCGCGGTGAACCAGGTCGCTTTACATCTAAAGAAAGGCGCGCTGGTAATATTGGAAAGCACTACTTATCCCGGGACTACCGAAGAAGAAATCCTGCCGATTTTTAAAAGGCATGGTTTTCAGCATGGAAAAGATTTTTATCTTTGTTTTTCTCCGGAAAGGATCGACCCGGGTAATAAGCAGTTCCCGGTACATAAAATCCCTAAGGTTATCGGAGGCATGAGCCCTCAAGCTACACAGTTAGCAGCAGCGGTGTATCAGATTATTATTAAAAAAGTTGTACCGGTAAGCAGCTGCCGTGCAGCAGAAACAGTTAAATTGCTGGAGAATACTTACCGGCTGATCAATATCGGATTAATTGATGAATTATCGATGATGGCGCATAAAATGAAAATCGATATTTGGGAAGTGGTGCAGGCGGCAAGCACTAAACCTTTTGGTTTTATGCCTTTTTACCCCGGGCCAGGAGTGGGCGGGCATTGTATCCCTAAAGATCCGTTATATCTTTATTGGAAAGCAAAAAGTTTCGGTTTTCATTCACGTTTTATACACCTGGCTTCAGATGTTATTAAGTATATGCCTGAATATATTGCAAAAAGAGTTAAAGCAGGATTGTTGCGAAATGGCAGAGAACTGGTTAATTCCAAAATACTGGTGATTGGAGTTACTTATAAAAAGGATATAAAAGATTTGCGCAAATCGCCGAGTATCGATGTGATCAATAGCTTAAAAAAACAAGGGGCTAAAGTTTTTTATTCAGACCCGTTGATACCTTTTTTAAGGATGGGGAAGTTAGATTTGGAATCTGTGGAGTTAAGCCCTAAAAAGATAAAAGAATTTGACTGCTGTATTATTGCCACAGACCATAGCCGGTTTAATTATGGGGTTTTATTAAAAAATTCGAAATTCATTTTTGATTCCAGAAATGTTTTTAAAGGGAAATATCCAGAAAAAGTAGAGAGATTATGAGCCCCGCACTTTCTATGAATTAGTTTGATTAGGAGGGCAGAGGGGTAAATTTAATTTTAAGATTGATAAAATAGTGTTGAATATCAAAATAAGAAAGAAGGTGCGGAGTGAGTAAATTTTTAGTAACTGGAGGTGCGGGGTTTATCGGTTCGCATATTGTTGAGGCTTTGGTTAAGCAGGGCCATTACGTAAGGGTATTGGATAATTTTTCCAGCGGGAAGATGAGTAATCTTAAGGGGCTTGAAAAAAAGATTGACCTGATCAAAGGGGATATCTGTTCCAAATCGACGTGTGTTAAGGTGACTAAGGGGATGGATTACTGTTTGCATCAGGCGGCTTTAAGAAGCGTGCCTAAAAGCTTGGTTGAACCACATGCTTATAATTATGTAAATATCGACGGAACCCTTAATATGCTGGAAGCTTCCAGCCGGAATAAATTAAAACGTTTTGTTTTCGCTTCATCTAGTTCGGTGTATGGCGATACAAAATATTTTCCGGAAAAAGAAACATTTGTTCCCAGCCCGATTTCACCTTATGCTTTAAGTAAGTTAACCGGCGAATATTATTGTAAGATATTCAGTTTATATTTTAAGTTGCCTGCGATCGCGCTGCGTTATTTTAATGTTTTCGGCCCGCGCCAGGCTTTAGACGATGATTATGCGGTGGTTATTCCTAAATTTATTAATTGCTTGTTGAATGACCAGCCCGCGCCGGTTTTTGGCAACGGGCGCCAATCCCGGGATTTTACTTTTGTGCAGAATGTGGTATCGGCGAATTTGCTTGCTGCCGGTAATCGTAAAGTTAAATTCGGTGTTTTTAATGTTGCCGGAGGCAAGGATACTACAATTTTAGATTTAGTTAAAGATTTAAATAAAATTTTGGGTAAAAATATTCCTCCCAAATTATTACCGGTGCGCCCCGGAGATGTATTCAAGACGCAGGCGGATATCCGCAGTGCTGCCAAGTTTCTGAATTTTAAGCCCAAAGTTAATTTTAGCGAAGGGTTAAAGATTACCGTTGATTTTTGGAAAAACAATGGCTAAGCAGACTGTTTTAATTACCGGAGGTGCCGGTTTTATCGGTTCCCACTTGTGTAAAAAACTACTGGCCGGTAATTATATAGTAATTTGTTTAGATAATTTTATTACTGGCAGTCGGGCTAATCTAGAGCCATTAGCTAAAGACAAAAATTTTCAGCTGGAAGTTTGCAATGTTTCAAGCACTATTAATATCCCTGGTAAAATAGATTACGTTTTACATTGTGCTTCTTTGGCTTCGCCCAAAGATTATCTGGATTTCCCTATTCAAACTCTTAAAGTAGGCTCTTTGGGCACCCATAATGCTTTAGGTTTAGCTAAGAAGAAAAAAGCTGTTTTTATGCTTTTTTCAACATCGGAAGTTTATGGTGATTCTCTGGAGCACCCGCAAAAAGAGAGTTATTGGGGGCATGTTAATCCCATTGGTGTGCGCGGATGCTATGATGAATCAAAACGCTTTGCCGAAGCGATAACCATGGCCTACCATCGTGTGCATAAATTGGACACCAAGATTATACGCATTTTTAATACTTATGGCCCGGGAATGCGGCATAATGATGGACGGGTGATTCCTAATTTTATCGATCAAGCTCTTGGCGGCGGTAATTTAACGGTTTACGGAAATGGCAAGCAAACCAGAAGTTTCTGTTATATTGATGATTTGGTGGAGGGCATATTGCGGTTGATGGTATCAAAAGAAAATACGCCTGTTAATCTGGGAAATCCCGCCGAGTTTACTATAATCCGGTTGGCGGAATTAATCATAAAGCTAATCGGCTCTAAGAGCAAGGTTATTTTTAAAAAATTGCCTCAGGATGATCCTCAACAGCGCCAGCCAGATATTAATAAAGCAAAGAAACTTTTAGCCTGGGAGCCAGTAGTGCCGCTGGAAGACGGGCTTAAACGTACTATATCCTGGTTTAGAGGATTAAATTAGTACCCTTCCTTGACAATTGCTTCCTTAATATGTTATACTTTTTGATAAAATCGCTTCCTTGTGTTTTACCCGTAAGCAATAGAGGGGTAATCAGTTAGGGTTGTCTTGAACGGTTCCAGTTCAGGTTTCAAGGCTGATAAAATATAATCAGTTTTTTACATAGGAGAGGTCTAATGGGGATAGATTTAATTTCGCGCTTAAACTACTTGGATTATATTATTTTAATTGTTTTTTTTAGAATATGTTATATTGCTGCTAAAACAGGCCTATCCGTGGAAATATTCAAGTTTTTAGGCATGATATTTTCTACCTATATCTCTTTGCATTATTATACGGTTTTATCCGACCTTATTCAAAGGCGTTTTTTGCCTAAGGCGATGCCTTTGGCATTTGTGGATTTTATTGTTTTTTTACTATTAGTGATATTTGGGTATTTATGTTTTGTGTTATTGCGCAGCATTCTTTCCCGGTTTGTGCAATTAAATACTGTTCCGAAAATTAATCAATTGTCCGGATTAATTTTGGGTTTTGGCCGGGCTTTTTTAGCGGTGGGTTTATTATCTTTTGCTTTAAGTATTTCCAGTGTTGATTATCTTACCCGTTCAGTTGGCCATTCCTATTTAGGTAGCCGGGTTTTTAGTATTTCACCACAAACATATTCCTGGATTTGGAACAATGTTTTTTCAAAATTTTCCTCGCATGAAAAATTTAATTCTACGGTTACTGAGGCTACGGATAAGATAGCTCCTAGATGAAACTAGTTGAATTTTACAATTTGGCAGTGCATTTCGGGCGCCTGGCTGACCCGCGCAAAAATAAGCGTATGATAAAATCATTTCCGGATTCTGCTATTCTTTTCGGCCGCCCGGATTTAGAAATAAAAAAGATTATGGTGGGTATTGATATTGAAGTTGCGGAATTATTACTGGCCGACCGTATTCGTCAGAAACAAGGTTTGGATTTGGTGTTTGCGCATCATCCCGAAGGTAAGGCTTACGCGAATTTGCATGAAGTAATGCGGTTGCAGGTAGATTTGTTGATTCAGGCTGGCGTGGCTCAAAAAACAGCCTTCCGGTTAATGGAGGAAAGGATTTCCGAGGTTCAGCGCAGGATATTACCCCAGAATCATACCCGGCCGGTAGATGCAGCCAGGCTGTTAAATATGCCTTTTATGAATATGCACACCCCGGCAGACAATCATGTTTATCGGTATCTGGAGGGTATTTTTAGACAAAAAACTAAACAACCGCGCCTGCTTGAGGACGTGGTTAAGGTATTAAATACTATACCGGAATATCAGCTTGCTCAAAAATTTAACACCGGGCCCCGTATAATTTTAGGTAATCCAAAACGGCCGGCCGGCAAGATCTTATTTGATATGACCGGAGGCACCGAAGGGTCAAAAGATGTTTTTGATAAATTGTATAAAGCGGGGATAAGGACTTTAGTGGCGATGCATTTAGGAGATGAGCATTTTAAAAAGGTTAAAGATGCAAATTTAAATGTGGTGATCGCCGGGCACATTTCATCGGATACTTTAGGATTAAATCTGCTTTTAGATAATATTGAGCGCCACGCAAAACAGGATTTTCAGATGATTGCTTGTTCCGGTTTTACCAGGATTAAGAGGAAGTAAAAAAATGGCTGGCAGGATTCCCGAAAACGTTTTAGAAGATATTTTAGGCCGGACAGATATAGTGGAAATTATTTCAAGCTATATTCCGCTTAAGAAGGCCGGGTCTAATTTTAAAGCGAATTGTCCGTTCCACCATGAAAAAACCGCTTCTTTTATGGTTTCTCCGGAGCGCCAGATTTATCATTGTTTCGGTTGTGGTGAATCCGGGAATGCTTTTAAGTTTCTTATGCGCCATGAACGGATGGAATTTCCCGAGGCAGTTGAAACTCTGGCTAAAAAGGCCGGGGTGATTCTACCGGATCAGGACAACCCTGTGTTGGCCAAGGCGGCAAGTTTAAGCACCCAGTTATATAAAATTAATGAGCTGGCCGCAGGTTTTTATAAAAATAACCTGCATGCTGCTAGTGCGGCGGCCGCAGTTAAATATCTTTCTGACAGGGGGATTAAGCCTGCAATAATAAAAGAGTTTCATTTGGGGCTGGCCACTTCCGGCTGGGATGGATTAATTAATTTTTTAAGATCAAAAAATATCAGCTTGGCGCTTATGGAGCAGGCAGGTTTGATTCTGCCTAAGGATTCCGGCGGTTATTATGATCGTTTTCGTAACCGGATTATTTTCCCTATTTTAGATATGCGCAGCCGTGTGATCGGGTTTGGCGCCAGAGTTCTGGACAGTAGTTTGCCGAAGTATATTAATTCTCCGGAAACACCGATCTATACAAAAGGCAGAAATCTTTTTGGGTTTAATTTATCTAAAGATTTTATCAGGGATGCTGATTGTGCGGTAATCGTGGAAGGGTATCTGGATTTTATGATTCCTTATCAGGAAGGGATAAAAAATCTTGTTGCTTCACAAGGAACAGCGCTTACTCTTGAACAGATTAAACTGCTTAAACGTTATACTTATAATATAGTAATGGTTTATGATGGGGATACCGCAGGAGAGATTGCTACCCTAAGAAGCCTGGATATCCTTATTGATGAAGGTATAAACGTAAAGGTGGTCCCTTTGCCCAAAGGTATGGACCCGGACACCTTGGTGCGTAACCATGGTGTTGATAAGTTAAAAGTTAAGATTGAAAATGCGGTAAGCTTTTTTGACTATAAACTTAATGTTTTAAAAATCCGCCATGATATAAAAGATGCGCATGGTAAAGCTAAGATTGCTTCTGAAATGCTCTTAACGATCAATAAATTCGATAACGCTATTCTCAGGGGAGAGTATACTAAGAAGTTGTCTGAAGAAATGGCTGTTCCACAGCAGCATATTCTTGAAGAATTGCATAAGCTAAAACCGAAATCTGCCGTTGCTGTGCCTGTGCCGCAGCCGGCTGTTTTAGCCGTAAGGCAGCCCGAAATCAATCCGGCGGAAAAGCTGTTAATTAAGTTTATGCTTGAGGAAGCGGAGTTGATTGAAAAAGTTATGCAGCAGTTGTCGCCTGCTGATTTTTCTGATCCGCGTACTGCCAGGATTGTTTCTGTAATGCAGGATCTGGTGCTTCAGGGAAAAAATATCGAACCTAGCGTCCTGATGAATTATTTTAGTGAAGATGATGCCAGTCAACTGGTTTGCGAAACTATGTTTATGCCACCGCTGGCGGACCAGGAAAGAGAAAAGGCGATTAATGATTGTATTACGCGGATCAAGGTTCAGCGGTTAAAGAGCCGCCGTGAACATTTGCACATTCAAATTAAAAGTGCCCAATCCACCGGTGACGAAGATAAATTAAACAGTCTTATTCAAGAATTTCATAATCTCATAAAGAAAGGCGACTAGCTCATGAAAAAGAATCAGCAGCAACCCACTAAAGATATGGAGAAGTTGATTGCCCTGGGTAAGCAAAAAGGTTTTCTTACTTACGATGAAGTCAATGATTTGTTGCCGGAAGATCTTTCTAGCACTGTGGCGATTGACCATCTTTTCGAATTATTGGGCAATGAAGATATACAGGTAGTGGAAGGTGAAGCTGACGCTGGTTTATCTGCCAGCCGTGCAGCTCAGCAGGATAAGCAGAATTTAGTGCAACAACGCGAGGAATTGCTAAGTGAACAGCTTAAAAGCGAAGAACGTTTTATGCCGTTAGATGACCCGGTAAAGATGTATTTGAAGCAAATGGGCTCTATTTCTTTGTTGAGCCGCGAAAATGAAATCGAACTGGCCAAGAAAATCGAAGATGCCGAAGATAAATTCAAGCGCGCAGTTTTAGTGACCAAATTTGCGCGCAACGAAGTTTTGCTGGTTGCCGCTAATATTTTGGAAGACAAGATTAATATGGAAGAGGTGGTTAAAGAAGATATTCATATAAAGAAAAATAGCGTTATCGGACGCTTTAAACGTATTTTAACTAAAATTAAACAAACTCGCAGCGATAGTAACGCGATAAATTTAATTTTGCAGTTAAATTTTACCACTTCAGTAATCGAAGCCGCTGTGCGTAAATTGAGTTTATTATTGCGGGAATTTGAACATATTAAACGTTCAAATAAGAAAGATAACCTGCGCAGCCGGCAGATACTTAAAGAGCTAGCTCAGCCATATAGCAAAATTAAAGAGCAGATAAAGTTAATTAAGACGGCGCATCTTAAATTCAGCCGTACAAAGAAAAAACTGGTGGAAGCAAATTTGCGCCTGGTAGTGAGTATAGCTAAAAAATATACTAATCGCGGCCTTTCTTTTTTGGATTTAATCCAGGAAGGAAACATTGGTTTGATGCGAGCGGTAGAAAAATTCGAATATAAGCGCGGTTATAAATTTTCTACTTATGCTACTTGGTGGATTCGTCAGGCAATTACCCGGTCCATTGCGGATCAGGCGCGCACAATCAGGATACCTGTGCATATGACGGAAACGATCAATAAAATAATCCGTTTTTCCAGGGTTTTTGTGCAAAAGAACGGCCGGGAACCGACACCGGAAGAGATCGCGCATAAAATGCGTTTTCCTCAAGGCAAAATTAAATCTATATTAAAGATTGCCCAGGAACCGATTTCATTGCAGATGCCTATTGGAGATGAAGGGGATACGCATTTCGGAGATTTCATTCAGGATAAAAAAGCTGTTTCTCCGGCTAATGAAACTGTGCGTTCCATGTTAAAAGATGAGATGAATTCTGCTTTAGGTACTTTGACGGAGAGAGAAAAAAAGATCCTGGTATTGCGTTTTGGTATTCATGATGGTTCTGCGCGCACCTTAGAAGAAGTGGGCAATGTTTTTAAGGTTACCCGGGAAAGGGTCCGGCAGATTGAAGCCAAAGCTTTAAAAAAACTCCGGCATCCGTCGCGTTCACGCCGCCTGCGTACTTTTATGGATATGACATTGGCGCACCAGAGGGAATATTAGAATATATATAATATAACATAAGGAATTTTAGATGACTTGTTTAAAAATAAGTCCAAAAAACAGCTTCTTCATGCGGGAGGCTGTTTTTTGTTTGTATTCAATAGTGAAAAAATAAAATGGAAAATTCTAAACAGGATAATTTTGAAATTACTCTTGCTAAACTGCGTAAGGTGGAGTTTCAGCAGAAAGCCATTTTAGATAATATCCCGGATATTGCCTGGCTTAAAGATTTGCAAGGTAGGTTTATTGCGGTTAATGATCCGTTTGCTAAGGCCTGCGGTTTTAAAATTGAGGAAATTATCGGTAAAACCGATCTAGATATTTGGCCTAGAGATTTGGCTTTAAAATATCGCGCTGATGACCAGGATGTAATCGATAGTAAAAAGCGTAAAATTGTACAGGAAAAATTATTCTATCAGTCAGACGGCGAACAATGGATTGAAACGATTAAGACTCCTTTTTTTGATGATCATGGCAAGGTATTGGGTACTACCGGTATTGCCAGAAATATTACCCTGCATAAGAATGAGACGGAAAGGTTGAATGATATCCGTGCGGAGCTTGAACTTAGGGTTAAAGTAAGAACAGCGGAATTGGCCAGTTCTAATGAAGCTTT
>JAQTQG010000029.1 GCA_028712375.1 Candidatus Omnitrophota bacterium
CAGAGGTTTACTCGAGTTTCGGTACTGCCCGGACATATGTTGAGCGTATGTCTTATGGGGCAAAGGTTAAAAAGCTAGGTTTTCTGGTGAGTGGAGGATACGAGAGTTCTGAAGGTTTCAGGGAAAATTCTGAACTTAGCGCCAAAGATTGTAATGTGAAATTAGGATATGAGCTTAATGGCCAGAATAATCTAAGTTTTAATTCGGGTTTTTACACAAGTAAAACAGGGGTTCCCGGGTCAATAAGCTGGCCTGACCTAGACGACAAGCAGAATACACTGAAACGTTTTTTTGATTTGAATTGGTCTTTTCATCCGGATGAAAAGACTGGAGTGTCAGTTAAGGCTTATCAGGATTATGACCGATTAGAATTTATAGAGAATTCTTCAACTTATTCTAAAGATACTCATGCAACCATAGTAAGAGGGTTCAATTTGCAGCTTGATAAACAACTGCTGGATATATATCAGATAGTTGGTGGTTTTAATTATGTTGCAAATAACAATGATAGTTCCACTAGTGCAAAACATAAATATGATGTAACTGCCGGTTATCTGGAAAACCGCTTGGATTTACTTGACAAGAAACTGAGCATTAATTTTTCTGCTCGCCTGGATGACTATTCTAATTTTGGTACGCAAATTAATCCCGGCTTAAACGTGCTTTATAAGTTTAATGATAACTTTGGGTTTCATGGGGGAATTAGCCGTTCATTCCGCGCCCCCACTTTTAACGATTTATATTGGCCGGATGAAGGCTGGGCTAAAGGGAATCCCGATCTTAAACCGGAAAAAGGCATAGTCGGTGAATTAGGTTTGGATGCAAGGATAAATAAGTACCTTATTTCAGGGTTGACTTACTACCGCAGTAATTA
Organism: Candidatus Omnitrophota bacterium; assembly: GCA_028712375.1. GTDB lineage: Bacteria > Omnitrophota > Gorgyraeia > Gygaellales > Profunditerraquicolaceae > UBA6249. The sequence continues at coordinate 875 of JAQTQG010000029.1, forward strand.
TAAACAGCTTATACAGTGGTCTGATAACGGCAGCGGGGTATGGCAGCCGATGAATGTTAGCTCTGCGATGATTAATGGTTTAGAATTTGTAAATAAAATTAATATTTCAGAGAATTTGGAATTAGACATTAATTATACATTTTTGAGCGCAAAAGATGAAAAAAGCCATAAATACCTTGTTTATCAGCCTGCGCAAAAAATTGATTCTTCAATAAAATTTACTGATTATAAGGGTTTGACTATTGAATTAAAAGGACAATTTACGGGAACAAGATATGGTGATGCCGATAATACAATTAAGGTGAAGAGTTTTTATGTTTTCGGGCTTAGCGTCTCTAAGAAATTCAAAACGGGTTTAACTTGCTTTGGTTATATAGACAATCTTTTGAACCGCAAATATCAAGTTCAGTCCGGTTACCCCATGCCGGGATTTTCTTTAACCGGAGGGATTAAGGCTGAATTTTAAAATCGTGGAACCGTTTCTATTTATTCCGACTCCGGGAGTCGGAATAGAAGCGGCCACTCTTTTAGGGAAAGTTAGATTTTTTACAAAGGAGAGTGTAGGTTATGGCAGAATATATTTGTCCGCATTGTAAGCAGCCTATTTATGATGATGAAGCTTTGTTATGTTTGTATTGCGGCCAAAGCCTTATGCGGCCGGTAGGATTCATGGGCAAGCTGAAATATCCTGCGCCAAAAATAATTATGATTTTTATCGTAGTTTTGTTGTTAGTTAGTTTTACGATCTTAATAATCCGATAAAAATAAAGGGGTGGTTCTTTTGAGTTAGTTTTAGATTAAGAGAACCATCCCTTTGTTTTTTATGATTTCATTTTCTTGCTAGATTCTTCTTGTCATGATAATATAAAAACATGATTTCCGATCCGCTTCTACGCATTACTTTAGTTGTTTCCTGCTTGGTCCACGGGGCAATCCTTATACAAAGCAGCAACTTTAATCCTTTTACGCCCGCGCCAAAAGTTCAGGAAATAGCTGTCCGGTATATTAAAGAAAATAATAGGCCGGTTAATCCTGTGCTTAAGAATTTATCTGATTCAGGCAAACAGAGGTTAATGCCGAAGCCTGAACCGTTTCTTAAACTTGATTCTAAGCCTATTACTAGTGCCAGGCCCGCACCATTGCCTTATGTTGAACAGGAGGATGCTTCTGGGGATACAAAAGAACCGGTAAGCAGCGCGCAGAGGAATGTTCCGGTTTCTGCCCGTCAAATCCGTAAACCGCAAAGCCGCACTTTAATCTTGGATAAGCATGGCCAAAAGCCGGCGGTATTCTCTAAACCGGCTTTTGTTAGCTCTGAAGTAATGGCCATAAAAAAGAAAATTACCCTGCCGGCTATAGAAATGTCTAGAATCAATAATCCCAGTTATATTAATTATTATCAGATTGTGAGAGAGAAGATCCGCCGCAGCGCTTATCAGAATTATACGCACAGCGTAACTGGCGAAGTTTACGCATCTTTCATTATTTCTAATGATGGCTATGTTAAGGATGTGCGTTTTATCGAAGAAAAAACTACGGTTAATGATTATTTAAAAAATATTGCTTTAAGAAGTGTTAGAGATGCTTCTCCTTTTCCCAATTTCCCCAAAGAGCTTGATTATCCGCAATTGTCTTTTAATATTATAATCTCTTTTGAAATAGAGTAGCTTCATCTTGCGTTAGCCCGGTAAGCCATTATTGACACGTTTTTAAAAGAATGGTATATTAAATAGCTAAAAATTTTATATGAAAGGAGATGATTATATTGACGCAAGTTGAAGTTAAAAAAGACGAATCTTTTGAATCTGCTTTACGCCGTTTCAAGAAAAAAATTGAGCAGGAAGGGATTTTGCGGGAAGTACGCGACCGTAAGCATTATGAGAAACCCAGCGAACGCAAAAGAAAAAAAGCCAAAACCACTAGAAAGTAAGCATGATTTTACCCGGAAATCTGGCGATTTCTACTTCTTGGAACGCTTACCGGTTTATTGACGGGGCTAAACTGCTCTTTGAAATAGATCAACTCGGGTTTAAAGCTATTGAATTAAGCTTTAACCTTACTGCACATTTGGTAGATAGCATTGCTAAAGAAGCGCGCAGATTGGGCATTAGTATTCAGAGCCTGCATAATTATTGCCCTATTCCTGATGGGCTTGCTCCAAAACAGGCTCTGCCGGATTGTTACTCTTTAGCGGCTCTGGATGAAGATGAGCGGTCTTTAGCGCTAAAGTATACAAAATCCACTATTGATACCGCAAGTAGATTGGGGGCGGCGGTAGTGGTTTTGCACTGCGGCAGAGTTCAAGTTCCCGATTTTACCCGGCAGCTAATCAATTTCTATAACCAGGGGTTTAAGGATCAGCCAGATTTTATTAAATTAAAAGCAGAAATGATCCGCCAAAGAAAAAGGGTGGCTCCGGATTTTTTGCAACAAGTTTTAAAGAGCTTGGATGAATTAAATGCTTATGCTAAAACTAAAGGCGTGTTTTTAGGTATTGAGACGCGTTTTTATCACTGTGAAATTCCGGATTTCTCCGAGATCGGTGTTATTCTTAAGAAATTTTATAAATCTCAAATTTACTATTGGCATGATACCGGGCATGCTCAGCTGATGGAAAATTTAGGTTTCGCCAGGCATAAAGATTTTCTGGAGTTTTATGGGGATAACTTAATCGGCGTGCACTTGCATGATATTGCCGGCTGCCAGGATCATTTGGCTCCTTTAACAGGTGAATTGGATTTTTCTTTTCTTAAATCATACATTAGAAAAGAAACCTTAAAAGTTATCGAAGCGCATTATCCGGCAACTGCGGAAGAATTAATAAAAAGCCGTGATTTTATATCCCGGATCTTTGAATAATTTTAATTTATAAAATACCTGTTTTTTTAAGAGATGATTTTAATAAATCAACGATTAAAAACTGAGGCGTTGGAAAGGTGATGAGCTTAAACAGTTTACGCAAGCCGGTGGTAGCTGGTCAATTCTACCCGTCGGATGCTCAAGAGCTCAGTGCAATGATTTCTTCGTTTGCGCAGAAAGCAGCGCAAAAAAAAGACGTTTTAGGGTGTATTTTACCCCATGCAGGTTATATTTATTCCGGAAAAGTAGCTGCTTGTACTATTTCAAGAGTAAGAATTAAAGATACGGTGGTTCTCTTGGGGCCCAATCATACCGGGTTGGGGGTAACTTTTAGCATTATGCCGGAAGGGGTTTGGCAAACTCCCCTGGGTAATGTAGAAATTAACGCTCAACTGGCAAGCTTGTTTTTAAGTAAGTCTAATTATTTAGAGGCGGATGGCTTGGCGCATTTAAGTGAGCATTCTCTGGAAGTTGAGCTGCCGATAATCCAGCACTATAGAAAAGATTTTAAAATCGTTCCGATTGCCGTAAAAACCGATGATTTAACTAAGCTTAAGGCTGTCGCTCAGGAGCTAGCCAAGGTAGTGATTGAAAATAACCTTGGAAATTCGGTGATGTTTGTGGCTAGCTCTGATTTAACGCATTATGAGCCTCAGGAAATTGCTAAAACTAAAGATATGCTGGCGATTGAGGCAATTCTTGAATTAAACGAACAAAAGCTAGAAGAACGTATTAAGAAAAAAGGTGTTTCGATGTGCGGTTTTGCTCCTATTGCGATTTTAATCAAGATCGCTAAATTGCTTGGGGCAAAAAAGGGTGAATTAATTGAATATCAAACCAGCGGCGATGTCAGTGGCGATAAAAGCAGCGTTGTGGGCTATGCCGGAATCACAATTTATTAAACTATGGATGAGATAAAGAATTCAGAAGGCGATGGCGCGGTTTTTAATGAGCAGGTGCGTAAAAAAGTTGATGAGAGCTGGAAGCAGAGAGTGGAAAAAGAGAAACAGGAGCCGCAGAATCAAGGTGATTTTGTGCCTCCGGAGCCGGATTTTAAATTTTTTATCACCACGCTTACTTTGCAGGCTTCGATTGCTTTGGGGCATATGGCTAATCCATCTACCGGCAAAACAGAGCAGGATCCTGTGCAGGCAAAGTTTTTGATTGATACTTTGGGTATGTTGCAGGAAAAAACCAAAGGTAACCTTACTCAGGAAGAGACGGATCTTTTAGAAAATTTGCTCTATGAATTAAGAGTAGCGTATTTGGCTAAAAAGGAGGGTCAATCAAAATGATTGATAAAGAGCTCTTAGATATTTTAGCTTGTCCAGCCTGTAAAGCGGATGTCGAGTTAATTGAAAATAAGATTGTTTGCAAGAAATGCGGAAAAAAATATCCTATTCGGCAAGGTATTCCGGTAATGTTGATTGATGAAGCAGAATGAATCCCATCTTCAATATTAAAAACCATAAGGTTAAAAAGAATGAGTAAATTAGAAGGTGCGGGATGAGGAAAATTTTAGTTATCCATGGCCCTAATTTAAATCTTCTAGGTACCCGTGAGCCCGGGATCTATGGACGTTTAACTTTAGCTAAGATTAACCAGCTGCTCAAGACGGATGCCAAAAAATATAAAGCCGGTTTAGTAATCAAGCAATCTAATCATGAAGGCGAAATTGTAGATTGGATTGGCCAGGCTAAAAAAAATAAATTTCAAGGTATACTGATTAATCCGGCAGCTTATACCCATACCAGCGTAGCAGTGCGCGATGCAATAGCCGCCTGCGGCTTGAGTGTAGTTGAGGTGCACCTTTCCAATATCTATTCGCGCGAAGAATTTAGGCATAAATCACTCATCAGCCCGGTTGCTAACGGGACAGTGCTAGGATTCGGAGCTAAAAGTTACACTCTAGGGTTGGCTGCTCTCCTGGATTTAATTCCTAAAGAATGAACCGCGCACTTCCTAAGTATTCAACTATTAAAGTCATATGGTTTGATGAATTAAATAAGAAAGAAGGTGCGGGGTGAACCTCCGCTTAGAAAACATACATTCTGCGTTAAAACAGAGGGGTCTAGATGCCCTTTTAGTTAGTTTACCCGCCAATATTTCTTATCTGATTGAATCATTAAGCCGGGATGCTTACTTGCTTGTTTCTGGGAAAGAAAATATTTATTTCACGGATTCCCGCTATACTGAAGAAGCAGGGATATTTTTAAAAGATAATGCTAAGCTTAAGATAAGTAATGGTTTTGTGTTTAAGGGTATCGCGGAAGCCGCTCTTAATTTAGGGCTCAAAAAGGTGGGTTTTGAGGAAAGATACCTGCCTTTTGCGGAGTTTGCTAAAATCAAGGAATATGCCGGAGAAAAGTTTAGTTTAATTCCGACACATAGTATAGTTGAAGATAGAAGACAGCTTAAGGATACCCAGGAGGTGCTTAATCTTAAGAAAGCCGCGCGGATCACTTTCCTGGCCTTGGAACATATTAAACAGTTTCTAGTCCCCGGAGTAAAAGAAGTTGAAATTGTTGCAGAACTCGAGCGTTTCATAAGGTATCAGGGGGGTAGGGGTTCTGCCTTTGATATTATTGTGGCTTCCGGGCCTAATTCCAGCCAGCCGCATCATCTTTCGGGGCAAAGAAGGCTTAAGGATAATGAGCCGGTATTGATAGATCTGGGGGTAGACTATCAAGGCTATAAATCTGACTTGACAAGGGTTTTGTTTTTGGGTAAAATAAATTTTCTTGTGCGTAAGGTTTACGACATCGTTCTTAAGGCTCAGGAATTAGCGATTAAAAGAATCCGCCCTGGGGCTGAAATAGCTGAAATTGATAGGGTTGCACGGGAATTCATTATTGCGGCCGGGTATGGTGATTGTTTTACACATAACCTGGGGCACGGTTTCGGCCTGGAAGTGCACGAAGCTCCGCACATATCCGGCCGGGAAGCCAGCGCGGTCAAGCCGGGAATGACTTTTACGGTGGAGCCGGGGATATATTTACCGGGTAAATTTGGCATAAGGATTGAGGATATGGTTTTAATAACAACTAAAGGCTGTGAGGTGATCAGTGGCGCTAGGCATAAATGAAATCAAATCAGGGGTAACGGTATTAGTTGAAGGTGAAGTCTATATGTGTATTGATGCTCAGCATGTAAAGCCCGGCAAGGGAGCGGCTTTTGTGCGGGCCAGGTTACGTAACTTAAGGAATGATAGTATTCAGGAAAAGACCTTTCGCGGTGAAGAAAAAATAGATGAGGCTTATATTGAGGAGCGCAAGCTGCAATATCAATATTCCAGCGGCGGCATGTTTCATTTTATGGATACGGAGAATTTTGAAGAAATTGCGATAGCGGAAAACATTATCGCAGAGAAAGCCAAGCTTCTTAAAGATAATCTGGAGATTATGGGGTATTTTTATAAAGGTGAAACTTTATACGTTAACCTGCCTAATTTTATTGAATTTACGATTGCGGAAACCGAACCCGGGTTTAAAGGCGATTCATCGAAGAGCGGCAATAAGCCGGCTACCGTGGATACCGGGGCAGTTATCCAGGTTCCGCTGTTTATTAATGTAGGGGATAAGATTAAAGTTGATACGCGTACCGGCGGCACTTACGTTGAAAGGATTAATTAAAGTAAGGTGCCCAGCGCTAATCAGTGTTTAACGCTGATAGAGAGCGCGTTGGTATTCGCCTGGCGGCGAAGATTGTTCCGGCGTTACCTATAGGGAGATAAGGAGTCCTGAATGAATATTAAAGAAATCAAAGAAATGATTAATTTAATGAACGAAAACGGCCTTGCTGAGTTGGAGGTAGAGAAAGATGATATGCGTATCCGGCTTAAGAAAACTGCCACTGGATTCGAAGGAAGCCAATCTCCTATAATTTATTCAGCTCAAGCTCCCGCTGCTTCTGGAGCCAATGTTCAAAGCTTGCCACAGTCCGAGGAAAAAATAGTAATTAAAAGTGTGGAGATAAAATCACCTATGGTGGGTACTTTTTATCGGGCACCTAATCCTGAAGCTCCTGCATATGTGGAAGTCGGCCAGGTTATCGAACCCGGCCAGGTTATCTGTATTATTGAAGCAATGAAATTAATGAATGAAATAAAATCTGAGATCAGAGGGAAAATCCTGGAAATATTAGTTGATAATGCTGAACCTGTAGAATTTGGCCAGTCGCTTTTTCTTATTGATCCACTTTAAATTAAGGTGCTGACTTTTCTTCGCTAGTATTCGTAAAAGGCGGTGCTGAACAAAATTATAAAGGTATTTGATTAGCGTAAAATTTCTGCGCTCATAAAGATGTTTTCTAAAATTCTCATTGCTAACCGGGGCGAAATCGCCTTAAGAATAATCCGCGCTTGTCATGAAATGGGCATCCGTACTGTGGCTGTCTATTCTCAGGCCGACCGTAACAGCTTGCACGTACGTTTTGCTGATGAAGCAATTTGTATCGGTCAGGCATCTTCCAGTAATAGCTATTTAAATATTCCCGCAATTATTAGTGCTGCTGAAATCGCCGATGTTGAAGCTATACATCCGGGGTATGGATTTTTGGCTGAAAATGCGCACTTTGCTGAGATTTGTGAATCTTGCAAGATTACTTTTATCGGCCCGACTCCTGAAAATATGCGCTTGATGGGGGATAAGATGGCAGCACGTACCACTATGCAAAAAGCCGGACTGCCGATTGTCCCTGGAAGCCGGGCGATTATCAAAAATAAAGAAGAGGCTCTCAAAACTGCTAAGTTAATCGGTTATCCGGTAATTATTAAGGCGGCTGCCGGTGGCGGTGGAAAAGGAATGCGTATTTGCCATAATGATTTAACTCTTGTTTCCAGCCTGCTTACTGCCCAGACGGAAGCCGAAGCTAACTTTGGTAATTCTAGTGTTTATATCGAAAAGTATATTGAAAGGCCGCGTCATATTGAAGTACAGATTATTGCAGACCGTTCTGGCCATGTTATTCAATTAGGCGAAAGAGACTGCAGTATTCAGAGAAGGCACCAAAAATTGCTGGAAGAATCACCTTCTCCGGCAGTAGATAGTAAGATGCGCCGTAAATTAGGCGAAATGGTTTTAAAAGGCATGAAATCCATTAATTACCTTAGCTGCGGAACGATTGAGTTTTTACTGGATGAAAAAAACGGGAATTTTTATTTTATGGAGATGAATACACGAATTCAGGTGGAGCATCCGGTTACGGAAATGGTTACCGGCATAGATTTGATTAAGGAACAGATCCGGGTGGCTGCCGGAGAAAAGCTTAAATTTACTCAGGAAGATGTGCAATTGCGGGGGGCAGCAATCGAATGCCGTATTAATGCCGAAGATTCAGAGAATAATTTTATGCCTTCTCCCGGAAAGGTGGAGTCGTTGATTCTTCCCGGAGGGCCGAATGTACGCGTGGACACGCATATTTATGCCGGTTACGAAGTGCCTCCATATTATGATTCGCTGGTGGCTAAATTGATTGTGCACGGCAATAACCGTCAGGATGCGATTAAGACTATGCGCCGGGCCTTAAGTGAATTTCACGTCGCTCCGATTAAAACTACCATACCTTTTCATCTTAAGCTAATGGATAATCCTTTGTTTAAAAAAGGCGATATTTCTACCCATTTTGTGCAGGATCTTTTGGATAATGAAGGTAAGGGGGAATAATGAACTCCGCACTTTTTAAATATTCCGCCATAAAACTATGTATTTAAATAGTTAAATAAAAAAGCCTGCTTACCGGCAGGCAGGAAGGTGCCCGATGAATCGCGATGAATCACGCAATGAGCTTGGAATTTTAAAAATACATAGAAATGTAATTTCATCAATATCTTCGATTGCTGCCTCCGAGATTGAAGGGGTCAAAAGAGTGGGCAGGGATTTAAAGAGCGGATTAATGGCATTGTTAGGGAAAAGTTTCTCTTCAGCAATTAAGGTGGATATTTCTAAGAACGAAGAAGTAAAAGTAGAGATACCAATAGTCATCAAGTATGGTTATAATATTCCGGAAACCGCCAATCGTGTCCAGGAAAATGTACGCCTGGCATTAGAAAAAATGAGCAATCTCTCTATTAAGGAAATTAATGTAAATGTGCAGGGCATAGAAAGGGGCTAAGCAATGAGATTCTTTACCGTTTTGGGGATTGTGTTTTATGCTGTAATGATTATGGTAATTGGCTTGGCGTTGATTGTATTTGCGTTTGATTTATTTTTACCTGCGGATATTAATAACTTGCTTATTTTTGCACAAAGCAGCCAAAATTCACGGGTAGTTATTGGGTTGTCCGGTGCGCTCCTAATTTTAATCAGTTTTTCATTTGCACAGATTATCCTGGGGAAATTTCAAAGGGAAAGGACTATTGCGTTTACTACTTCCAGCGGCCAGGTAACTATTTCGCTTTCGGCAGTAGAAGATCTTATCCGGCGTTTAGCAGCTATAATCCCGGAAGTTAAAGAATTAAGGCCAAATGTGGTGGCGAATAAGAAGGGCATTATTGTTGAAATGCGCGTGGTTTTACGTTCTGAGGCCAATATTCCGGAATTGACCGGCCGCCTTCAGGATATAACCAAAAGTAAAATTCAGGAAGTGCTGGGAGTTGATGAACAGATTATTATCAGGATTCATGTTGCTAAGATTGCCCATGATGAAAAAGATAATCGTAGAAAGAAAGATTCTGAAAAGGATGAACCGGCGATACCCTTTGGCGGGTATGGCAGGGTTGTTTAAACATAACGGAATGTTAAGCGATTAATTTAAAGGAAGCTTCCGCCTCAGAAGCTAACAAAAACTCTTTAGAGTTTTTGTTATTCGGCGGAATAAATTCGCAGACGGCCTGGCGGCCACAACTTACGTCACTATTGTTCCGTAAGTTGTCTGCTCATTTAAAGGAGGAATAAAAGTGGCAAGGATCGGTATTCTTACAGGCGGCGGTGATTGTCCAGGTTTAAATCCGGTTATCCGGGCGGTAGTGCGTAAAGCTTTATTGGCGGGTTATCAAATTGTGGGTATAAAGAATGGTTGGAAGGGGCTAGTGCAGAATGACACAATGTCTCTGGATATTAATACAGTCTCAGGGATTTTACCTAAGGGTGGTACGATTCTGGGAACAAGCCGGACCAATCCTTATAAACAAGAAGGTGATTTACAAAAAGTAAAAGATAATTTTAAGAAGATGGGTTTGGATGCTTTAGTTGCTGTGGGCGGAGAGGATACTTTAGGGGTGGCTTCCAAGTTGTTTAAAGATGGATTGCCTGTTGTGGGAGTTCCTAAAACTATTGATAATGACCTTTCGGCAACGGATTATACTTTTGGTTTTGATACTGCTTTAAATGTAGCGATGGAGTGTATTGATCGTTTGCATACGACAGCAGAAAGCCATCATCGGATTATTGTCGCTGAAGTGATGGGGAGGCATGCGGGTTGGATTGCCGTTGAGGCTGGCATCGCCGGAGGGGCAGATGTAATTTTAATTCCGGAGATTCCGATTGATTTGGATGAAGTTTGTAAAATCATTAAACAAAGGCATGAGCGGGGTAAAACTTTTAGTATTGTAGTGGTTGCAGAGGGCGCTCAGTTTAAGGATGGCAGTATGGTCACCCAGGAGCAGAAATTAGATGCTTTTGGCCATGTGAGATTAGGCGGAATTGGTGAAAATCTGGCAGGGCTGATTGAGAAAAGAACAGGTTTTGAAACCAGGGTTAGTGTTTTGGGCCATATTCAAAGGGGTGGGTCACCCACTGCTTTTGACCGTGTATTAGGCACGCGTTTTGGCGTGAAAGCCGTTGAATTGGTAATTGGAAAAAAATTCGGCCAAATGGTGGCTTTGTCCGGAAACAAAATAATCGACGTGCCTTTATCTGAAGCAGTAAAAGCCTTGAAAACAGTTGATGATGATCTTTATGATATTGCCAAGGTGTTTTTTGGTTAAAGTGCAGTTATTTCATTTGGCGTTGATGAATAGAAGTTAGGAAGGCACACCGTGTTGTTTTGTATTGTACGGGTGTTCTCCAGGCGGAGGAAAGCATGCGTGAAAGAATAAAAGATATACTTTTGGAAAGCATACAGGTTAAAGAAGAAATTCTTCGTAATCAGATTGGCCAAATCGCTGAGATTGCGCAGTTGATGATCGATTGTTTAAAGAAAGACGGTAAAGTAATTGTTTTTGGAAACGGCGGTTCAGCTAGTGATAGCCAACATATTGCTGCGGAGTTAGTCGGGCGTTTTAAAAAGGATCGCTCGGCACTGGCGGGCATTGCCTTGACTACCAATACCGCGATACTTACTTCTTTGGCCAATGATTACGGTTATGATGTGGTTTTTTCTCGTCAGGTAGAAGCCTTAGGGAAGAAAAATGATGTTGTATTGGGCATATCTACCAGTGGAAAAGCAAAAAATGTAGCTTTAGGAATTAAGCAAGCAAAAAAGATGGGGATAAAAACCGTGGCTTTAAGCGGTGGAGACGGAGGGGATATTGTGAAGCTGGCTGATGTATCCCTGGTTGTACCATCCAAAATTACTGCCAGAATTCAGGAAGCACATATTACCATTGCCCACATAATATGCGAAATGATCGAGCAGGCACTTTGTCAGGAACAAAAGTAAGCTCACTTTCCAGCCTTAAGCGGAAAATTATGCGCCTTAAGCACAAAGGCAAGCGGATAGTTTTTACTAACGGCTGTTTTGATATTTTGCATTATGGCCATGTTAAGTACCTTCAGGATGCCCGTAATAAAGGGGATTATCTTGTAGTAGCGGTAAACAGTGACTCTTCTATTAAAAAGATTAAAGCAAAAAATCGCCCGGTAATCAGGCAAAATGACCGTTTAAGAACAGTGGCCGGACTGGCCAGTGTGGATTTTGTTGTTTTGTTTAAACAGGATAATCCTTTGCATTTAATTAAAACGCTTAAGCCGGATATTTTGATTAAGGGGGCAGATTGGAGCAAGAAAAAGATAATTGGTGCAGATTTCGTAGAAAGTTACGGCGGTAAAGTGCTTACTGTCCATTTAGTTAAAGGTCGTTCAACTAGCGCAATCATTGAAAAAATTGTCAGGGATTTTGCGAAAAAATAACTCCTGCCTGCCTGTTGCGGTTAAGGGTTATACTAAATCGGAGCATCAAGAGTTTAATATTAACCGTATTGCCGATGCTAATTTAAACCGGGTTAAGGAAGGGTTGCGTGTTTGTGAAGAAATTACCCGTTTTATTTTGGATGACCACAGAATTACAGCTCAACTTAAAGCAATCAGGCATAAGATCGATATTCTAAGCAGCAGTGTTTATCTAAAAGCTAACTTGCTTAGCCATCGAAGAGTAAATACAGATGTGGGAAGGTTAAATTCCAGCGGTGAGCTTAAGCGGGGCAACTGTAAAGATATTTTTCAGGCTAATATTCAGAGAGTTAAAGAATCTTTGCGCGTCCTGGAAGAGTTTAGTAAATTAATAGACATTAGAGCGGCTTTAGGTTTTAAAAAGCTGCGTTACAAAGTTTATGAAATTGAGAAAAAATCTTTTAGAAAAGTCTCAGCTGTATCTGATTTTAGATAGGCCAGGTTTTCCCAAGTTCTCTTTGAAAAAAATCACAGGATTGATTTCCGGCCCCGAGATTGGTTTGATTCAGCTCAGAGATAAATTAAGCGCTAAAGCGGATGTTTTAAAATTTGCGGTTAAGTTGGCAAAACAGGCGCGCCGGACTAAAACACTTTTTATTGTTAATGATTATGTTGATGTGGCGGCTGCTGTTTTAGCGGATGGTGTACATTTGGGGCAGGAAGATTTACCGTTAAAGCAAGCTAAAAAGATACTAGGTAAAGATAAAATTATTGGAATTTCTTGCCATAATCTGGCTCAAGCATTAAAAGCGCAAGAAGATGGGGCAGATTACATAGGTTTTGGCCCGATATATGCTACTGCTACTAAACCCGGCGTTTCAGGTATTGGTTTAAAAGCGGCTGCCGGATTAAAAGCTAAATTAAAGATACCTTATTTTGTTATCGGTAATATTTGCGCCGCTAACATTAGAAAGATTACTGCCGCCGGAATTAGCCGTGCTGCAGTGTGCCGTGCGGTTTTGCGAGCCGGTAACCCCAAGCAAGCGGCTAAACAGCTTTATGGAGAACTAAAAAGATATGACTCAGCTGGAATACGCTAAGAATAATATTGTTACCGCGCTTATGCGCAAAGTTGCTCAAAAAGAACGCATGGAGCCTAAAGAGCTTATGCGGCTTATCCGCGCAGGGCAGGCAGTTATTCCTTTAAACATGAAGCATAAGATAACGAAGCCTTTTGCTGTTGGAAGGGGGCTATCAACCAAGGTTAATGCTAATATCGGCATCTCTACAGATGAATCCAGCATTGCCGATGAAATTCAGAAACTTAAAATCGCTATAAAATATGGTGCGGACGCATTAATGGATTTAAGCGTAGGCGGAGATCTTGTTAAAGTGAGAAAAGAAGTTTTAAAATATTCCACAGTCCCGGTAGGGACTGTTCCGGTTTATGAGGCAGCAGTCAGGGCGCAGAAAAAGAATAAAAATTTTTTAAAATTCAGCGCTCAGGATATTCTAGAAGTATTAAATGATCAAGCTGCCCAGGGAGTAGATTTTTTTACCATTCATAGCGGAGTAACCCGGAGCAGCTTAGAAGTATTAAAGGTCCACAAGCGTTTAATGGGTGTGGTTTCACGCGGCGGGGCAATTATGGCCAGCTGGATGAAATACCATAAACAGGAAAATCCTTTTTATTCGCATTTCCAGCAAATTCTGGAAATTGCTTATAAATATGATATAACTTTAAGCCTGGGTGATGGGTTGAGGCCGGGTTCGATTCTGGATGCTACCGATAAAGCTCAAATTGCGGAATTAAAAATTTTGGGAGAACTAGCTAAACGCGCCAGGGCTAGAGGTGTGCAGGTGATGATCGAGGGGCCAGGCCATGTTCCGTTGGACCAGATTAAAAAAAATATTGTTTTAGAAAAAAAATATTGTTCCGGCGCGCCTTTTTATGTATTAGGGCCGCTAGTGACTGATGTGGCTGCCGGGTATGACCATATTACTTCGGCTATCGGAGGGGCAATTGCTGCCGGAGTTGGAGCCGATTTTCTTTGTTATGTGACTCCCGCTGAACACTTGCGCCATCCGACTGCCAGTGATGTAAGGGATGGAGTAATTGCCTGCCGGATTGCCGCACATGCCGGTGATTTAGTTAAGCGCAGGGAGTCGGCAATTACCTGGGATAGGAATATTTCGGTTGCCCGTCAAGCACGTAATTGGAAAAAACAAATTGAGCTATCGATTGATCCAGATAAAGCTCGGGCGTATAGATTAAGCAGCAAGCCGAAACTTTCCAGTGTTTGTACAATGTGCGGGAAGTATTGCTCTATAAAATTAATGGAAGATTGTAAGAAGAGGTAATGCACGCACCCAACGCCTAGTGGAATTGCGTTAATAGAATAATGCGCGCACCTTGCGCTTAGAGGAATTGCGCAAGTGCGCGATATGTATCGCGGGTGTAATTCAGTGGTAGAATGGCAGCTTCCCAAGCTGCACATGGCGGTTCGATTCCGCTCACCCGCTTAAATTTATGGATAATTGGTAAACGGCTTACTGCCGGTAAGTAACTGTTTACCGTCCACAAATTAAAAAGTAGAAAATATAAGTAGGATTATGAAAAAAAGTATTTTTATACTAATAGTTTTCATATTAACAGGTTGTGCAGTGGTTCCTACGCGTACTGTTCCTGCTTTACCTCCTTTGGCTCAAGGAGTTCCCGGAGTGTACCATCGTGTAGAGGCCGGCCAGACACTTTGGAGGATATCCAGGCTTTATGATGTGGATATTGATGATATTATCCGCTTAAATCATATTTCTGAAGGCGCAACTATCGAAATAGGGCAGGTAATTTTAATTCCTCATCGGGTAAGCATGCAGAATATTCCTGTAAAATCCAGGGGGGATGATTTTGTCTGGCCGTTAAGAGGCAGGGTGCTTGCCGGGTTCGGCACCGTTTATCGTAATTTAATTAATAGAGGTATTAATATTCAGGCTGCACCGGGTTCTAATATATTGGCTACGCGTAGCGGCAGAGTAGTTTTTTGTGCGAATAGTTTTGGTAACTACGGTAAAACTATTATTATTGACCATGGTGATGGGTTGCGTAGTATTTATGCCAGGGCTTCGGAAATTCTTGTGCAGCCCGGAGAAGATGTGCAAAGAGGTGCGCTAATTGGCCGGGTGGGTATCAGCGTCAGAGATAAGGCCAGTTATTTGCATTTTGAAATTCGTAAAGGTGTTTTACCCCAAAATCCACTATTTTATTTATCATGATAAAAGATAAATTTTTTGACCGAAGAAATTATATTCAGATACTTGAAAAAAGGGTTAATGGCCTGAAAGAAGGGTATCGTCAAAATATCGCTATTATTGGCGATGAAAATGTTGGGAAGACTAGCATTATTTCTAAGTTTTTGGCTAATTTTTACGACCCTCGGATTATTACTGTGTATTTAGAGGTGCGGCCCGAGTCCCTCGACGGGTTTGCTAAAAGATTTATCGGCGCTTTACTTTACAATTTTCTTTTAAATAGCGGGCTGCCGCTAAAAGAGGATTTGGATTATTTGATTAGTAAATCTTCCCGGTATGTGCCGAAAACTTCGGAAAAAATTAATTTTATACTTGCCGAGCTTTCCCGGCGCAAGAAAATTAATATCATTGGCGAGCTTTTTAATTTGCCGGAATTGATTAATCAGGAATCTGGCAAATTTACTGTTTTGTTTTTTGATGAATTTCATAATTTGGAAGACCTTGGCGTAAAGAACTTGTATCGGGAATGGAGTAAACTGCTTATGGTACAGAAGAATACTCTTTATTGCCTAGCTAGTTCCAGAATGTTTAAAACCAAGGTTATACTGTCTAAACAACTTTCTTTATTGTTTGGTAATTTCGAGCTTATTACTGTTGAGCCGTTTGATGTTATTACTAGCGGGTATTATTTAGATCAACATGTCCCGAGCCTAAAGTTCAGCCCGCAGCTTAAAAATTTTATTATTAACTTTACCGGCGGGTATCCTTTGTATCTGGAATTGATTGCCGATGCTTTACCGAAAAGCACGGAAGGGGTTATCCCGGTAAATTTCGGTAAAAGCCAAAACAATATAGGCGGTGAAAATATAACAGATATTCTTGAAGACCTCTTGTTTAATACCTCTGGTATTCTTAATCAGAGGTTTTCTAATTATATTAAACGTTTTTTAGATGCGGATGCCAGCAATGATTACGTTTCGATATTTTATTTAATTGCTTCCGGGCGCAACCGCATTAAAGATATCGCGCATATTTTACGCAAGCAAAAAAAAGATCTGGTGGCCAGGATTAATTATCTTTTAGAATTAGATGCAATTACCCGCAGCGGGGATTTTCTTAAAGTCAGCGACCGTTTGTTTGCCTACTGGATGCGTTTTGTGTACCAGGAAAAGATGCGTTCGTTGTCATTTGACGCAAAAAACCAAAAAACGAAAATTCGGGATAGCATACAGGAGCTTATTTGCGAATTTATTAAGCAGTCCACTAAACCGTTGACCAATCGTGCTTGGGAACTGCTGCAGTTATTCGAGGATGAGAT
>JAQTQG010000030.1 GCA_028712375.1 Candidatus Omnitrophota bacterium
CTTCTTTTCATAAGAGTCACCAGATTTTAAATCGTTTTTAAAATTTCTTATTAAGTTCTCAAATAAAATCGAGTTGTCTACTCCAACTCTCGTCGGTCCTGGCAACCCGGCTATCCTTGAACTTCTTCTGACTTAAGGACCCGTGGCTTTGTGTCCCTAGATTACTCTAAGTTTACCCTTTCAACTTACACTCAAATATAACATCCCAGATAGACGCTGTCAAGTAAAAAAACGGTAATTTTGGTAACGTTTTCTTTCCTAAAGAATTTTACTATTTAGGGAGCTTTAAATGCAGGTTATTGAATAAATACAACACATGAGAATTGATAAAACACCCAGCTATAACCCCAAATAATCGAATTATAAAACAGGAGGATGCCGATTTTTTTCTAATTATTAATAAATATGCTAAAAAACACCGCCTTCCTGAAGTTGTTTCCTAGTTTGGACAAATAAATATTTAGAGTGGACAATTCATCGATTGCTACGTACAGAATGGACAATTTTAATACAGTAAAATGCTACTTTCAGTTCTAAATAAACACTAAACAATAAACTCAAAACTAAAGAATTTCCCGAAATTACTTACAGTGAACCCTAATATTTTCACTAATTGATTAAACCTATTTACTAGTTCTTTTATTGCTTTTCCTATTCTTTTGGGGGATCACTTAAAACTAGTCAACGCCTGCTTTCCCTGACTTCTTTTCTGGCTATTTCTATCTCCATCAAGAAATATTTATCTACGTAGAAGCTCTTCAACTTTAAGATAGTTAACTCCCGCAGGAGCAGCTAACCTAATTAACTGCTTGGCTACCTCCAAATTAGTTATTATCTTTATCTTTATCTTTATTAGCTGTATTACATAGCTAAACACCTTCCTACTAAAACCAGGACTATATCCCTTGAATCGTACGTTTTTGAGTTTTGAATTTGATTAATTTGGGGTTTGTTTAGGTTTTATCGATACTCCCCAATTGACGTAAAAAGAATAGTAAATCTAACAAAAAACGGATACTTTAAATCTTTTATCTACTGTAGTCCAGTGAGTATCGACAAGCGGTGGGCAAGCACCTTAATCTTTTATTCACGCAGTACTTGTGAGTGCCAGCAAACAAACAAGAACCAACGTTAACCTTAATAACTAAATTCTTCACTTGGGTCGAAGAACAAATAAAAATTCAATATCTTGGGTGATTAACAAATAAACCGGGTTTAGTGCCACAGGAGAAAAACGTAGGATTCACATCAGCGGGAAGAAAACAACAGCATATACCAACTCTATAAACTACTGACTGTTTTAGCTTACTGCTTAAATAAAACTTGCAGCTAATTACAGTCGAGGATGCCAAAATAGTAACTATTTCTCAGATAAAAGATAACTTACAAAATCGGGTTTAATTAGAAACCTTTGATGCCGCCCTGCATAAAGGTTAGCAGGATGGGCCCACCAACAACGATGCCAATGACCGGCATAATGAAGAAGATTAGAGGCAAGAGAATCTTAATCGGGGCTTGCAAGGCAATTCTTTCCCCGCGATGAAATCTTTGCGCGCGGGCATCTTCAGAAAGTATAGCAAATGCTTCAGCTACCGGGGTACCCATGCGTTCTGCCTGAATAATTGTCTGCACAAAAGAACTCATCTCGGATATTTCCAGGCGGCGCGCCATATCTTTTAAAGCCTGAATACGCGGTTTACCCCATTTAATTTCATCAACCACAAAAGCCAACTCTTCCGTCATGGGAGTGTGCGGAGTCCTCTCAATCACCCATTTTACTGCGTTAACAAAATCCAGGCCGGCTTCGATACAAAGCCCTAATAAATCTACTGTTTCCGGCAGGCGGCGAACGATTAAATTTTTACGCTGGGTAACTTTACGCCTTAAATAAAAATCCGGGAGAACATAGCCAATAGCAATAAATATTATCAGTAACAGCGGATCCGGTTTTCCAACAAAGGCCACCGACATGCCCCCTAAAAGAAGACATAAAAGTATTTTTAGATTGAAAAATCCCCCGGGAGTAATACGAACATGCGCATTATCCAAGGATTTTTTCAAACTAGCCGCCATTCCCGTACTCTGTAAAAATGCACCGGTTGGCAGAATCCGCGCTAGATCAAAAGGAACAGGCGGCACTTTCACAGTCGTTCCGTCTTGGGGCATCCGTAAAAGAGTGCTGAAGCGGGAAGAAATCAAGCCCCAAACTACCAAGCCTACTGAACCTATAATTAAAATAAATATAACTATTTCCATATTAGATATTGATTGTACTGAATTTCTTAATTAAAAACATACCGACGACTTGCAACACCACGGCTACAATTAAAAGCATCCTGCCTATATCGCTACTAAACATGATGTCAAAATGGCTCTTATTCACTGAAAGAACCCAAAATACAAACCCGATAGGCAAAAAGGACATAATCGCCCCCTGCATCCTTCCTTGCATAGTAAGAGTTTGAATACTCTCCCTTAATTTACGATTATCGCGAATGGTTACCGTTAAACGGCTAAACACCTTGGTTAATTCACCACCGGTTTCACGCGCAACTAAGAGCGCATTAACCACTAGCCCAAGTTCATCAATATTCAACCTTTTGTTCAGGCGGCTCAGGCACTCCTCCAAAGGTATGCCCATCTTATTCTCCCTAACCACCAAACCTAGCTCCTGGCTGATCGGAGCAGGCATTTCTTCCACTAACACTTCCAACCCCTGTAAAAGGCTTAATCCGCCTTTTATGCAGCTTGAAAGCATATTAATTGCGTCCAAAAGCTGATCATTAAACTTCTTGATTCTCATTTTATAACGCGCTTTAAGAATAAAATTTGGAATCGCTACTCCAATAATCACACCAAAAATCATAAAAATCTGGGATTGCAGAAAGACATAACCGCCTATTCCGAAGGCCAAAGGAAGTATATAATAAAGCATAACAATGTTCTTAGGGCTTTTGTCATAGAACATTTCATCCATTTCCTTAGCTAACACTACTTCTTTCTGCTGCTGCCAGGATTGTATCTTCTGGACGATAACCGGCAAAAGGCTAAATGAAATTAAGATAATTGAACACAAAATCAAAATGAAAAGCAATAAAATCATATTTCTCCGGTATTGTATTTCTGATTAAGGAGTGTACTGTTCACCGCCACCCAAGGCGTCCCCTGCCTGTTTATACTTACCCTGCAGGTTACGCTTATAATATGAACCCGCAATAATAAATATACCGATAATCACAATAAATATCGCTAAATATTCTACGATCGACTGTGCACTGTGCCCCGGTCTTTTTATAAACATTATAATTTATACTCTACTGAAATCCTGGTTTTATCTGACGGTTTTGCGCTTACCTTGGAAGTAGCTGACTCTTCCCGGCTTAATAAACCGCTTAATCCGCCCGCTGGGGCACTATCCACTTTAATCTTACAGACTTCTCCATTTCGCCTATGGAATAATAAAGTCACCTTGTTTGCGACACCTGTAACCGGTTCCCGATCAACAAGCCCCCAGCCATATTTTAACATGCTGGATTCATAGAAAAAAACCACATCCTTCAAGATGTCCTCTGTTTCATAAACATAGGAAATAACGCCCGAGAATTTCATGGAAAGAACCTGCACGCTACCCGGATAAATGGGCATAAAAGTCAATTTATCCGGCTTTTTTTTAATTGTAGCTAACAATTTATTTATATCTGGCAGATTGCTTACCGTAATACTAAACTTTGTTTCATTATTCTTTTTGGGATAACACCGCATTACAATCCGCTGCCTGCCCTTTGTAAAAACTCCTTTCTTGCTCAGGTTCCAGCCAGCAGCAGCCATTTTTTCTTCATAAAACGCATATACCCCATCTTCATTCAAAGGAGCTTTATATATCCTAACGGATAAACCTAATGAACCGAACTCAGATTGCTGTTCTCCAACTTTCACAGCCCCCTGCGGCAGAGGTACATTCAATTCTGCGGCACAAATCCCAGCAAAGGACAAAAAAACTACAATAAAAAGACCCGCTCTGGCTGCTTTCAATAATTTACTAATAATCATTGTACTTTCCCGCCTTGGGGAAACATCAAACCCCTAATAAACACCTTCGATCAAATAAACAATAAAATTTTACCGGATAACAACCCGCTGGCTTAACTAGTTGAAATTATTTCAGTTTCATATTTATCATCAAACGTCTTTAATGCTCCCTCTCCTTGAAATTCCGACGTGCTGGTACTTGTAGTAGCTGAACCGCCGCAACTATTAGTACCGCTACTGTATATATTATTACAATATGATGTTATGCTGCATTTATTCTGCCAAGGAGCCGGAGGCCCTTCGAAAACAGGCTCATCTCCGATAGCGATAAACATCGGCACTGTTTTCATAAAATCCGTTACAGCCTTACCCGCGGATTCATCGTCTGCGCCGGCAGCCTCCTGGGCGGCAGTAAGATCGTCATAACTAGTACATGTTTCGCCGGATTCAGTGGATAAAGACTCCGTTGTAGTCCACCCCTCTGTATTCCAAACATCGTTAAAAGTATATTTATCGGAAGCCTGCAGTGACCTTGCTAACAAAAGATTTCCACAAGCCCCCGAACACAAGCCTCCACCCTGGACAAGGACATCTAACGCCGCACACATCTTTGTTTGTCCAGCTACGAAAGAAGGTTCTGTTTGGCCATTGAGAAGTGTATTTACGTAAATCTGAGCGTTATCATAATAGGTTTTGATCGCCGTATCACAAGTACTCTCAGCATTGGGGTCATCATCCACGGTCTCACAGCAGGATTGAGCATTTTTGGTTGCTTGCCAACTCTCCCTGCCCAGAATCGAATAATCTTGCAGTCTAGCAGATATTTCCGCCATTATAGTAGTTAAGTATAAATAAGCTTGAGCATGGAATGGGTCATCCGTAATATCAAGTTCGACATCTTTAATAGCATCCAACTCCAAAGCCAGAACCTCTGCGGGAACACTAAATGTGTATTCACTCGGAAAAGGAAGCAAAGTACGCCTAAGTTTATAGTCTGTTATCTTAGGGGTATCTAAAATAACCGTGGCTCCGCACTCGCTTGTCCCGCATTTGGAATCCCATTTCCAGTTATAAGTTGCGTTAGTACTTGTATCTTGAAAAGAAGGATCATCTTTATACTTACCGGTCCCCAGCCAAAGAGAAAAAGCATCTCCGTTAGGAGACTTGCCGGATGTCCCGCTGTTTTCAAATGCATACTGTATCCCCGTGGCCTTGGCATCTTCAAAAGCCTGATCCATCGAAGCCCGGGCATTACAATATTTCGCTATCTGATTCTGCTTAAAAGTACTCGTTAAAAATTGCATATAGTACGCAAGGACAGCCCGGCCAAGAAAAAAACGCGCTGCCAAAAATGCCGCCCCGGCAGCTCTAATATCAGTACTATCCGGCGAATCATTCTCGTTATCACCTTCTTTAGCATTAAAATCGGCGCCTTCTTTCTGATGCGTCCATATCTTACCGCCCGCTACTCCCCGTTCACAAACATCTCCTCTAATTTTAATCTCAGCTAAAGCCGAATTGGCTTGTGCTTGCGCAAGATCAAGAAACTTTATTCCTTGCCTGGTATAACCGGTGAATTCCTCACCCTCATCATCCGCTAAGCTATAAAGATATGTATAGCTAGCTAAAGCATAAATATAATAATTCTCCATTTCTTGATTTTTAGTTACCAGATTATTAAAAGCCGCGGCCCATACGGAACCGGCAGCCAAAGAACAGGCGTCAGCACCGTTTGAAACAGATGTTTTATTCACCGCCCCCTTACCTGCTGAAATAGAAATTTTAGCAGCAACAATCAAAGCCGCTATACAAATAAGCAGCAATGGAAAAATCTGGCCGGATAAACTATTTTGTTGCTTAAATTTTTTATTTTTCATACGCTAAAAGTAAACAGCTTATCTTATTCTACTTTTTAAATAAATACGTCCGGCTATCGGTAATCTGCCCGGCTCCATAAGGCACCGCCGGCTCACCGGGAGAGTCTTTGGATCCCGCACCCACCCGGCTACCCTCATATGCCCCCTGGCGTGCACCAATATGCCCATTAGACCAGGACCACAAATTTAATAACCCGGCAATTAAAGCTACCATTACAATAAAAGCTAGTGTAAATTCTAAAGTTGCTTGGGCCTTTTTCATTATTGCATATCCCTTGAACGATTTATACCCCCGCCCGTATATTTACCATGAGCACCCAGGCTGCTGCCAAGATCAACTGACGTACCGCTGATATCAGCACTACCGCTCATGTTATCGGTAGCAACTAGTGATTTTCGAGTAGAAATACTGCCATTATTTTCTTTTTTATCAAAAGAGGTTGTTCCGTGTGCGTTACTACTATAACTAGTAGAACTGGTTACAGTTGTATTATATAAACCTTCGCTATTAACGGGGATCTCAATCGGAGAACCATGATTAAGCTGAAACCATCCTTTGGCTTCCGGTTCAGCTTGCGTCGCATCTTTCTTACCATCTGACCAAAGCACATTATTGCCGCCGGAGAATTGCTGCAACTCACCTAATTCCATGGGGTTAGTTACATTTGGCATTCTGCGAAAATCCATTGTCTGCCATTGCGCTGAGCTATTAATTGTTTTTGCTGCTTTCAAGGCTGCGCGAAAAGCCTGCTGCATATAGGATTGCTGGCGGTTAGCTCTTTCACTACGAGTAATCGCAATCGAAAAGGCCATAATGACTATCGAACCCAGAACAGCTAATTCCAGAATTGCCTGGGCTTTTCGACTATTCAACATCGCTATCCTTTCTTAAAAATTCATTTTTCAAAAATAGCTTCTCAGAAATAATTTGGTAAACATCGCTTTCCTGAACCAATTAATCTGTCGGCTCATACTTATAATTTGAACGCTCGCTTCCAATTAAACTTTTACCTCCCCCACTAAGCTCTTTCATGGTCATCGTTGAATCCAGGGAAGAGACAGCCCGACGATTCTTTCCCTCTTCATCTGGCGCCTGCCCACTAGTTAAGACATAATCCGTCATATCCTTCACTTTTCCCTGCATACTTCGCCGGATATAAAGCCCCATACTAGTCACTACTATCCCTACCAGCATAATAAGCAACGCCAGGTCAACTAAATTCTGCCCTTTACGCAAAAATACTAATTTCACAATTCACCCAACTGCTCACTTATATCTTTTATATTGCCTGTTTCTCCGCTTTCGCTGCTTGAACTGCTAGAAGAAGTACTATCTTCTTTTATCTCCCGCTCTTTCCATTTTTTATCCGACTCTTCATAAGCATCGCTCAACTCTTTAAGATCGTCATATTTTTTGTTTAATTCATCTGTGTATTTCGCAACTACTCCATCTGATGGAAAAATTAATGTTGATTCCTCATCAGAATCAACCTCCTTGGGATCTGAGTTAAAAGCAACCCATGCCTGATGGTCGCCTTCAATAGCATACATTCCTTCAAATTTAGCTCCTGCAAGCGCGGCTATTTCTACGTCTTCATATCCCTGGTCTTTCAGTGCCCTCAATTGATCCGCTGTATAACCACCATCCTTTAATTGATCAATCTCTTTTTGCTTCTCTTTCATTTTTTCAAGCAACGCCTCCCCTTCCTTGTTGGGTTCCCTCATATTGCCATACACAACAGTAGTGCTACTGCTGGATTTATTTACAGACGCTGTTGTTTTAGTTTCCTGATTATGTATTTTTGTTTTCCCCGGATCATACTGCAAAGCACCCAACTGTTCAGACTGGTTGCGCAATCTACCCTGTAGGCTGCGGCCAACATAAACCAACATAGCAATAAGTGCCGCCGCCGCTACTCCAATCAAAAAGATATATTCAACAGTCGATTGCCCTTTTTTCATTACTTTTCTGTCGTAAAATCGCTTACTTGTTCGTTACCAGACTTTCTTTGTTCATTTCTCCGAATGTCGGTTGTAACCCCGCCGCCTGCGGTCATATTTTCTACTTGGGTCATTCCTGTTGTAGTAGTATAGGTAGAAGTAGTATTTCCTGCGGAATATTGCTCGCCGATTTGGTCCGCTGATTCTCTAAGCCTACCCTGCATACCTCTTTTAATATACACGCCCATAGCAATCAAAGCAGCTACCACAAAACCAATTAAAATAACTACTTCCAGGGTTGTTTGTCCCCTTTTTTTAACGCAAAACATATTTACCTCCTAATTTAGAGAAAATATTTATCACTCTGCATAAGAAACCTAATTTCCGACTGCCAAAATCTTTGTCGTACCAACCCTGGAACTAACCTCTTCTCCCTTAATATCCCTGGTTACGCTTCCCCCTTGCTTAACACTTGTTGTCTCGGTAGCATCCCGGGTTGCTGTCATATTCTCAGTAGTTTGATAATTCGGTTCATACTGCGTAGTCCTTAACATCGTAGCCGCGGGGTCATTATAATCTGCCGCATCTTTCATTTTACCCTGGATACCGCGTTTAACATAAACCTGCATAGCTACCGCAGCAGCAATAACTAAACCAATTACAACGGCATATTCTGCAGTGCTCTGTCCTTTTTTTAATCGCCTTAACATTTTTCTCCTTCCCTGCCCCTTTAAAGGCATGCCCGCGCAATCACTTATAAACACGGGGTTCTAAAATTTGACTTCCCCTACTTTATTTTCCATTTTATCCCCTAATGCAGTATATGAAGTATTTAAGTTACCCTTAATTAACACTCCTACCGCAATAATCGCTCCGACGACAGCCGCCAGGATAATTACATACTCCAATGTACTTTGCCCCTTCCTGAACTTATTCATTTCATCCCTCCTTATGATATTATTCTGCGCTATAATAATTCAATTCCTGCTGCCCCTGCTTAATCCGGGCATTTGTAGAACGCATTAAATATGTAGTCATCGCTATCAACGCGGCGCTCACGACAATGATCAACATCGCGTATTCTATAAAACCTTGCCCGCTTCCGGCTCTTAAAGTTATTCTGCTATGTTTCATTTTATTTATAACGTAATAAATCACCTACGAACTAAGCCGGGCATTCATTGCCCGCACTATGTAAGTAGTCATCGCTATCAACGCCGAGCCAACGATTATAATCAACATCGTGTACTCCATAAAACTTTGGCCCCGTTTAGTCTCTGGAAAAATCTTCATATTCCTATTTTTGACACCCAGTTAAAATCTCCCTGCCCTCTTCCTAATCGGAAGATGCTGCATTATAAGCATTTTCTAAATTAGGCCTAAGGATAACCCCGGCCGCTAGCATTGCCCCCACGACGACCGCCAAAATAATTACATATTCAAGGGTACTTTGGCTTTGCTGTTTTCTTAAAACCATTTCACACCCATTTTAACTAAAATTACTAAATTTATTCCAATTACCCATACTACAACTAATTAAATATACCACCTGAAAATATAACAATCAAGATTTATTCATGCCTATTTGAAAGCGCTTTCAAACCAAAATACCTTGCCATCAGCCGTTTTTATCTGCCGCTCATTCAGGCGGCAATTAAGATATTCCAAATCTTTTAAAAACTGATAATCCTGACTGACTAAAGTCTTCGTCCTGAGCCTGTTTTGGCTGGGAGTAAGTTTTACCGGAATTTTATAAAAACATTCGCTGGTAAAAGAAAGATCTTTATCTGCGTAATCTGGCGTCAGGAAATGCCAGCGCAGGTAAGCATCCAGCATTTTCACATAATTTGCAAAAATTTCCGGCACCTCCATCGTTAATCCGGCAGTATCCATTCCGAAACCTTCCTTGGAGAAAAACTTTTGCTCATTACCGGCATAAGTAAAAAGTTCTATCTTACGGCTAAAATCCTGAAATGCCTCCTCAAAATTAGGCCAATGACTTAAATAAGTGTCCGCCAATGTCTCTAAATCCATCGCCGGTTCTTTATTGCCAAGGATGACTAGCCGGATTTTTTCCTTGGGGTCGACCTTTACAGCGCACCCTCTCAAAGTTATCGTCTGATTTAAAGATGCCCGGAATAGGTCAATTTCAATTTCACCCAAATATAAATCCCGGTCCAACCCCCTGATATATTTCGAAGAAAATTCTCCAATCTTCTTAACTTTACGGCTGGAAGTAAATTGCCACGGCCAAAGCCCAAAAATTACACTGCACTTATTTTCTTGGCCCAGGGGAATATTATCTAAATCCTCCGCTTGATTCCCAAAGAGAGTAAGGCTTTCTGGATAATTATCTTTTGAGGAAAAACTGACAAGTAGGTTAAAAAAATCTTTGGGCAGAATGTCATATCCTGGAGGAGAAAATAAAACCAGCGGCTGCCCCTGGAAAAAACATTTATCGAGGCTGTTTTTCAGGTCATAGATCGTGCTTGAGAAGACATGGGGAAAACGCGTAGCCGGCCAACTCGAATGCAGCTGCCCATCCAAGTACACAACGCTCTTATCGCTAAAATTTACCTTAACCCCTTTGGCTTCTGTAAAAACATCGGATATGGTTTTAGCAATATCCAAACCTATGCCCGTAACCTGCTTAATTTGCGCATAATAATTGGCTATCTTTTCCGGAGGATGCTGCACGCCTATTAAATCTCCAACCGTAGAAAATTTATCTTTAATAAACAGGGATTTAAACAATAACGCTTCCGTGAGGCTTAACGAATCTTCCGGGTTGCTTCCAATTGCCCTGCTAATAACAGCGTTGATTTCTTTGCTTGCGCCGAGCAAACCATCCAAAGCTTTAAGCATTATCGCGCCCGAGCACACCCTATCTTCCGGGAGGATGCCAACAACAACAGGCTCGGGATTTACCGAAGCCGCTTCTTCACTACTTATTTGCGGTTTACTAGCTTGCTGCCTGGCTCTCTGCTCTTCCTCTGCCAACCTTACCCATCTTTCCCTTTCAGCTTTTAGCTCTGCTTCTTGTACTGCTTTTTCTTCTTCAATCTTTTTTTCTAATTCCTGTTTACGCCTATTTTCTTCTGCTTCCCGGGCCAATCTTTCTGCCTCACGCAGCTTTTCTTCCTCCAGGGCTTTGACGCGGGCTAATTCAGCAGCCTTTTCTTCTTCAAGCTTACGCGCTGCTTCTTGCTTACGTTTTTCTTCTTCTGCCTCTTTAGCCAATCTTTCTATTTCACGTAATCTGTCTTCTTCCAGAGCTTTAATTCGAGCTAATTCGGCCGCAGCTTTTTCTTCCTCGAGCTTACGCCTCTTCTCTTCTGCTTCCTGAGCCAGCTTTTCTATCTCGCGCAGCTTTTCTTCCTCCAGGGCTTTGACGCGGGCTAATTCCTGTGCAATTTTTTCTTCAGCAAGCTTACGAATCTCTTCATCGCGTTTTCTTTTTTCTTCTGCTTCCTGGGCCAATCTTTCTAAATCTCGCAGTCGAGCTTCTTCTAAAGACTTAATCCGGGCTAATTCCTGTGCAATTTTTTCTTCGGCAAGCTTACGGATTTCTTCATCACGTTTTATTTTTTCTTCTGCTTCCCGGGCCAATCTTTCTGCCTCACGCAGCTTTTCTTCCTCCAGGGCTTTGACGCGGGCCAATTCAGCAGCCTTTTCTTCTTCAAGTTTACGCGCTGCTTCTTGCTTACGTTTATTTTCTTCTGCCTCCTGAGCTAATCTTTCTATTTCACGTAATCTGTCCTCTTCAAGAGCCTTGATCCGGGCTGATTCGACAGCAGCTTTTTCTTTTGCCAGTTCGTCATTTTCTTGTTCATGAACCTCAGGCGGCAGATTATCTAATCTAGCAGCCTCAACATCCTCAATCACCGGTAAAACAGGCATATTAAACTTCCGTTTTTTTAGTTTAGGCCTCCTGCCAATTGGCATGCTTAAATTTTTTTCTTTAAAAACGGCGTTTACGCTGGATTTTGAAACCTTGATATGCAATTGCTCAAGAACTAACGAAGTTAAATGGCGGCAACTTAACGCAGGATTATTTTGCTTATTCTCAATAATAAAGCTTAAAACCTCAGGCTTAAGCTTATGTATTACTCCCATACATCCTCCAGATTGGACATTCTCAATTAACTATACCGTCATTTTTTCTATCTGTCAAGTCAGATTGGACGAAAACAAAGCGAAAAATAAGATTGGGTTTGGCAGGCTATTCTAAAAACTGGAGCTGATCCTTATTCTGGGTATTGCTGAGGGCAAGTGTTCCGGCAGGTAATTCGATAACCCGCTTGGAACGCCAGTATATACCAGTAATTCTATTCGGGGCAAGATTAGAAAAAACCTTTATTACCCTATAATTACTATCCACAAAAAGCACATCTATGGCAAAATGCATGAAAAAAGTATGCACAGAATTACAGGGACATATAACTATCCCCTGCCCAGGCAAGAAAACTTTTTGCCCCAATAAACCTTTAATTCTCTTAAATAGAGTGCCGGCGAAAAAAACTTGGTTGGCTAAAACAAGATTTTTGGTTTGATTAATCAGGCGCATCAATATTATTTAAGGCTTGGTAGGCTCAAATATCTTATCCGAAATAACTACTCCCCGTACACGGATCTCATCCAGGAATGTAGGTTTATAGCCTGTAGCGGTAAAATACCCGAGAACTTTTCCCTGGCTGTCTACGCCGACTTGCTTAAAAATGAATATGTCATTTAAATTTATATGCATTTCATCTTTCATGCCCGCCACTTCCGCAATACCTAGGACTTTCCTGGAACCATCCGATAGCCTGGCAGTATGCACAATCACATCTACCGCCGAAGAAACCATTTCACGGATTGCGCGGGCAGGCAGTTCGATTCCGGACATAAGAATCATGGAATCCAGGCGGCTCAAGACATCTCCGGTTGAATTAGCATGAATAGTCGTCATAGAACCATCATGGCCGGTGTTCATCGCCTGAAGCATATCCAAGGATTCGGTACCGCGGCATTCACCTACAATGATCCTGTCCGGACGCATACGCAAAGTATTACGGAAAAGATCACGAATGGTTAAAGCGCCTTTACCTTCAATGTTCGGCGGACGCGACTCCAGCCTTATCCAGTGCCGTTGGTTTAATTTTAACTCGGCAGCATCCTCCAAAGTTATAATCCGCTCACCTTCTGGAATATACTCAGAAAGCGCATTTAACACGGTCGTCTTTCCTGAACCAGTACCTCCAGAAACAATCAGGTTTTTACGGCATAAAACACAAGCCTTAATAAAATCCGCCATTGGAGAAGTAAGCGCCCCAAAATTAAGTAGATCTGCGGTCTTGTATCTTTCTTTGCGGAACTTCCTAATCGTTAATGTCGGCCCGGTTAAAGACAGCGGAGAAATAATCGCGTTAACCCTTGAGCCATCGGCAAGGCGGGCATCCACCATCGGCACAGATTCATCAATTCGCCGGCCGATCGGAGCGATAATGCGTTCAATAATTGTCCTTACCTGATCATTAGAAATAAATTTTTTACTGGTCAATTCAATCTTGCCAAAACGTTCAACATAAACTTCATCTTTATTATTCACCATAATATCTGTAACATCCGGATCGGCAATAAGGTCTTCTAAAGGGCCTAGCCCCAAAGCTTCATCTAAGATTTCTTTAATCAGTTTTTTTCTTACATCTTGCGAAGGAATAAAGCTCCCCGCTTCTTCCACCAAAAGATTACTTACTACTGTTTCGGCTTTGTTTTTTAATTCTTCGCCTTTTTTATGATCGCTAAACACTTTAAGATCCAATTTCTTGATATTCATGCTTTCCAAAAGGCGGGTATGTATTCTGCGTTTAAGGATTAAAATTTCATCCTTATCTTCACCGGCATCCGGCTCAAGGATTGCTTCATTTAAGCCTTGCGCTTCCCAGAATTGGCCAGATTTTTCCATAACTGTTTCTTTTAACTTAATCTGATCAAGATTCCTGCGCTCTACAAATATGGTTTTGTTTGAAATCAAAGCGTTGGTAAGTTCCGCAAAGGAAGCGGCAATTTTAGAACGGGGCGAATCAATAACTACAGGCAACCCCTGATTAACCGCCTGGTTAACCAACTTGCCTTCCGAAGGTATCTTCACAAGTATGTCTACAGGCAGATGTACGCGGATCTCCTGCCAGCTTATGCTGGATAAGGATTCAGACCGGTTAAGCAGCAGCTTAACCATGCTCAAAGGAAAATGTAAAAACTGTAAAGTATCCAATGCCCATTTGGTCTGGTAAATAGAAAGTGCGTCCGGAGTAACAATAAGCAAAATCAGATTGGCCTGGTTTAACGCGGCAAGGAAGATATCGCTAAAACTTTTTCCGGCATCTACAACAATATAATCATAATCTTTATCCAGAAAAGAAAAAACTTCGGGAAGCTTCTCCGGATACAAATACCCGGACTGCTGCGGTTTAAGTACCCCCGCCAAAAAATCCAAGTCATTAAATTTAGATTTGGCTACAAAATCCTGCTTCTTGGTTGCCTGGGGCTGTTTCTTCAGATAACTCATCAGATCGGCCATGCAATTCTGCGGATTCACCCCCAGCACATGCGCCATATCGCCTACTACCTGAGTATCTAAATCTACCGCGCAAACACGCTTTCCTTCTTTAGCCAAAGAAGCAGCTAAATTAGCAGCAATCAGCGTCTTACCCACGCCGCCCTTAGTGCTAAATATTACGATTATTTTTGCCATTTTTATTCCAGCTGATAAATTATCGGAATATCCACCCAAATTTCCTTATCTTGAATTTCAGAAGGGAATGGCGGATAAGGAGAGGTCTCCTGCGTAATTTTAATCGCCGCATCATCAAGCGCCCGGTAGTTAGAGGGTTCTTTTATCTTTGCATCCAGTAAATCCCCTTGAGGAGAAAGCTTAAGGGTCAATTTCACTGTGCCCTGAAATCCGGCATCTTTAGCTGCAGCAGGATAAACAAAGTTTTCTAAAATTCTTTTTTGTACCAATTTTGAATACTTTAAAACCGGATCCTTTATCTTATCATCATTAACTGAAGGAAGATTAATGTTGGAGCGCGATGTTTCCAATTCGGCCAACGGTTTTTCTTTTTGACTGACTAAACGCGGAGTCAACATAATAAATAACTCGGTGTCATTAATTTTATCCGTATCGGATTTCCAACCTTCTCTAGTAGTCTTTTGCCTGAAAAACATACCTAGGACTGGTACATCAGAAAGCCAGGGCATTCTTCTTAAATCCTCAGTGGATTTTTTCTTAATTAGTCCGCCTAAGGCCATTGTCTGTCCATCATCAAGAAAAAGTTCCGTGGTAGCGGTACGCTTGGTCATTGTATAGGCCAAAGCATAACTAGTACTTACCGTTTCACCTACTTCACTAACATCTACTTCCAGATTAAGATGTATGCGACCAGATTCTTCCAATCTGGGCTTAATGCTCATAATCACGCCATATTCTTTATACTCAACCGAACCATTACTAGTCGCGCCCACTCCCGTCGAAGAACTGGAATTAGGCGTAACTGTGCCGCTTAATACCGGGACCTCTCCCCCCACCACCAACTTAGCTTCTTTACCGCTTTGGCAAGTAAGGCGCGGACGGGAAAGAATGCGCGCCTTCCCCTCCTGGATCAACGCATCTAATTTTAAAGTAAAAGCTGCCCGGGTTATATCCGCAACCTTAAACAACTTACCCCAGGTTGTCCCCGCAGCCGCTATCCCGGGGGATCCCACTTCGGTTAAATTAAGAGACCCCGGCCAGGTAAAACCCAGTTGATCCTGAGAACCCCTATTTAATTCAAGTACCTGCACATCAATTTCAATAACTGCTTCTTCTTCTTTAACTGAAATTAAATCTACGGTCTTACCGATCAGCGGAGTCAAAGCTAAGGCGATTCTTTCCTTATCTTTGGCAAATTTTACACTACCCAAAAGTACCACCCTGGCTTCTTCATCCTCAGCTTTAGTATATACATCCGGGACATTTAATGATGAAAGTATGCTATCAATCCGCCGCTTAATTTCACTGGTATCTTCAGTAAACACCTTTATGCGGTAAGACTGCTCGCCAAAATTATCCCAAATAACCAACGTAGTATTCCCTACTGTCTTTGGGTTAATAGTCAGGCTACTTTTGCTGATATCCACAACATCGGCAACCGCAGGGTTACCAACAGCCACTCTCTTTGGCGAACTAACTGCAATGGTTTGCGGTTGTCCCAAATAAAGCTTTATTTCATCGTCAACAACATTAGTCGAATAACCTTTAAAAGGCATGGCAGTTATAAAAGTGACTATACATAATAGGCCAAATAACTTTCTCATTTTTCTCCTTTTATCCCGCACCAGCCTTTCTCGTTAAGCGGGATTTACTTTATAGACTAAGGCCAAAAACAACGTGAGTTGAAATTAAACTTTATTTTGATAAAGCTACTCTTTCTTTAGATAATCCACGCACAACTTCAATATATTCATTAGTATCCACTACTACCGGCTGAGCTTCTTGTTTCTGCGGCATAATGTATTGGAAAAAACTCTCCCAACTGGCGGGTGTTATAGGCTCAATTTTAGCATCAGCCGGAGAACGCATCGCCAGACGTAATTTACCCTGCTCCTGAACAAAAGCTACCAAATTTGCTTCCTGGGGAGCTAAGGCCAAAGTAACTAAAGAATTCCCGCTACGATTAGAGGATTCTGAAGTATTCTCTGCATATCTACTGGTTGCTCCGGAAGAAACACCGGTATTTTGCCCTACTGCTAAAATTAAAACATTTTGAAATAAAGGCACTACGGCTGTCTGGCTAATAATCTGACCGTTTGGACCCGGCACAGGAATCTGAATTATAACCAGCACATCAACATAATCACCGGGTTTAACCATGCCGGATAAAGTGGCTATATTATCAACGGCAATAGAAATTGCTCTTTTGCCAGAAGGGGTCAACTCTGCTAAATCACCGCCGCCGGCCTGCTTAACATTCGTAAGCTTAGAAAGACTGATCTGCTCACCCCTGGAAATCGGAGCAACGGTAACCATGCCCGAAATCCTATCCAAAGAAGTAACTGCCCGAGGCTGAACGAATTTATTCGGAACAATCGATGTCTCAAACATTTCTCCTTCAATCACTGCACCTTGGGG
>JAQTQG010000056.1 GCA_028712375.1 Candidatus Omnitrophota bacterium
CGGGAACAGTTTGATTTATCTACCCATAAGCGCCTTATTGACATCTTTGAACCCACAGCTAAGACCATCGATTCATTAAGGAAATTAAACCTGCCTGCAGGAGTGGACGTAGAGATCAAGTAACAAACCAACCCATTCGACGTACTCATCGTTACCCGGAATGCTTTAGGGTTGATACTGAGCGAAGTTGAATGTGTCAAAACGGAAAAAATTAAATGATTGGACTGATTGGAAAAAAAATTGGAATGACGCAAATTTTTACAGCAGATAACAGCCTGGTAGGAGTTACTGCGATACAAGCTGGCCCTTGTCCTGTGCTGATGGTGATGGAAAAAAATGTCCAGCTGGGGTTTGATGTAGTAAAAGAAAAAAGTTTAAAGAAAGCGCAGCTGGGGCTTTATAAGAAATTAAATATTGCTCCGCGCAAAGTAATCAGGGATCTTTCAAAAGAAGCGAATGTTGAATATAAGGTAGGGGATGAGCTTAAAGTTGACCTTTTTACCGAAGGTGATTTTGTAGATGTAAGCGGTATTTCTATCGGTAAAGGTTTTGCCGGTGGTATGAAACGCTGGCATTGGAAAGGCGGGCCCCGTACGCATGGTTCAACTTCACACCGCCGCGTAGGTTCAATCGGATCCAGCACTACTCCTGGAAGAGTTTTTAGGGGTCATCATATGCCAGGGCATATGGGCGCAGAAAAAGTGACGGTGCAGAATTTGAAAGTTGTCAAAGTGGATTTAGAAAATAACATTCTGTTAGTTGAAGGCGGAGTTCCCGGGTATAAGAACGGGTATTTAGTGATCACTAAAGCTCTTAAGAAGAGAGCTAAGAAAGCAACGGTTAAGAAATAATATGTTTACATTACCTATATTTAATAGTGAAGGCAAGGAAGTAGATACAATCAAGCTTAATGCCAGCGTGTTTGATGGCAGCCAGAATTTGGATTGCCTGCATCAGGCGATTTCAGGTTATCAGGCTAATCAGAGAAAAGGATTAGCTTCGACTAAAACCAGAGGAGAGGTTTCCGGAGGCGGCAAGAAACCTTGGAAGCAGAAAGGGACTGGCCGGGCACGTGTAGGTTCTACTCGTTCACCTCTTTGGAGGCATGGCGGTGTAGTTTTTGGCCCCCATCCGCGTGATTTTTCTTATGCAGTTCCCCAAAAGATCAAGGCACAAGCTTTGAAAACAACTTTAAACGCTAAATTGAAAGAAAATAACTTTATGATTTTAGATGAATTCAGCCTGCAGGCGCCGAAAACCAAGGAAGCCGTAGGAATACTTTCTAATCTGAAATTATTTTCGGCTAAAGATAAAAAACAAAAGAAAGTTTTATTCCTGGCGCATAAAATAGACGCGCAATTAAAGAAGGCCTTAAGGAATATTAGTTTCTTAACCGTAGACCTGGCTTCTGGTTGCCATGCTTATGAGGTAATGAACAGCCAAAAATTACTCATTACTAAAGCGGGTTTAGCGGACCTGACAGAGAGGTTAAAGCCATGAGCCAGATTGCGCTAGTAATTAAAGCTTTATTACAGACGGAAAAATCCAGTACTTATTTACCTTCAGTCAAGTATTTATTTTTAGTAAATAATGCCGCCAATAAGATTCAGATTAAGCGGGCGGTGGAGCAGGCTTATAAAGTAAAGGTAAAGAATGTAAATACCTTTATTTCCAGGGGAAAATTAAAAAGAGTCAGGCATCAATTAGGCCGCATGGTGGACACCAAAAAAGCTGTGGTTACTTTGGCAGCCGGCCAGAAAATAGAGGTAGCATAAGATGGGGATCATTAAATTTAAACCTACAACACCCAGCCGCAGGCATATGAGCGGTCCGGATTTTAAAGAGATTACTAAAAATAAACCGGAGCGTTCATTATTGCTCCCGCTTAAAAAAACCGGCGGCAGGAATGCTTACGGCAGAATTACGACCAGGCATATCGGCGGCGGGCATAAGCGTATGCTGCGGATTGTTGATTTCAAACGCGATATCTATGACCAGCCGGCAAAGGTTATGGCGATTGAGTATGATCCTAATCGTTCTGCCAGGATTGCTTTAGTGGAATATCCGAATAAGGAAAAACGTTATATTATCGCTCCTTTAGGGCTTAATGCCGGAGATATTATTGTTTCCAGTAATCAAAAAGAAATTGAAATTAAGCAGGGTAATTGTTTGTTAATACGTAATATCCCTTCAGGTACTCTTATTCATAATGTTGAATTGTCTCCAGGTAAGGGCGGACAGATTGTGCGCGGAGCAGGAACGAGCGCTCAGATTATGGCCAAAGAGGGTGATGTTGCGCATGTGAGATTGCCTTCCGGAGAGGTAAGGTTAGTGAGTTTAGATTGCCATGCAACTATTGGCCAGATCGGAAATGTTGATCATGATGCAATTGTATTAGGTAAAGCCGGGAAAAACCGCTGGTTAGGAATTAAGCCTTCCGTTCGCGGCGTGGTAATGAATCCGTTTGATCATCCTCACGGCGGTGGCGAAGGTAAAAGTGGGCAGGGTAATCCGCATCCGGTTACTCCTTGGGGTAAGCCTACTAAGGGGTATCGTACGAGGAATCGTAAAAAATACTCAAATAAATTTATTGTTAAGAGAAGGAAGCCATAATTATGCCACGTTCACTGAAAAAAGGTCCATACGTAGAAGAAAGCTTATTAAAGAAGATTCAAAAACAAACTAAATCCGGTTTACGCCAGGCGATAAAAACCTGGAGCCGGCGTTCAACGATTATTCCGGATTTTGTAGGTTTAACTTTTGCAGTGTATGATGGTAAGAAGCATATCCCGGTTTTTGTTACCGAAAATATGGTTGGGCATAAGTTAGGCGAGTTTGCTCCTTCCCGGATTTTCAGAAAACACGGCGGTATTAAGGCTAAGAAGGGGTTAGAGAAAACATAAAATGATTGCTAAAGCTGAAGGAAAATTTCTAAGGATTTCACCGAGTAAAGTGCGTATTGTATTGGATCTTATCCGCGGAAAAGATGCCGTAGAAGCGCAGAGTATCTTATTGCACTTAAATAAAAGGCCGAAAGAATATTTGATAAAAATATTAAAATCAGCGATTGCTAATGCTAAGGTTAAGGGGTTTGCCGTAGAAAAACTATATGTTTCTAAAGCGCTTTGTAACCCCGGGCCAATGTGGAAAAGGTTTAAAGCTGCGGCTTTCGGCAGGGCGGCATCAATTGTTAAGCGCACTGTTCATATTAAAATAGAGTTGGATCTAAAATCTGGAGAATAATTCATGGGTCATAAGGTAAGTCCTTTATTGTTAAGGATTGGTTTTATCAGGCAGTGGCATTCACGTTGGTTTGCTAAATCTAAAGATTTTCCGCTGTTTATTCAGCAGGACTATAAGATTAGAAAATTTATCAAGAGTAAATTTAAACAAGCCGCGATTTCCAAAGTTGTTATTGAAAGATTGGCTGAGAAAATAAAAATTCGCATATTCTCCGCCCGCCCGGGTATCATTATCGGCCGGCATGGTTCTGATATTGAAAGGTTGCGTTCAGATTTAAACGGTTTGGTAAAAAATGAGCTTTCTATTGATATTCAGGAAGTAAATAATCCTACTTGGGATGCGCAGCTGGTTGCTGAAAATATCGCTTTACAGCAGGAAAAAAGAATCGCTTTTCGCCGCGCGGTTAAAAGGGCGATGGAGCAGTCAATTCAATCCGGGGTAAAAGGTATCCGGGTCAGCTGTTCCGGCCGCCTTAATGGCGCAGAGATGGGGCGTAAAGAAACTTATAAGATGGGAAAAGTCCCTTTGCAGACTTTACGTGCAGATATCGATTATGGATTTGCCGAAGCTCTGACTACGTATGGTTTGATCGGAGTTAAGGTTTGGATTTATAAAGGTGATATTTTGGGGAAACAATTCATTCAAGAAGAGGTTAAGCCTGTACAACAGCAAGCTGGCCCTAAAGAAGGATTTAGGCCTGCCCGTCCACAAGGAGCAAGATAATGGCTTTAATGCCCAAAAGAGTTAAATA
>JAQTQG010000057.1 GCA_028712375.1 Candidatus Omnitrophota bacterium
CCGGCTCCCCCCATTGTAAAACTAGGCCGGATAATTATCGGAAAACCGATTTTTTTTGCTATCGCCACCGCTTCCTCTAAATTATAAGCCTGGTCACTTTTGGGCAGGTCCAAACCGATCTTTTTCATCGCCGCCTTAAATAGCTGGCGATCCTCGCCTTTTTTTATTGCGTTAATGTCGGCGCCAATAGTCTCAACCTTATATTTCTTTAATACGCCTTTTTGGGCTAATCCAATGGTCGTATTTAAAGCCGTCTGCCCGCCCAGCGTAGGCAGAAGCGCATCCGGGCGTTCCTTGGCAATAATCTTCTCCACCATTTCTACGGTGATTGGCTCAATATAAGTCTTATCCGCAATTTCCGGGTCAGTCATAATCGTTGCCGGATTAGAATTAACCAGAACTATTTTATAACCTTCCTGCTTTAAAACCTTACAAGCCTGAGTGCCGGAATAGTCAAATTCACAGGCCTGGCCGATAACAATCGGCCCGGAACCGATCACTAAAATTTTTTTAATATCCCTTCTCTTCGGCATATTTTATCTTTTTTTTGATTTTTGCATTAACCGGGTAAATTCCGTAAATAAGTATTCCGCATCATGCGGCCCGGGAGCTGATTCAGGATGAAACTGTACGGAAAATACCGGAAGTTTTTTATGATGCAGCCCCTCGGCAGTTCCATCATTTAAATTTACATGGGTCAGCTGAATATCTTTTTTCGGCAAAGAATCAATATCTACGCAAAATCCGTGATTCTGGCTGGTAATATAAACTTTTCCCGTCCTTAAATCTTTTACCGGATGATTGGCTCCGTGGTGGCCGAATTTAAGTTTAAAAGTACTGCCTCCCATCGCCAGCCCCAGCATCTGATGTCCCAGGCAAATTCCAAAAATTGGAACATGCCCGATCAGGCCGGCAACTGTTTTAATCACATAATCCAGCGCCGCCGGATCACCCGGGCCGTTAGAAAGTAAAACCCCATCGGGATGGCTATCCAAGATCTCTTTAGCAGTTGCCTGCGCCGGCCAAACGGTAACATTACATTTACAACGCAACAATTCTCTTAAAATATTATATTTTACACCGCAATCTAAAACCGCTACTTTAAATTTAGCATCTTTAATCTGTGTGTAAGCATATTTTCTGGGGATAGTAACATCTTTAACCAAATCCACTCCGATTAAACCCCGGCTAGCTTTTACCTTATTGAGCAGGCTAGACTCATCAAAATCCAACGTAGACAGAACTGCTTTCATTGCCCCCTGCTCCCTGATGTGCAATGTTAAAGCGCGAGTATCAATGCCTTCAATACCCGGGATATTGTTCTCTTTTAAATATTCACCCAGCCCCTGCTCTTTTCTCCAGTTACTGGCAATTTTGCTATATTCCTTAACCACCAGCCCCTCTACAAAAGGCCGCCGGCTTTCCACATCTTCTTTATTAATTCCATAGTTGCCAATTAAAGGATAGGTCATCGTTACAATCTGGCCCTTATAAGAAGGATCGGTGATAATTTCCTGATATCCGGCCATGCTGGTATTAAAAACAACCTCTCCGAGTGACTCTATGTTTGCGCCAAAAGAGTGTCCTTTAAATATTTTACCGTCTTCTAAAACAAGGATTGCCTGCATGATTATTTCTTCTCTGCCGCAGCGCGGATAAGTTCACTAAACAAAGGATGCGCAGCATCGGGTTTGGATTTAAATTCCGGATGGAACTGCACTGCGATAAAATAAGGATGATTTTTTAATTCCACGATTTCCACTAAGTCTTTTTTCTGATAAATACCGGAAAAAACCATTCCTTTTGACTCAAGTAATTTACGAAACTTATTATTAAATTCATACCGGTGACGGTGCCGCTCCGAAATAAGGTTCTGTTTGTAGACTTTAGCCGCCAGGGTGCGCGGCTTAACTTTACAAGGATAGGCGCCTAAACGCATAGTGCCGCCAAGATCTTTAACATCCTGCTGTTCCAATAACAAACTAATCACGGGATTTTTAGTTTTTGGCTTAAACTCTGTAGAATTAGCATCTTTCAAACCACAAACGCCGCGGGCAAAATCCATTACCGCGCACTGCATTCCTAAACAAAGCCCTAAAAACGGGATTTTATTTTTACGGGCAAAACCGATTGCCTTAATCTTGCCTTCAATACCCCTGCCGCCGAAACCGCCGGGGACTAAAATAGCATCCATGCCTTTGAGTAATTTTTCCGGGCCATGTTTTTCAATATCTTCAGAATCAATCTTGTTAACCTGGACTTTCACCTGATTACTGATTGCCGCATGGGTGATTGCTTCGTAAATAGACTTATAAGCATCCTGTAAACCGATATATTTACCCACCACCGCTACTTGCACGGTTTTCTTCGGAGATAAAAGGCGTTCCACCACATTCTTCTGCCAATCCTGTAAATTCGAGGCCTTAGAAATCAGCCCAAAATGGCTTAAAATTATCTCATCCAGAATCTGCTCTTTAAAAACTAAAGGCACCTGGTAAATTGACTCTACATCCGGAGATTCGATTACCGCTTCTTTTCTTACATTGCAAAACAAAGATATTTTTTCCTTAACGTCGTCGGAAAGCTGTTTTTCCGTACGGCAAATTAATATATCCGGCAAAATACCGATCTGGCGCAAGGTCTGCACGCTATGCTGAGTAGGCTTAGTTTTAATCTCATCCGCAACCTTTATATAGGGAACCAGCGTCAAATGAATATATAAAACATTCTTTTCCCCGGCATCCAACTTAAATTGGCGCGCGGCCTCCAGGAACGGAAGGCTTTCAATATCCCCGACCGTACCGCCGATCTCAATCAACACGACATCTGCCTGGCTAACCTCAGCCACCTTCTTAATCCGATTTTTGATTTCACCGGTAATATGCGGAATAACCTGGATAGTTTTGCCTAAATAATCCCCCCGGCGTTCGCGGGAAATTACCGTATTATAGACCTGACCGGTAGTAGCATTATTAAATTTGGTCATGGAAGCCTTAGTAAATCTTTCGTAATGCCCCAGGTCTAAATCGGTTTCTGCGCCATCCTCGGTAACATACACCTCTCCATGCTGATAAGGATTCATCGTCCCCGGATCAACATTGATATAAGGATCCAGCTTCATCAGAGTTACTTTCAATCCTCTGGATTCCAGGATTTTGGCAATAGAAGCAGAAGCTATCCCTTTACCTAAACTTGAGATAACGCCGCCGGTTACAAAAACGTATTTAGTCATATTTTCCTTAATTTTACACAATGAAGGCGTTTAGTGCCGATAATTCAGCTCCTAAACGCCTTTGTTTATATAACTATACCATAGCATAAAGTAATGTCAAATTATTTTTATAACGGCGACCCGGGTATTTTGCACGTAATCCGGAGAGAAAACTTAGCTCAACTGCAGGTATTGTTTCCCTTCTTTCCACGGATTAAGGTACCGCTCAATCTTTAGGCTGCTCTCCTGCATTAAATCTACAGCGCGCTTTTTGTCAGCCGGAGAAACTATCTCAATTTTTGGCCTGCGGATATCCGCATCATTTTGTTCTTTAACCAGCGCTATACTGCCGTCATTTAAAGCTACCACCGCACCAACCGGCCAAAACCCCATAATTTTAAAAAATTTATCCAAAAGCTCAGGGTCGAAAGCGCTCCCCCGGTCCCTATTCATTATGCCATAAACTATATCCGGAGAATAATCCTGTTTGTAACCACGCCTTTGCGAAAGAGCATCATAAACATCGCAAATAGCCACAATTAACGAAGCAATATGCTGCTTTCTTAAAAAAGGCAGCCGCGGATACCCGCTGGAATCATATTATAAATGGTGTTCAAAGCAAACCACTACCGGCAAAATCCCCAGCGTGTTAACATAC
>JAQTQG010000031.1 GCA_028712375.1 Candidatus Omnitrophota bacterium
CAAAAAGACTTTCTTTTATCCGCGGTAGTTGGCATAACCATGCTTCTTATCGCTCTATTGGCAATCGCCACAGGAGTATTCTTGCCGCTATTTTCCAAAAAGATCGGTCTTGATCCGGCAGTCCTGGCTGGACCA
Source organism: Candidatus Omnitrophota bacterium (assembly GCA_028712375.1). Lineage (GTDB taxonomy): Bacteria > Omnitrophota > Gorgyraeia > Gygaellales > Profunditerraquicolaceae > UBA6249. The sequence continues at coordinate 136 of JAQTQG010000031.1, forward strand.
ATCACTACCAGCGTTGTGGATGTAGTTGGTTTAATTATTTACTTTAAAATCGCCCAGATGTTTATCCCCGGGTTAAACTAAAATGAATGTATCGGACATAATTGCCTTAAAAAACAAAAGAAAAATAACCATGTTAACCGCCTACGATTACCCGATAGCCAGTTTGGTAGATAAGGCCGGCATTGACATAATCTTAGTAGGAGATTCTTTAGCTAATGTTGTGTTAGGGCTAGAATCCACCACACAGGTAGGCATGCCGGAAATGTTGCATCACGCAAAAGCGGTAAATAGAGCAGTAAAAAACGCCTTATTGATCGGCGATATGCCATATGATTCTTACCAGCTTGCCCCCCAAGAATCTGTGGTTAATGCGCAAAGGTTTATCTCCGAGGCAGGATGCCAGGGGGTAAAATTAGAGTGGTTTGATAATTGCCTGGCGGTAACCGCTCAAATAACCGCAGCAGGGATTCCGGTAATGGGGCACATCGGGCTGACTCCGCAAACAGCACAAAGGCTTGGCGGTTTTAAGTGCCAAGGTAAAGATGCCCAGGCAGCCAGACAGCTGATTAACCAGGCTGAAGAATTAGAAAAAAACGGATGCTTTGCTATTGTGCTTGAATGCATACCTGATAAACTTGCGGGACTGATCACTAAAAAAATTAAAATACCTACAATTGGAATTGGCGCGGGTATACATTGCGATGGGCAAGTATTAGTAATAAATGACTTGCTGGGACTTTTTGAACGCTATACCCCTAAATTTGTAAAAAAATATACCAATCTTTCACCTTTGATTTTAGAAGCAATACAGAATTTTAAAAATGAGGTTGTACAGGAAAAGTTCCCGGGACCCGAACATTCTTTTACCATAAAAGAAGAAGAGTTAAAAAAAATTGAACCATCAATATAAAATTTATATTAAACCGCGGAGCATTAATGACTACTAAAAAATTTTTGAAACACCTGACCCGTACAACATTATTACTTATTGCACTGGTTTTTATCATTAAATTCGGAGGGCCAAACATCCTGCGCCAATACGTCAGCTACGGTATCGGAAACTGCAAAAACACCCCGATACTATGTATGCAACCTGGAGAGAATGTATTCACTCCTGAAGTTGACAATGAATACCGGGATACCCTGGTTCCTCATGATTTTCCCAAAATGTCGATTTCCGTACCCAAAGGCTTTAGGATCATCCAGGAACTAATTAAGAAGGAATATTATAAAAAACGCCGCCCCAACAACAAAGCGGTTATCTATTTACTTATTCAGGAACCAGGCGCCTTCATTAAACTGTATCCGGATGTAAAAAAACAGGGAGTTAATGATAACTATGAATTTATCCGCCGCCTGACATATGCACACCTGAACCAGGTAAATAACATTACTGACGCCTTCTTTCTAATTATGAAAAGCATATTTACACCCGACATCGGCAATCAAAGCACCGCCAAAATGATCCAGTTTAAATTTAACAACTTCCGAGGTTTCATTAACTACTCCATGGCTAAACCCAATAATTATTTTGACTGCAATGTTTCAGATGCGGATGGAAATTTCTATAAAGTATACATAAAAGATATTGGCGGGCTCCTGGATCTAAATAACGTGTTTACAATAATTTCTACGCTTAAGCCGGTTAATTGACTTAAAAGGATTTAACTTGCTTTTTCAACCGGATTATGCTAAAAATATAAAACTATGGCTGAAAATTTAATGGATAAAATAGTTTCATTGTGCAAACGCCGTGGATTTATTTTTCAGGGCAGCGAGATTTACGGCGGGCTGGCTAATACCTGGGATTACGGTCCTTATGGGGTAGAGTTAAAAAATAATCTCAAAAAAGCCTGGTGGAAAGCTAATGTCCAGGAACGTAATGATATCCTGGGCATGGATAGCGCTATCCTTATGCACCCTCGCGTCTGGGAAGCCAGCGGGCATGTACATAACTTTTTTGATTTAAAAAGCGACTGCAAAAACTGTAAAAAGCGTTTTAAAAGCGCTGACCTTAAAGATAAAACTAAATGCCCTGAATGTTCCGGCCAGCTTACGGAAGCCCGGCCGTTCAACCTGATGTTTAAAACCTACCAGGGCCCGGTGGAAGAAACGGGAAACGAAATACACTTGCGCCCCGAAACTGCCCAAGGCATGTTTGTTAATTTCCTCAATATTTTAGATTCACGCCACCCTAAGCTGCCTTTTGGTTTAGCGCAAATCGGCAAATCTTTCCGTAACGAAATAACCCCGGGCAATTTTACTTTCCGCACCCGGGAGTTTGAGCAAATGGAAATCGAATATTTTGTAAATCCCAAAGATGCTAACCAAGCGCTCACTGATTGGATAGAGAGCCGTTTTAACTGGTACCTAAACTTGGGAATGAAAAGTGAAAACTTAAGGAAACGCCAGCACGGTAAAGATGAGTTAGCGCACTACGCACATGCCTGCATGGATGTCGAATATAATTTTCCTTTTGGCTGGGCAGAATTAGAAGGTATCGCCAACCGCGCAGATTTTGATTTAAAACAGCACGCACAATACAGCGGAAGAGATTTACAGTATTTTGATGACCTGAAAAAAGAAAAATTCTATCCTTACATTATTGAGCCATCCGGCGGAGTTGACCGGGCAGTCCTGGCTTTTTTAACTGACGCCTACCAGGAGGAAAAGGTAAAAGAAGATACCCGGGCGGTCCTCAAATTAAGCAAAGAACTGGCTCCGGTAAAAGCAGCTGTCCTGCCGCTATTACGTAACCGGCCGGAAATCGTAGAATTAGCTAAAAATATTTCTCAAGATTTAAAAAAATCATTTAACGCAGTTTATGATGACACCGGTTCAATCGGCAAGCTCTACCGCCGGCAAGACGAAGTAGGCACGCTTTACTGCGTAACGGTAGATGTCCAAACCTTAGAAGATAAACAGGTAACTGTGCGTTCAAGAGACACAATGTTGCAAGAAAGAATTTCAGTTGACCGATTAAAAGAATATCTCATCAACCAACTTACTTAAAACTGGGGCGGCAGCTTAATAATAAACCGTCATAAAAAATGAAAGGCAGGGTTTAAAAAGTAATGGCAAAGAAATATGTTTATAGTTTCGGCGGTGGCAAAGGAGAAGGCAATGAAAGCATGAAGAACCTCTTAGGAGGAAAGGGTGCGAATCTGGCGGAGATGGCCGGCAATAAAAATTTAATGCTGCCTGTACCGCCGGGATTTACCTGCACTACAGAGGTCTGCACATATTATTACCAGAATAAAAAGAAATATCCCAAAGAATTAAAAGAACAGGTACTCAAAGCCCTGGAGAAAGTGGAAAAATTAATGGATAGAAAATTTGGCGATGCCAATAATCCATTATTATTCTCTGTCCGTTCCGGTGCCAGAAAATCCATGCCCGGAATGATGGAAACGGTTTTAAACGTCGGCCTCACTGAAAAAACTATTCCCGGCCTGATCAAACAGAGTGGAGGCAACAGCCGTTTTGTTTACGACGCCTATCGGCGTTTAATCATGATGTACTCCGATGTAGTTATGGAGAAAGCTGCCGGAATCGAGCCCAAAGGAGAAGAGGGAATCCGTAAACAGTTAGAAAAACTTATGGCTCAGATGAAAAAGGAAAGAAACTGCGTCATTGACACAGACTTAAATGTTGAAGATTTAAAAAAACTTTGTATTCAGTTTAAGGTTAAGATCAAAGAAGTTTTAGGAAAAGAATTTCCCGATGAGCCCATGGAACAGTTATGGGGAGGTATCGGCGCTGTATTTTCTTCCTGGAATGGTAAACGCGCGATCAGCTACCGTAGAATTGAAAATATTCCGGATGAGTGGGGTACAGCAGTCAACGTACAAACTATGGTCTTTGGAAATATGGGGGATGATTCAGCTACCGGGGTCGCCTTTACGCGTAACCCGGGTAATGGCGAAAATAATTTCTACGGTGAATACCTGATCAATGCTCAAGGTGAAGATGTAGTCGCGGGTATCCGTACTCCAGCGCCAATCAATGAATATTCTACCAGCAGCCATAACAAAGACTTGCTCACCTTGGAAAAGGCGATGCCTAAGATTTATAAAGAGCTTTATGCTATACAAAATCGCTTAGAGAAACATTACCATGATATGCAGGATATTGAATTTACTATCGAAAAAGGCAGGCTTTTTATGCTGCAGTGCCGCATTGGTAAACGTAATGGCCCGGCAGCTGTACGCATGGCCGTGGACATGGTCAAAGAAAAGATGATCAAAAAAGAACAAGCGGTAATGCGCGTGACTCCTGCTCAACTTGATGAATTACTGCACCCGATTATCGACCCGAAAACAGAATTAACGGTTAAACCGTTTGCTAAAGGTTTACCTGCCGGCCCCGGTGGAGCCTGCGGACAAATCGTTTTTTCGTCTAACGATGCTGTTGAATGGGCGAAAACCGGAAAAAAAGTAATCCTGGTGCGTGAAGAAACTAATCCTGAAGATGTTGAGGGTATGCGCGTAGCCCAGGCGATCCTTACTGCCCGCGGCGGAATGACTTCGCATGCAGCATTAGTTGCCCGCGGCTGGGGCAAATGCTGTATTGTTGGGTGCAGCGCTATACACGTTGATCTGGATAAAAAAATATTACAAGTTGAAGGTAAGATCCTTAAAGAAGGTGACTGGATCACCTTAAACGGTACCAAAGGCAATGTTTATGAAGGGCAGCTTCCGATGATGGATGCTTCCGAAGAAAATATGATTCTTTCAGAGTTCTTAAAAATGTGCGATGGCATTAAAAAACTTGGCGTGCGCACTAATGCTGAATCCCCGGATGATGCCCAGAAAGCTCTGCAGTTCGGAGCTGAAGGTATCGGCCTTTTCCGCACCGAACATATGTTCTATGGTAAAGGTTCCGACCAGCCTCTATTCCTTTTACGCAAAATGATTGTTTCTAAAACTACCGAAGAAAGGCAAAAAGCCTTAGACGAGTTATTCCCGTTTGCGAAAAAGGATATCAAAGGAACCATCGCAGCAATGGACGGATTTCCGGTAGTTATTCGTTTGCTGGACCCGCCGCTGCATGAATTCGTTCCCCGTGAGCAAGCCAAGCTTGAACAGTTAGCCAAAGACCTGAACATTGATATGAAAGAGCTGACTAAAAGGGCAGAAGCTTTACATGAATCTAACCCAATGATGGGGCACCGCGGTGTACGCTTAGGAATAACTTATCCTGAGGTAAGCAGCATGCAGATCCGCGCAATACTGGAAGCGGCAGCCGAATTAGTTAAAGAAGGCAAAGACCCATATCCGGAAATTATGATCCCGGTTGTTTGTGATGTAAAAGAATTACAGGACCAATTGGCGATTGCTCAAAAAATATATAAGGAAGTGCTGGCCAAATACGGCTTAAAAAAGATTAAACATCTTTTTGGTACCATGATCGAAATTCCCCGCGCGGCAATTGTCGCTGATAAATTGGCCACCGTTGCGCAATTCTTCTCCTTCGGAACCAATGACCTGACCCAAATGGGTTTTGGTTTCTCTAGAGATGACATTGGGGGATTTGTTCCGGAATACATTAAGAAGGGTATTCTTCCGGAGGATCCATTCCAAAGCATTGACCAGGAAGGAATCGGAGAATTAATCAAAATGGGTATTAAGCGCGGCCGCACCACCAACAAAAACTTAGAAGTTGGTATCTGCGGAGAGCATGGTGGTGAACCAAAATCTGTGGAATTCTGCCATAACATCGGCATGAATTATGTCAGCTGCTCGCCATTCAGGGTACCTATTGCAAAATTAGCCGCAGCACAAGCGGTAATTAAAAATAAGAAGTAACCGGTTGAAAAAGAAATAAAGGGGCCGTTTCTATTTTTTCTTTAAAAGTAGAAACGGCCCCAATTAAAACTATGGAAGCCTTAAAAACATACCTTAAAGAAGTAAGATTAATTCCTCTGTTAACCGCCAAACAAGAAATTGAACTAAGCAAAAGAATACGTAAGGGCGACGAGATGGCTCGTAAAGATATGATCCGAGCGAACCTGCGCCTGGTAATCAACATCGCTAAACGCTATATGCGTATGGGCACCCCATTCCTGGATTTAATCGAAGAAGGGAACCTGGGATTAATGAAGGCGGTTGAGAAATTTGACCACCGCAAAGGCTTCCGCTTTTCAACCTATGCTGCCTGGTGGATCAGACAGGGAATTACCCGCTCTATAAGCGAACAGGGTAAAATGATCCGGGTCCCTGTGTATATGAACGATTTAATTACTAAGTGGAAAAAAACCAAAGAAAACCTAAGCCAGAAATTAAAACGCCTGCCTTCAGACCAGGAAATCGCCAAAAAATTAAAACTTACCCCCGAAAAAACAGAACAGATCAATTTTTGGATGTCCAGCACCACATCTTCCCTAGAAGCGCCGATTGGTGAAGATAATGAGAATCAAATATCGGAATTAGTAGAAGATAAAAACGCCATCGCTCCCGACGCAGGAATTGTAAAGCTCCTGGATCGGGAAAGAATTGATAATCTTTTGGAAGAAATTGATCCACGGGAAAGAGAAATTCTGGACTTGCGTTTTGGATTAAGCAATATTAAGCCCCAAACCCTGGCGGTAGTAGCCAAAAAACTGGGGGTTTCGCGCGAAAGAATCCGCCAAATTGAAGAAATGGCCTTAAAAAAATTAAGGAAATTTGTCGCCGGACAGGAAAAAGAACTCTAACTTTTCGACATTGCTTAAGGGTTATCGTAAACGCGTTTAAACAAATAAGGAGGAGAGCCAGCCATAATGAATAACGCCCTTTTAGAAAAATCAATTAGGAACATACCTGACTTTCCGAAAAAAGGCATCCTTTTCCGCGATGTAACTACTTTAATCAAAAACAAGGAAGCATTTAAAAAATCCGTAGACTTACTGGCTAAAAAATTTAAAACAAAAAAATTTGATAAAGTAGTCGGGGTAGAAGCGCGTGGGTTTATCTTTGGGGCGGCAGTAGCATATAAGATCGGAGCAGGCTTTGTTCCTGTGCGTAAAAAAGGCAAACTTCCTTTTAAGGCCATTTCTACAACTTATCAGCTGGAATATGGCACAGACACGCTGGAAATCCACCAAGACGCAATCTCCTCCGGCGATAAAATCTTAATTATCGATGACCTTTTAGCTACCGGAGGCACGGTGAAAGCGGTAATCGAGCTCATACAAAAACTGGGAGGAAAGGTCGGAGGAATCGGTTTTGTAGTTGAGCTGACTGATTTAAAAGGTAAAGATAAATTTAAAGAATATCCGGTATATTCTTTAGTTAAATTTCAAGGGGAATAACCTTTACCGAATCATTGTATTTAAACCAAAAAGAGCGTAGAAAATAGTACAAGCGCCTGTAGCTTTAGTGAGCAGACACTTTATGGAGCGACAGCGACATAAAGTGTAGTCCGCCGCAGCTGGACGTCTGCGAAATAATCCCGTATCTGCAAGAAAATTCCAGAGAATTTTCGAGCGGTTAGATACGGGGCAATTGAATTTGATAATTTAATGTGCGCACTTGCGCTAAGTGGTGTTACCCGGCGCTTACTGGTATTACGCCGGTATGCGCTAGGTAGCGCAATTGCGCGTTAATTACGCGCCTGTAGCTCACCTGGATAGAGCAAGAGTTTCCTAAACTCTGGGCAGCAGGTTCGACTCCTGCCAGGCGCACTTAATTAAAATCGGCGCTACCAATAAAAAATGTATAATCTACACTCACATACTTTCCTAAGTGACGGGGATTTACTCCCCTCAGAAGTAGCAGTACGTTATCAAAATAAAGGCTACCGTATAATCGCCATCACTGACCATGCTGACTACAGCAATATTAAACAAATCGCCAAATCAATCATTGAATTTTGCCATCGCTGGCCGAAGAATTCCGGCATTAAAGTCCTGCCGGGGGTAGAACTAACCCATTTACCTCCTGAACAATTCAAACCTCTGGCTGCCCTAGCCAGGAAAGAAGGGATTAAAATCATTATTGCTCACGGGGAAACTCCGGTTGAGCCGGTAGCCAAAGGCACTAATCGTTTTAGCCTGCTGGCTGATATTGACATCTTAGCTCACCCCGGGCTGATTTCAGATGCAGATGCAAAATTAGCTGCTAAACGGGGTATATTCTTAGAAATAACCAGTCGTCACGGCCACCGCCAAACCAACGTTCACGTAGTAAAACAGGCTAGAAAATTTGGCGCAAAACTAATTCTCAACAATGACAGCCATAGCCCGCAAGATATTATTTCTCCACAAAAACTGATTCAAGCAGGAAAGGATTGCGGGTTGACTCAATCTGAAATTATAAAAATATACCACAACCTTAAAGAATTCCTAGCCAGGAAGGAGAGATAATGAAATTTTCTGCAAAATTGTTTTTTCTCATTACCGCCTGCTGCCTATTAACTGCCGTTCTCACGGGATGCTCTACGACATCAGACAGAAGGCTGGAGCCGCAAACTATTCTAAAGTTTTCCGATATTCCAATCCCTATAGGCTTAAAGCCCCTGCCGCAAACATCATATTCTTTCGAAAACGCGGGAATCCGGGTTGCAGTTTTAAAATACCAAGGCAGGGCAAATATTGACCAATTAATTAATTTTTATAAAGAACAAATGCCGATGTACAACTGGAATTTAATCAATATTATTGAATACGGACAAAGATTATTGAATTTTGAAAGAGAGAATGAAACCTGCATTATTACAATGGAAGTTGCCGGCTTCTGGAATGAAGGGGCATTAGTAACCATTTCTCTTGGGCCTAAGTCACAAAATTTAGCAAAGAAAGCTAAAACACCGGTTAAGTAAATTGCATACTAGCAAACTAATCATCTTATAGCAGGGAAAACCCTGCACCTAAACACTCGAAAATTCTCTAGAATTTTCTCGTAGGATGCAGGATTATACTTATTCACTACGTTCATAAGTATTTCGTTGCGCCTAATTAAAGTGCTCAAGTTCGGCCAAACAACTTAGCTTCGCTGGCGCTCAGCTCAAGTTGTGGCCTCACTAAAAAAACTCTTGACAACTATAGAGTTATAGGTAAAATAAACCTTATAGAAATTATCCTAGGCAATACAATTATTGGCCTAGTTAACCATATATCCATAACAGTTAAAAAAAGGAGGAGTAAAAAATGGGTAAACGCTTGATTGCAATACTAGCGCTTGCTTTAATAGTCGGGCTGACTTATGGGGCCGCCTATGCTGAAGTGCAGAATGTAAAAATATCTGGTGACATCATTGCAAGTGGAGTAGCCAGAAGCCATTTCAATTTGGCAAATACTAACACAGCAGATAAAAGTATTTTGAAACAAAATTTCTTAATGACCCAAACCAGAGTGCGTATTGATGCAGACCTTACAGATAATGTTATGGCGACTGTAAGATTGATTAATGAAAGAATCTGGAATGGCGGAAACGATGGAAGCACTAATTCCGATATTGACCTGGATTTAGCTTATGTCACTTTAAAAGAATTCTTATATTCACCTTTGACTTTAACTATCGGTCGTCAAGAGATTGCTTTCGGCAATAAACTAATCATAGGACAGGATCCGGTATCCGGTAGTTCAACCAGCATTCCTACGGATTTAAGCGAAAGAAAAGCTTTTGATGCTATCCGTGCTACCTTAAACTATGATCCGTTAGTTGTGGATGTAGTTTATGCACAGGTTAAACAAACTAATTCAACAGATAGAAACACTACCAGCTTAACCGGTATTAACGCTGCTTATGAAATAAACAAAAAGATCACTGCTTCAGTTTATTACTGGTTAAAAAAAGATGACAATCACTCTAACACCGCTACCAGACCTGATGAACTTTCTACGGTTGGTGCTTTAATTTCCACTACGCCAATTGATAATTTAGTCGCTTCTCTTGAAGCTGCTTATCAGTTTGGTAAAAACACCGAAACAAATAATCAAAAAAGACATGACGCTTGGGCTTTACAGGCAATGGCAGATTATACTTTTGCCAACGTAAAGACTACTCCTAAGCTCGGCGCTTCTTATACCTACCTTTCCGGAAACACAAAAGGTGGTACTAGAAATACTGGCTGGGATCCCATGTTCTATGATCAGCAACTTAATAATATAGTTTATGCAATACTGCCTTTCTCCAACATGAACGCGTTTAACTTAAAAGGCAGCATGAAACCAACCGAAGATATTACACTTTCGATTGTTGGCGGATATTATAACGTAGCTCAAAAGAACAGTGCTAATTTTACTGTTCCCAACACCTACGATGGTGGATCTACATACTATAGCGGCACATATACCGGAAAATCCCATCTTGGTAATGCCATTGATGGAACGATAACCTATGATTATACCGAAGATGTACAATTCGGCTTAACCGCTGGTTATTTCTTACCGGGTAATGCGCTTACTGAAGACACCGCAACTGCTACTCAGTTGATTGGTTCAATGAAAGTTACTTTCTAATACTTATTTAGAAATAAAAAACCCTCGTGGGAGCAATCCCACGAGGGTTTTTTATTGTAGGGAAAAATAGAACCGGTCCCATTTATTTATTATAAAAAAGGCTAAGCGGTTAAGCTTAGCCTTTTTTATTTCCAACCGAATCAACAACCAATTGCTTAACGAATATTAATCGCCATAAACTGTAGTTGTATATTCGCCGTAAACACCTAAAATATTCTTGGCATCATAATCCACATATTTAATGGTTCGAATACCCGCATTGGCAGCAGCAGCCTTAATACTACAATCTCCGGTAGCCACTAAGCCTAAAACCGACGTAGCTTTAGCTGTGCCAACTTTAGAATACGAGATTCCGCCATCCGCTGCACCTACGGGAGCCTTAACCTCAGTATAGATCATCCCCATAGGATACGGTGTAGCACAACCGCCAAGCACTACCATAACAAACAAAATCAGAATCACAAAACTTGTTCTCTTCATGACAATCCTCCTTTCAAATATATTCTAGCAAAATAAATACTTACTTCAAGCTTTTTTAATGGTATAATATTTTAATTCTGTTTAAAAACCGGGCTTATTCTTATAAAAAATAATTTAAAAGAACCTAAGTATAATTAAAATCATAATGCTTTACCTTGCGATTATCTACCATATGCACCAACCGTATTACAAAAACCTGCTTACCCGGGAGAGCGATCTACCCTGGGTAAGGCTACACGGAGTAAAAGACTACCTGGATATGGTGCAAATCGTAAGTAAGTTTCCCGGGATGAAACTTACTTTTAATGTCGTGCCGTCTTTATTTGAACAAATTGAAGATTATAACCAGGGCAACGTAAATGACAAATTCTTTCATTTATCTAAAAAACCCGCTGATCAGCTGACTAAAACCGATAAAGAATTCATTCTTCAGAATTTCTTCTCTATAAATCCGGATAAAGTTATCTCATTCTCTCCGCGCTATTACCAGCTGTATTTTAAAAGAAAAACCGGCCAGGAATTCAGCGTCGCAGACTACCTGGACCTTCAGGTATGTTTTAATCTTAATTGGATTGACCCTGTTTTTAGAAAAAACATGCCTGCGCTAAAAAAAGTAGCGGATAAAGAAAGATTTTTCTCTGAGGATGACAAGCAAATTGTCTTAGAACAGCAACTGGAAATACTAAAGGAGATAGTCCCGGCCTACAACCTGGCACAAAATCATAAACAGATTGAAATTAGCGTAACGCCTTATTACCACCCGATACTGCCTTTACTCTATGATACTAACATAGCGAAAGAAGCAAACAAAAAAACTGCCCTGCCTAAAGAAGAATTCTGTTACCCTCTGGATGCCAAATATCAAATCGATAGTGCAGTTGAATTTTACAAACAAAGATTTAATACTGCCCCCCTTGGCATGTGGCCGTCGGAAGAAGGGGTAAGCGAACATATCCTGCCTTATATCATCGAATCCGGAATAAAGTGGATCGTTACTGATGAAGCAATTTTATTTAAATCTCTAAAACTAAAAAAACGTGATACTAAATTGCTTTACCAGCCGCACTTATTAAAAAGAAAAAGTGGCGATTTAAATGTTGTTTTTCGTGACCGTAACCTTTCGGACTTAATCGGTTTTGTCTACCATCAGATGAAAGAGGAGGATGCGGTTAATAATTTCATGATGCATCTGGAAAATATAAACAAGGCATTTAAAGGTGAGGACATCCTGGTTACTATCGCCCTTGACGGAGAAAACGCCTGGGAATTCTACCGCAATGACGGGCATGATTTTCTGGAGTTATTCTATCAACGCATAACCCAATCGAAGTTCGTAAAAACTACTACCATCAATGAATACTTAAAAGTTAACCCGGCTAAACACACGATCAAACGTTTAAGCGCAGGCTCCTGGATTTACGGTGAATTTGGGAAATGGATCGGTAATCCCCATAAGGTAAAAGCCTGGGAATGGCTGGCAGAAGCACGCAAAGCTATTGCAGAAGCTAACCAACCCAGCGATTTGGCATGGAAACAAATACATATTTTAGAGGGAAGCGACTGGTTCTGGTGGGCCGGTGAAGACCCAGACGGCTCATTTGACCGCTTATTTAGATTGCACCTCACTAACTTTTATAAGCTTATTAATAAACAACCCCCCGGCTACCTGGCGGCTCCATTAACCCCCTAAGACTATCGCTGGCACATACAATTGCTTGTATCTTATCTCCAGAGAGGCCCAAATTGTTGGGCAAGATATATTCGCACCTAATCATAAGTTAACTTCTTAACCCCTTGACATGAATAGGGTTTTATGTTATATAATATGTTCGATTGAATTCTATAGTTTTATATAGAAAAGAACAGCGGCAGATAAATAAAAAGAAGGTAGTGGTGAACAAAAAAGAAATTTACGAGCATCTGGCCAATATTTATCTGGATGCTTCTTCAAAATCCTCAAAAAAAAAGCACAGATTTAGCTATTACCCTAAAACGGCTCTTGGAGCATTTCTTATCGGTTCAGTGATGATTTTAGGAGTAGGTAGTTTTTTTGCTTACTCCAACAGGCACCATCAGAATCAGAGTCAGTCCGGAGAAACTGCCTTATTTTTATATCAAGGCGCAACAAAAATAAATTTTAATTTTGATCCGGCTACCAAAGAAATGTTTGCGTTAAACCTCAAGCATCTGGATCTGTCTAAATATAAATTTTTAGGATTTTCGATCAGAAAAACTAATCCTAAAGATATAATTTCATTACGCATAGAATTTACTAACCGCTTCAACGAAAAATCTGAAATTTACATCAAAGATATCGGCAGTAAATGGGCAGACCACAAAATAAGCCTTAGCCGTTTCGGGCGGATGGAATACTGGACACAAATGAAGGAATTAGCGTTTAGCATTGAAGAATGGAATGCCAGGGAAAAATCCGGAATTGTTTATCTGGATAATATCCGGGTTTTAAAATAGGAGGGAAAACCTAAATGCGCATTATAACTGTCTCGAATCAAAAAGGCGGCTGCGGCAAAACAACTACTTCCATAAATTTAGCGGCAGCATTAGCGATTAACGGCCGTAAAGTCTTATTAATCGACCTTGATCCGCAAGCTCACGCTACCAGCGGTTTAAACATCAAAACAGATTTGAGTATTTATAATGTCCTTTCTAAAATTACCAATAAAAAATGCAGACTCGAAGAAATCGTCCAAAACCTTAGCGAGAATTTCGATATTGCTCCTTCCAGTATGATTCTAAGCACCTTAGAACAGGAACTAAGCGGGGAAATTGGCAGAGAGTCCCGGCTTTGTGATACTTTAAAAAACTTTAAAAGCAATTACGATTACATTCTGATTGACTGTCCGCCAAACTTAGGAATACTTACCATTAACGCTATCCGGGCAGCCAACGAAATAATTATTCCGGTGGAAGCCAGTAGGTTTTCCCTAGAAGGGGTCAGCCAGCTTACCAGCATCATCAATCTAGTCAAAGAAAGATTAAATCATAGCGTAGATTTTCAGATCCTAGTAGCTAACTTTGACTCACGCCTGCAGCATTCATTTGCTATGCTGGATAAAATAAAAGCTGATTACAAAAATAAAATGTTTTCTAATATTATCCATGTAAATGTTAAGTTAAAAGAAGCTCAAAACGAGGGCTTGAATATCCTGGCTTATGATAAATATTGCCGCGGAGCCAAGGATTATTTCTCTCTTTCACGAGAAATTATTACACAAGAGAATCCCCTTGCACCTGTCCAAATTGTAGAAAAAGCTTTAGAGAACCGCATGAAAGAAATTCTCAAAGAAGAACTGCCTAAACTTAATGCGGTTGACTTTAGCGTTAAAGCACCTGACGCCAAAGAAGTCTACTTAGCCGGAGAATTCAACAATTGGAAACTTGATGAAAACAGCCGCATGGAGCAGGCCAACGGCTGTTGGACCAAACGCTTAAACCTAAACAACGGTAAATACCGCTATCGTTTCGTAATTGATGGAAATTGGTCTGAAGATCCGGCTAACCCGCTAACTCAATTAAATAGTTATGGAACTTTGGATTCTTTACTAGAAGTAACCAAATAAATACCATGCCTAGTTCACAAGAAGAAGAGATTCGTGAAGGAAAATTCTTTGCCATCATTTCTTATGTCTCTTTTCTTTGCATAATCACTTTAATCTTAAAAAAAGACAACAAATTTGCCCTTTACCATGCCAAACAAGGCTTAGTACTTTTTGTCATGGAAGTAGCAGCATTCATACTCTCAATTATACCTTTCTTAGGCTGGCTAATCGGGATATTCGGATATGCGCTATTTCTACTCATATCATTATGGGGAATTATACAAGCTTCTCTGGGAGTCCATGTCCGTATCCCAGTTATAACTGAGATATCCGAAAAAGTAGTCCTATAAAGAAAAGAAGGGAGGCCCTAAATGGCTTTAAAATTGAGCACCCGTAAAAATCGAGCGAAATCCTTGCGCAAAGCGCAAGGAAAGAAAGTCAAAAAACCGCTAAAAAAAACTGCTAAAACAATTAAAAAAACAACCAAAAAATCCACTAAAAAAACCGCAAAAAGAACAGTAATTAATAAGAAAAAGACGGCTAAAGCAAAAAAACCCACCTTAAAGAAAAAAATATCCATTAAAAAAACAGCTAAAAATGAAGGTAATTTCATCGGTTTTATCACGCATTATTTTCCACATGTTCAGGCCGCAGTAATTAAACTAAAGAGCCCTTTATCTAAAGGTGAAACGGTTAAAATAAAAGGGCATACTACTGACCTTACTCAAGTTGTTACTTCAATACAGATTGACAGGGTTGATATCCAAACTGCCAAAAAGGGAGATGAAATCGGGCTCAAAGTCACCTCCCGGGTAAGGCAGCAAGACAAAGTCTATAAAATTTAATTGTTAATTTTTACATAATTTTTACCACACCAGAGATCCAAAAACTCTTCAATTTAAAACAACAAAAGCACTTCTTACGGAATGATTCTGAGCTTAACAGTGCGGACTTTTAATGATATTTATGAGTATATACTCAAAATAACCCAGGCGTTAAACATAGGTAAATCCGGGTAAATTATGCGTAGGCGCGGCAGGCCAGGAAAATATAGAATTGTTAAAGTTGACCCAAAAATCAGCCAATTTAGCCCCAGGGGTAAACCTGGAAGGCCGGACGAAGTAACCTTAAAAATGGATGAATTTGAGGCTTTAAGGCTGGCAGATTACCAAGGCTTAAGCCAGAAAGAAGCAGCCAAATCCATGCGCATATCTCAACAGACTTTTAGCCGAGTTTTAAGAAGAGCACGCAACTTGGTTGCCAAAGGAATAACTACCGGATCCGCTATAAAAATACAGGGCGGCCAATATGTAATCAGCACCCGCATAAATACGGAAACAATACCAAAAGAAAAAATAGAACAACCCCACAAAGCTTAATCAATGATTTCATCGTTAATTTAACTTCCATAAGCATATTCTAACAGGTATTTTTCCTTTGTCCACTACTTCCTATAATATATCTTA
>JAQTQG010000032.1 GCA_028712375.1 Candidatus Omnitrophota bacterium
CCTTCGGTCATCAACGCATAAATATGATACGGCAAAGCCATTACTTCGGAAAAAATGGACTTAGGATATCCCCTTTTGTAAAAGGCTGCGGCAGTAAATAAAATCGGAGCGGTTTCACCCGCTACTCTGCCCACACTTAAGATGACTCCGGTAAGGATACCCGGTAAAGCTGTGGGCAGAACAATCCTTTTGATGGTTTCCCACTTGCTCGCCCCTAAAGAAAGCGAGGCCTCGCGGATTGAATGTGGCACTGCCACCAAAGCCTCCTGGGAAGCCGAAATAATTAAAGGTAGAGCAAGTATCCCCAGAGTCAGGCTTCCGGAAAGAATAGAAACCCCAAATCCGAAAAAATTAACAAAGACTGCCAGCCCAAAAAGACCAAAAACAACCGAAGGAACCCCCGCCAGATTATTAATGCTAATCCGGATAATATTAACCACAAAGCTTTTAGGCGAATACTCGCAAATATAGATAGCGCAAGCCAAACCCAAAGGTACTGCAAAAATCATTGCCCCTAAAATCAAATAAAATGTTCCGGCAATAATCGGAGCAATTCCGCCCTCGGTCATCGCATTACGCGGTGGCTGGGTCAAAAATTCCCAAGAGATTGCCTGTGCGCCCTTAGTAAAAATAAAATATATGATCGTGCCAAGAAAAAATATAGTCAGGAAGATACATAGAAAGATGAAGAAAAAACCAATTTTTTGCACAACACTATTTTTCATTCTCTTACTTTACTCCTGCCTGATTGTTCAAAAAACTATACCTGCAAATAGTTTATCCGCTTAACCCAAGCTTTATCCTGAACTTTCGCGAGATAATCTCGGCAATAATATTAAAAACAAAGGTAATTAAGAATAATATGAGGGCAATGGCAAATAACGCATGATAATGGCTTCCCCCCATAGGTGCCTCCCCCATCTCCGCGGCAATAGCCGCAGTCATCGGCCGCACCGGTTCTAAGAAAGTATGCGGCATAACGGCTGCGCCTCCGGCAACCATCAGCACCGTCATCGTCTCCCCAATCGCCCGGCTCATTCCTAAAATTATACCGGTAGATATTCCTGAACCGGCTGCAGGAATTACTACCTGAGTTAAAGTCTGCCAGCGATTTGCTCCTACAGCAAAGGATGCCTCCCGGAATGAACGTGGCACGTAACTTAAAGCGTCTTCAGCAACACTGCAAACTGTAGGTGTAGCCATAATCCCAAGTATTAAACTGGCATTTAATGCCGTCATGCCAGTAGGAAGATTAAATAACTTCTGTAAAAATGGCGTAACAATCACCAGCCCGAAAAAACCATAAACCACCGATGGAATGCTAGCTAATAATTCAATAACCGGCTTTAAAAACTGCCTTTGCTTAAAACCTGCAATCTCATTAAGATAAAGGGCGCTGCCTACCCCCAAAGGAATGCAAACTAAACATGCTCCAACCGTCACCCATAAAGAACCTAAAACAAGCGGCAGGATCCCAAACTCAGGAGGATTCTGCGTAGGATACCATTTCTGGCCGAAAATAAATTTAAAAAAGCCGGTCTCCCTAAAAATCGGAATACCTTCTTTAAACAAAACTATTACTATTCCTACCAGAAAAAACAAAGAGGCAAAAGCCAAAATGGCAAAAATCCACTTATAAATTTTTTCTTTTATCCGCTGATATGTCATATGATTATAAATATTGGCGCGGCAGGCTAAAATAAGCCTGCCGCGTCTGTCAGGATAAATTGGGTAAACGCTTTTATTTTAACCCGACATAACCTTGGGTCTCAACCAAATTCTGGCCTTTTTCACTCTTTACAAAATCAAGATACTCTTTAACCATTCCTTCGGGTTTACCGTTAGAATACATAAAAAGCGGGCGGGTAACTGGATATTCCCCTGAAAGCACAGTATCCTTCGATGGCATTACTCCGTCTATTTCAATCGGTTTAAGATCGCCGGACATAAACCCTAGCCCCACATAACCAATGGCCTGCGGCGTTTGAGCAATAGCCTGGGCAACCGCCTGATTAGAAGCCTGCATTAACGCTGCCGGCATAACCTTTTCCCCCTTCATTACCAACTCACCAAAAGCTTCAAAAGTTCCACTTGAGGTATCGCGAGAAATAACCACAATCTTTCCGGGGCTGCCGCCTAACTGCGACCAATCTGAAATTTTCCCGGTAAAGATATCCCGCGCTTGTTTTTTAGAAAGCTTGGAAATAGAATTTGACTTATTAACCACTACCGCAATCCCATCCATTGCCACGATATGCGCCACCGGATCTCTACCGTTGGCGGCGGCTTTCTGTATCTCGGTGTCTTTTATCGCCCGAGATGCATCGGCAATATCACAAGTACCATCAATCAAAGCAGCAATCCCTACGCTTGAGCCGCCACCACGCACTGATATATCGGCATCAGCGTGTTCATCCATAAAAACCTCGGCAGTTTTCTGCGCAATGGGCAGAACAGTTGTTGAACCAGCCAAAACAATCTTTTCCGCGTAACAAGGAATAATTAAACCTAACCCTATAATCCCTATTAACGCCAATATCCCTAATTTCTTCATTTAACCTACCTCCTTAATTTATGCCTATGCTAATTATCTAAGCCTTATCTGGCATAAGCCAGATAAGGCTGATTGTTATAATTATCAAAACTTCATATTCCAGTCAAGCTGAACAAGTGTCTCGGGAGCTTTTGCGCCATACGTTCTCCAAGAACGATACACATCAAGCCCAAGAAAAGTATTCTTAGCCAAACCGAATTGAAACTCTACTTCGTGGCTTCTTATGCCGGTTTTACCGCTATAACGGTCGGAGTCAGGCAAAACATCAAGTACAGCATCCCTGCCAAGCATGGCATAGATATATTTAACCTGCCAATCCCCCCATTTTTCAATCTTACTGTTACCTAATTTAAAACCACAGGAGAATCCACTTGCTCCATTGGAAACATCCAGGTTGTTCACATATTCACCGAGCAATTTCAAAGATTCAACATTCCATCCAATCGCTTTAAAAGGTTCCTTAATACCAATTTCTAAAGCGGGATTAATCATCTGATAGTTATACGTATAAGATGATGTTCCTGCTGTAGTATTACCGGTATTACTTGCCCCGGAATAACTGCTGCTTGTATGGCCTTTAATATTACTAAACCCTTGGAAAGAAAAAGCACCTTTCAACGACAAGCTATCGCTAAACTTATAGTTCATCCCTGGCTGAATAAGATAGGCCATCGGAGCGTCATTATCCGAAGATGTATCGGCATCAACAATCAATACTCCTGTATTAAAGAAAAGGTCTGCGTTAGAACCTAGCTTCTTATTAAATTGCAGCACAGCTCCTTCTGGCGTAATATCCGAGTCCCAAATCAAATCAGTGGGCATCCAAAGAGTATCGGCTAACTGCATTTTACCACCAACAAGAGTGACCCATGAAAACGGGCTATATTTAGCATAACCATAATCAAGAACGATGCTCTTTTTAGTATTATAGCTGCCAAAAGTAATATTGGTGGAACGCGGATCTCCTGAACCAGTAGCTATGCCAATTCCCGCCATAAGCTTTTCATTTATCTTAGCCTCAAGCCCCAGACGCATCCGGATACGGCCGATATTTGTATCTTTAGCATAATCAGCAGCTGCCTTGTCATGCTTATACTGGTATCTTAAACGTAAATCACCCTTAAGTTTCATATTTTGCACCCAAGCCGGCATAGAGGCAGATTTACCTGTAGCGATCTCTTTCTTTACCTGCTCCTGTGTTTCAATTTTGACCTGCTGCGCTTCTGCTCCGGTCAAAACCCCTTTATCCACTAATTTCTGCAATAACAAATCAATTTCTCCTGCGTATGAAGCCCCAATACCTGCGCTCATCAAGCAGAAAGTTCCCAACAGCACTGCGATCAACAACCTTTTCATCCTGACTCCTCCTTTTCTTGTTATCCTTCCACGCACAACTTGCGTATCTGACGCAAATTTAACTCTACCTCTTTGAGCGAATCACTGGCACAGGCGCCATCCATCAGCCCGTCTTCTTCAATATTATTTAAGATACTGCTCAGCCTGTCGCGTTGAGAGCGAAGATTGCTGGCTAAAAAATCTTTACGGATAGGCGACATTATATTCATCCCAACATTCCCCTCCCCCATACCCGGCCCGGGCCGCATATCTTTATCAAAAAACCTCTTCATCTTGCGCACTCCTGCTTTTTGTTTAAAACAGGAGTATCGACAGAATATTCCTTATCCCGCATATCAATCAATTCGTTAACTATCTCCATTAATCTGGCAACGCTGAAAGGCTTGGTCAGATAATAGTCTGCTCCGACTAAACTGCCGTAAATTTTATCCTGGGGCTCTGCTTTGGCCGTTAGCATTACGACAAAAGTTTTAAAAGCCGCCGGATTATCCTTGATCGACTTACAAATATGGAAACCATCAACCCCGGGCAGCATAACATCCAACAGCACCACATCAAAAACTTCCCTGGCAAGTTTTTCCTGGGCCGCTAAACCGTCATAAACGCATTCCGAAGTAAGCCCGTTTTTAGAAAGATTATAGGAAATAAGCCGGTTTATGCCCCGGTCATCCTCTACAACCATTATTTTTTTATATTTTTTTTCTACAGTTGTATTCATCATTTTTTTCTAATCAAATTGCGCGTAGAAAGCATCCATCACTCTTAATTCTTCAGTAATGGCCGCTCTCAAATAATCCGTTACCCTCTTTATAATCTTCCTTACTGTTTTAGCCATCTTGGCCGCCTTTCTTTAACTTAAATATACAAAACCAATGTAACGAAATCCTTAAGGCATTGTGAACTTTATGTGAACTCTCTAGAGTTCGAATTTGTAACCTTTGCCTTTAACTGTCTTAATTAACTGCGGAGCTTCGGGATTTTTTTCGATTTTCTCCCTAAGATGCCTGATGTGCACATCAACATTGCCATATTCGACAATATTATCCTGTCCCCATACCGTATCCAGGATTTCGCTATGGCCGAACACCTTTGCGGTATTATCCATAAGCAGCCTGAGAATACCCCTCTCTTTCTCCGTAAGCGCCACCTCTTCATTATTGCGCTTGACAGTAAAATCTGCCCGGTCTATCTCTAAGGAACCAATCTTAACAGTAGTATTTAAAGCTAAAGGCTTATTTTCAAATCTGGAGAGCACGCGCTTAATCCTTACCACTAATTCTCTTGGGCTAAAGGGCTTAGTAACATAATCATCTGCGCCTAAATCAAAACCCTTAAGCTTGTCTTTAACCTCAGAAAGCGCGCTAAGAATAATAATCGGAATGTTTCTAGCCCGGGGATCCTGCCTTAAACGGCGGCATACCTGCCAGCCATCTAACCTGGGCAGCATAATATCTAAAACAACTAAGGCGGGATTTTCAGTCTCGCAAATTTCCATTGCTTCAATTCCATTGTTAGCACAAAGAACATCATAACCGGCAGTCGTAATATGAAAAGTAATCAGTTTGGCCAATTCCTTTTCATCTTCCACAACCAGAATTTTTCTTTTTTCAAGCATATATACACCTCTTGCGTAAAACAAATATTCTCTTACTTTCAAGGAGAGTATATAAACTTAAGGTTACAATATCATTAAGAAAAAGTGACTTTTTGGCAAACTTCTAAATTAAGTTTTGGTGAGAAGAATTACGGTTACAGTGAGGGCGCGCTACGCTAGCGGAATAGTAAAGCTAAAAGTAGACCCGCGGCCAAGTTCAGACTTAACCCAAACTTGCCCGCCGTGTGCAGATACAATATGTTTAACTATAGATAACCCCAGTCCTGTGCCGCCCAGTTCCCGGGAACGGGCTTTGTCGACACGGTAAAAGCGCTCGAATATCCGGGGTATATCTTCCTCTGATATACCCATACCACTATCGGAAATATCTATCTGCAAAACCCCATCAGCCGCCTTGGCAGAAATAATTACTGCGGCCCCTTCAGAGGAGTATTTTATAGCATTATCCAGAAGATTGATCATCACCTGGGCAAATCTTGTTTCATCGGCCTTGATCTTAGGCAAATCCTGAGAGATATTAACCTCCAAAGAAATAGATTTTGCCTGGGCCTGATTGTTAATTACCGTTACTCCTTTTTTTATTAATAAAACAGGATCCAGAGAAGCAAAAGACATTTTTAATTTACCCGATTCTATTTTTGACAAGTCTAAAAGGTCATTGATCAAAGAAACCAAGCGGTTGGAATCCTGGTAAATAATATTTACAAATTCTTTGGCATTAACTTTATCCTCCAAGGCCCCATCCAGCAGTGTCTCCGCATACCCTTTTATGCTGGAAACAGGAGTGCGTAATTCATGGGAAACATTTGCCACAAAATCCTGGCGGATTTTCTCAAGGTGCCTTAACTCGGTAATATCATGAAAAACCAGGATTACCCCTTCCAGGCGGTTATTGCTCATAATCGGCACGCCATTTACTTTAAGGATTCTTTCTTCCGGAATATTAATGACAATTTCTTCGGTAGCAAGCTGCTGCTTTTCTTTTACAATCTTTCCGATCATATCATCAACCGCATTGTTGCGGATAACTTCTAAAGGCCTCTTACCTTCAGGATCCATATCAATAAGGAACAATTTCCTTAAAGACGGATTCATAATGATAATATTTTCATGCGCGTCAGTGACAATCACCCCTTCGAACATACTTGATAAAACCAGGTCAAGTTTAGTTTTTCCGGAATTTATGCTTTCAATCTTTCCCCGGATATCTTCAGACATCGTATTCAAAGCCCGGGCAAGATCCCCAATTTCATCCTGTGAACGAGTATAAGCTTTTTTAGAAAAATCCCCCTGCGCCATGGCTTTAGCAATAAGAGACATTTCCGTAAGCGGGCGTGATATAAACACGGAAACAAAAACGGTCAATCCCAGGCTAAACAATAAAATACCGACCACACTTACTACTACCACATTACGGACTTTTTCCTGAAGCAAACCTATATCATACAAGGGCACCGAAAGCCTTAGAACCCCCCGGCCGGAATCCAGGCTAAAAGGAACAGCCATATAAAGCATTTCTTTCTTCACGGTACTGCTAAAACGTTTACTTACTCCAAAATCACCGGCCCGGGCAGCTTTGACTTCCGGCCGGCCAGCGTGGTTTTCTACCACAAGCAGCTGATCCCCGGTCAAGTCTGTATCGCCAAGGACCTTGCCATCAGAAGCAATAATGGTTGCCCGCAGCCCCAGGATATCTCCTATCCTGGCTGCGGAAGCCTGAAAGTCTATCGGGGCAGTTTTGTCTTTTTGAAGTGCTTCTAAAAGGTCTTT
The DNA here is from genome assembly GCA_028712375.1 of Candidatus Omnitrophota bacterium. Taxonomy (GTDB): domain Bacteria; phylum Omnitrophota; class Gorgyraeia; order Gygaellales; family Profunditerraquicolaceae; genus UBA6249. The sequence goes on from JAQTQG010000032.1 coordinate 7,296, forward strand.
GCTTAAAAAAAGCTGACGCTTAATATTGCTAGCGACACCGTTCTCAACGTAAGATTTTAAATGGGGGGCTAAATATGCATAACCTGCGGCAATTGCCAGAGCAACAATAATACAAAAAATAAAAGTTAACTTCCAATAAAGCTTAATCCTCATCTTCTTTGCAGCGATAACCAAGCCCTCTTTCCGTCTCGATAATATCACCCATTTTACCGAGCTTTTCCCTGAGGCGTTTAATATGCGTATCAACCGTTCGGGTAAACACATCCGAATGCATATCCCAGACATCAGAGAGCAACTTGTCGCGCGACTGGATGCGGCCGGCTCTTTCAATAAGAGTAACCAGGAGCTTAAATTCAATAGGAGTAAGTTCGACTTCTTTATTGCTCACCATCACCTTATGCTTAGGTATATCGATAACCAAGCTGCCTCTCTTAATAACTTCTTTAGGCAACTCTTCGGTTTTTCCCCTTCTCAGGATAGCTTTGATACGCAGCATCAATTCCCGGGGGCTAAAAGGTTTAACCACATAATCATCAGCACCCAGCTCTAACCCTACAACCCTGTCCACCTCCGCACCTTTGGCAGTTAGCATGATCACCGGGATTTCTCGAAGTTTAGTGCTCTGCCGGATGGCGCGGCAAACCTCCAAACCATCCATTTTAGGAAGCATAATATCCAATATGACTAAATCCGCCCCATGTTTATTTAAAACATTTAACGCCTCTTCGCCATCTCCGATAACCGTACAATCGAAACCGGCTTTTTCTGCGTTATATTTAACAAGCTTGGCGATATGTTTATCGTCTTCAATAATCAGTATTTGTTCTTTGGGCATTTATACCTCATTTAACATGCTTATTTTAGCACTGACCTAAAGAAATCTCCAGATAATTCCAGCAGCATGCGCTTTATAACCGCCTAAGGCGTGATTTCCGATACAATACGCAACAATTCATCAATACGGGAAGCCCCTTTTTCATCACCGTTCTTCTTCAATAATTCCCCGGCTAGCGATAAATTGTCTTTGGCTTTTTGATATTCGCCTATATTGCAATAATCTTTAGCGATAAGCTCATAAGCAGCCGTATCCTCTGGCTGGAATTTTAAAACAACCGACAGATACGCAATTGACTTATCGTATTCTCCTAAAGAAAAATAAACAAAACCAAGATTAAAGTTCACATCCGCATCTTGCGGACTAATCTCCCAGGCCTTCTCCAGCGATGTTGCAGCTAATCTATATTCCTCATTAATTATATGTAATGACCCTTCAAATAGATAAACAGCAAACTGGCGGCTGAGAGAACCTCCCTCTACAGCATCAAGGATGCTTAGTGCGCCTTTTATATCATCAAGCTGTTTTTCCAGCATCTGCCTGGCTTCACTAAAATTTCCTGCTGCCGCCAGCTCAATTGCTTTTTTAAGCGAAGGCAGATCATCCCCTCCGGCGGGCTTTTGAACTTGCGTAGCCGCAACCGGTTCATGCACCGGCTCCTCTTCTATGCTTTTAATATATTTATTTTCATAATAAACCTCCAGCTCGCTATACTTAACCTTAATATAGTCTTTAGCTCTTTCAATAATTTCGCCGTTAAAAACCTTGCCGGATTTAAGAGTAATTACTTGTGCCTGGGCATAACACAGTAATACCTGGATAAATACGATACTTAGAACAGTTTTTTTAATATTCAACATTTAATTCCTCGCGAAATAGTTAAAACCCATCCATCCTGGGTTTTGATTGGCCCTTATTTAAATATTTTAATCTTTATTTCTAATATTACAAGCGGTGATTATTTACATCTGCCTCCTTCTTTGTTTTATTCTGGCCATTTCCACCAAAGCATTCCAAAGCCATACTTCTTTTTCCTGGTAATTTAAATCAAAAAACCATTCTTTAAATAGATTCCGGCAGAGATTTTCAATTTCAAACACCTTATTATCTTTTTCCACTATGTTTTCTGATTCAAACATTTCATACTCCATTTTTTACGCTTACTTAATTATCCTGCTATTTTGTTGGAAACAACTGTCTGCAGCAAATCAACTAAAGAAGCTTCGCTGGGAGCGGAATATTCTTCTTCCAACATAAAAATTTCAGCTAGACAGTTATTTATTTGCTTGGCATAAGCCCCCTGGTTAGATAGAGATGTTTTTCTCAAGCATTCCTTTAAACGCTCACCGTTAGGAATAATTTTTGCCTCGATTAATTTATTTATCTGCATAATCTCCTGCTCAACATTGCCTCCAAAGAAATCAACCCTATCCGCAGAGTTCATCCTGACTAAGGCTCCGGGGATATTCTGAACCGTAAGATTAATCGCACGTAAATCAATGCCTCCGGGATAATTTTTTTGCTGCCCGGCTGCTACTGATTCTGCCGCATGCTCGTTTAAACTGCGTTCCTGGGGGATAGAGGTTGTTAACGCTGAATCCTGCATTGAATTATCTGTGTTTTGTTTTATATCTTCCGGGGTGTTAATAACCCCCCGAACCGCAGCCTCAGGCGCAACCCCTGCTAAAAATGCTATAAAATCATTGTTATGTTCGGCAAGATACTTATCTCCTACAAAAACCATGTTGCCTAATCTTAACGGCCGGTCGATCTTCCTATAATCTTTAGTAATCATAAACACTTCCGGCATCACTATAATCATGGGCTTATGCGCCCTATTGATCCCAAATGAATCTTCAAGCACCCTGGTGATTTGCGGCAACTCCACCGGCTTAATCTCCAGTAAATTAGCAAGTTCCGCAATTGCCTCGATGTCTTTTTTGCTTACCAAAACTTCATCTAAAGAGGGTATTTTTTCTATTAAACTATCCTGGACAGAATCTTTCTGCACAGGTAAATTGTCGTTAGCGGACATATCAGCTAACTCCTGCCGGGACACTTGGTTATCCTTAGATAGACAATCCCTCCACTCTTTCTCCAATTTTGTAATATCAAGATGGAGGTTTTTTACGTCTTTTTCTGTTCTGAAATTACCCATTATTGCAAAACCATAGTGCAATAACGGAATTAAAAGAAATCCGGCCACCGTCTTAGCAATCACTACTAAGCTCAATGGCCCTCCCAAAGCAGCCATCGCCAGGTTAAACCCTGCCCACAGGAAGCTTATAATTAAACTGGTTGGCTTACGCAATAACCATGAAACAGCCGGCCCTATTCTAGTCGGGCTTAAACGCTGATAATGCTCCTCTGGCGTACGTTCATTTCCCTGGGTATTTAATCTTCTTATAACCACCTTTAAATTCTTTAATGCGCTGTTAGCCATAAACGGAACCGCGGAAATCATATGCCAAAGGCTATATTTTACCTTATGGCTGCCATTACCGTTGCCGCCATTGCTATAACTTGCTTTATCAATGTTCACGATATATCCTTTAGCAATATTCAAAGATGTCAGATAGCATAAGCTTGCCGAATAATCGGAGAAATAATGGCCCCATTTAAATAGTTTCTCCACGCTTTCTGCGTATTTCAATTTTTTCTTTGTTTTTTGTGCAATTAAATGGCTAACTGTTTTTTGAACTAAGCTATGGACCAGATTTATCCTTTTATGTATCGTACCCAAAATATCACTGGCCTCCTGGGTCAACTGCAAAGGCAAAAGATCATGTATGCTCTGGCAGTATTCTAATATCTTAAGGATGTCCGCTTCGGTCAACTCATCTTTCTTAAGCTTGGCTTCCCAATCGTGAACTTTAGCTAAACTACGTGATAGCCCCACGGACAATTCTGACGGCCGTTCGATAGATTTTAAAATATACTGTAACCGCTCATTACTGGCATAGGGCTCGGTATTGCGGCCGATTTTTAATAATTCAGCAAAATCCTTAGGGTGAATATGCCGGGCTATCCCCCGGGCGATCTCAAAATCAGAGTTTGCATAATCATAATTCATTAATGCTTTTAATATCGCATGCATTGTTTCATCCGCATTACCGTAATCGCTGATACGTAACCCCAAAGCCTTTTCTAAGTCTTGCAATAATTTGGATTCCGGACCGGCTAATCCTGTATCACTAACCAGCTCCGGGAATACTATACTATTTTCAGAAACATCTACAGCAGGCACCGGCTGACTATCGGGAATATGCATCTTAGGCTGATTCTTTGAAGATGAAGCCCCCGCCGAAGCTGCTTGTTTTTTAAGTTGCTCCAGGCGTTCTCCGGTAGCAAATATTTTATCCGATGCAGCCATTAAAAGTTCTTGTTGAATATCCCGGTTTTTGAATAATGTTTCCAGATAATTCTGCATCGAGCCTATAATGCGCTCGGCGCTGCGGGCATAAGCAAAACGCTCATCTTTTAAGTAATTATTTCTGGCAAAAATAAGTTTTTGGATATCTGCTTTACGCTTATTAATCCGTGAATCAATTTTAGCTATCTCCGCCTTAATCTCTTGGGCAGCTTTCTTTGCCCTGAGATAATCCTCTTCTGCCCGATCCAGGCGTTCCTGAAGCCGCACACTGATAACCGGGTGTACACCGGGGGAGGCGATATTCTCTTTACCTATATTATCTTGTTGCTGCGCAGGAGCCGAATTCTTAACCCCTGCGGCAAAATTGTCCTGTTTGGCAGAATTAGTCAACGGGATATTGCCATCAGAGAGGGGCGCTAACCAACCCTCTTTTGTGAAATACGGATCTTCCAATGTTCGGCCGGGGTTATCCACCGCCAATAACTCAGCCTGCCTGGTAAGCGGCGGAGAAAATGGTTCGCCGGCAATGATATTAATTTGCGCGGGATTGGCTCCGGTAAAAATACCGGTGAAATCAACCCCTCCATCCCTATAAGTTCTTACAGAGCGGCCAAAAGCATTGTAAACCTGGACTTGTAAGTCATATTCTTTCTCTTTATACGATTCATGATATGCTTTGTAATAGGCATCTTTAGACCAGCGTTTCTCTGAAGTAAGCCCGGCTAAATTCTTCCTGTCAATTAAATAAGGATACAGCCCGCCAGCGCCATAAAACTTACACTTAAACCATTGCGCTAAAATCAGGGAATAATACACCTGCCGCAAAGCAGCATATTTTTCTTGCGTATTTACCGCTTTAGAAATCTTAGGCAGAATTAATTCCTGTATTAATTCTGAAGAATAATCATTAAGAATTCTGGACCGCTCATCCGCGCTGATACGAGCTCCCGGCTTATTTTTCAAATACACTGCTTCAGTTAAAACCTTTAATCCTGCCTTATAGATATAAGCACTATTTTTATCTTCACAAACAATCACTTCCCCTGAAGTAATCCAAATTCTGGTATTCAGAGAAACCTGGCTGTTCCCTGCGCCATAGAGTTCTTCAATTTTTTTATAAATTCTTTCCCAATATTCTTTTCCTTCCGGAGTACCCGGGAATGTCGCACGCGCCAGGTCCTTTTTCAATTCCAAATCCGCTTCCAGTAAAACCTGCCCTAAATCCGTTTTCGCTAAATAATCATCAATAATCCCTTCTGATGAATCCGGCCTTAGGTTTACCCAAAAACTTTCATTGGGAATAGCCAGCCCAATGTAGAAAAATTTAAGCGGCTGCCGCGTAGCATTTTCTAAATCCGACAGTTCAATCTTACTAATATCGCCTTTGTTTAAAATAACCCGGAAAGTTTGATTAAGTTTATCGTATGAAATATACCTTAAATGCGGCGGGCGAGAATTAACCCCGCGGAAAGAACCGGCCAGGCTTCCAATGCTGCCAGAGATATCTAACTGGCCGGCGGCCTGGGCGAAACCAGACTGCTCAAATGCCAGGATAAAACATAACAAAAAAGCAATAATTTTAATGAAAAATGGAAAGGGCTTACACTTCCCGGGTTGATTTGTTAACATAATAATGCTCCTTGCGGGTGTTCCTCTTTGTTCTTACCCGCAATAAGCATATAATAAGCGTGTAAAAAAAACCTTAAGACCGTGTAAACTCTTTGTGAACTTTTATTATACTGATAGCCCCTGCAGCAAACAGATACTAGAAGCAGGTGATTTTTATACGAAAGGATTAATTTCTACGAAAAGTAGTTTAAAAAAAGCGATTTAAAAATGCGGAATTTACTTGGTTTGCTTAAATTTATTTTCGATATCTTTGATTTTGTTCATATATGCTGCCACTTTTTCAAGGCCCTGAGTGTCATTTTTACGCTGGTATAATTCCTGGGCGCGCAAAAGATTATCTCTAAATTTTACCAACTGGTCAGACATAAAATAGGCTAAAGCAAGATTATAATACACCTGCGGGTTAGTGCGATCAAACTCAATTGCCCTTTGGTAATACTTAATCGCTTCTGAGTATTTTCCAAGGGAAGCATAAATAACCGCGATGTTCATTACAGCTTCAGGAAAATTTGAATCCAAAAACAATACTTTCTCATAATACTTAAGCGCATCTTCTATCTGCCCTAATGATTGATACAATGCCGCAAGATTAAAGCATGCCTGGGTATATTGCGGGTTTATTTCTATGGCTTTCTGGAAATATTCAATAGCCTTGGTTTTATCCCCTAACGAAGCATATACCATACCAATCACATTATACACTTTAGGATATCCCGGATTTAACCCTATCGTCTTTTTAAGTTCACTAAGCCCTTCATCTATTTTACCGTTTTGCAGAAAGTTTAATCCGGTAAAAAAAGACCTGGCATATGCATCGGTAATTTTGCCACCATTTAAATCATCAAGCACAGAAAGAGAGCTGGCCGAAGTAAAATCTGATTTGTTATTTTTAAGATTTTCTTTAAACCAATCTGCTGCTTCCGGGAATTTTCCTTCGGCGCCATATTCTATGCCTTGGCGATAAATAACATCTGCCTCCTGGGCAAAGATCCCATAGAAAACGGCGTTTAATAATATCAATAATGTGGAAGTAATTAAAACTAAAATGTGTTTCATTAAATCTTCCCCTTGCAGATATTAACGCAAATACCACAAACATAAGAATCAACCTGGCGTTGTTTCTGAAACTCTCTTAATTTTTCAAAACACTTGGTATGCTCAAACTGTTCCGGGCCTTCTTTAATCGCCTGCGCCGGACAAGCCTGGACACAGAGACGGCATAAACCACAATCTTCTTTAACCGGCATATCCGCCTCAAGCGGCATATCGGTCAGAATAGTTACCAGGCGGAACTGGCTGCCAAATTCTTTATTAACCAAAAGATTATTCCTGCCGATCCAGCCCAGGCCGGCCAGAACCCCCAACTTTCTGTGCGAGGCGTGCGCGCTTAATTTTTTCCAATCAATGATCTGAGATGAAGGGATAGCTAAACTAAGGTGTCCTTTTTTCTGTATATAACTGCCCACGCGTAAAGCTATCTGGTCCAAAAACATATTTACCATACGGTAATGATGAAAATACATCCGCGTAGGAACTTCCTCTATCTCCTCTAAAGCTGCCCGGGAAATACGCATCCCCAGGCATACCGCCCGGTTCATTTTTACCAGCACTTTGGGCGAAATCAAAAATTCATTTTTTATACCTTCAATATCGGCTATCCCGAATAAATCAATATCTAAAGATAAACAATATTCTTTAAGTTCCAACTTATTATTTTTGGGCATTGATTTTCCTTAGGTAAACCATGAGTAATGAAATTGCTACCGGGGTTACTCCGGAAATACGCGAAGCCTGGCCTAAATTAAGCGGCTTAAACTTACTTAACTTCTCTCGTATTTCCCGGGATATCCCGCTTAAACCGCTATAATCAAAATCTATCGGCAACTTAATTTTTTCTAAATGCTTAAACCGTTCTACATCTTTGGCCTGCCTTTGGATAAAACCGGCATATTTTATCTCAATTTGAATCTGCTGCCAAGCGGATTCAGCAATCCCCGGCTTTAACTTATGAAGTTTATTTAAACCCTGAATATTTATCTGCGGGCGTTTTAATAACTCCTCCAGAGCCACTATCCTGTTCAGCGGGACGCAATTAAGCTTAGCTAATTTCGCATTCACTGCCGGCGTAGGCCTAAGGCGCATTTTCTTTAAAAATATCCTGCCTTCTTTTATGCCTTTTATTTTCTGCTGCGTCCTGCGATAATCACGCTTATTAACTAACCCCAGGTCAAAACCCATCTTGGCCAGGCGTAAATCCGCATTGTCTTCACGGATAATCAGGCGGTATTCCACGCGCGAAGTAAACATCCGGTATGGCTCCTGCGTACCTTTAGTGGTCAGATCATCAATTAATACGCCAATATAGCTTGAGGTGCGGTCTAAGATAAAAGGCTCTTTACCCTTGATGCGCAAAGCCGCATTAATCCCGGCAATTAACCCTTGAGCTGCCGCTTCTTCATAACCGGTAGTGCCGTTGATCTGCCCGGCCAGGTAAAGATTCTTAATTAATTTTGTTTCCAGGGTAGGAAAAAGCTGGGTAGGCTCAACTACAACATGCTCAATACCGTAGCCAAAACGGGTCACTTTAACTTTTTCTAGGCCAGGTATCGAATGCAGCATATCCAATTGCACATCTTTGGGCAAGCTGGTTGAAACACCGTTAGGATAAACATCCACCACCCCTAAACCTTCCGGTTCCAGAAAAACCTGGTGCCGTTGTTTATCGGCAAACTTAACAATTTTATCTTCAATAGACGGGCAATA
>JAQTQG010000033.1 GCA_028712375.1 Candidatus Omnitrophota bacterium
TTGATCAGGATTCCTTTTGAATATTGGGAGTATGGATATCCTAACCGTTTATCCATGCGCGCAAAGTATATGTATCTAATCTGCCTGTATGAAGCCGGCCAATCCACGCGTTATCCTTTTTGGTTTCGCAGCCAAAAGGATATCTCCAGGCTCTACGGAATCAGCGATACCACTATTTCTCTGGGGTTGCAGGAATTGGAGAAGCAGGGGGTCATTGAAATCACCCGGGATAAATCTTCCTCTCCGGATTTCTCCAAACGCAAAGCCAATGTTTACCGGATGCTCGCGCTCACCCGCCGTTAATTTTTAATTATTCCAAATTTGATGTTAGATTTTTGCGCCTTGAACGTCTATTGTATTGTAGGGGCTGGTTACAGGCGGGGATTGACAACTTATATCAAATATGGTATATTTTAAACGGAGCTAAGATTAGTGAAAAGATTAGATTTTATTGTTTCCTCCCGGGAAGATCTTAGGGCTTTTCCGGAAGAAGTAAAAGACGATATTGGATATGCGCTCTTTGAGGCTCAAGAAGGCAGGAAGCCAGCGGCTGCTAAACCTTTAAAAGGGTTTGGTGGTGCCGGAGTTTTGGAGATTATTGAAGATTTTTCAGGAGATACTTATCGGGCGGTTTATACCGTAAATTTTAAAAAGGTAATTTATGTTTTGCATTGTTTTCAGAAGAAATCAAAGCATGGTATTAAGACTCCGCCGCAGCATTTAACTTTGATTAAAAGGCGTTTAAAAATAGCAGAGCAGGATTATAAAATAAATTATGAATGAGGCGCATCTATGAAAATTAAAAATAAAATTCACAGAGGCAGCGGTAATGTATTTGCGGATATCGGTGTTGCCTATCCACAAAAAACTTTGGCGCGTGCCCAGATAATGTCGCGTATAGCAGAGATTCTTAAAGAACAGCATTTTACTCAGAAAGAGGCTTCTGTATTGTTAGGTATTCCTCAATCCAAGGTTTCCTGTTTGGTAAACGGTAAGCTTAGCATGTTTTCTCTGGATCATCTCCTGGTGTTATTAAACAAACTAGATCGGGATGTGGAGATTATTATAAAACCAAAAACTAAAGAAGAGAGAATTGCTTCTACGCATGTTTTGCTTACTGCTTAAAATTAAGGATAAGCAGGCGTTTTTTTTAACAATCATTTCCTTAATTTTTAGCGTTGACTTATTTATGTTCTGGATGTAGTATGTATTTGTATTAATAAAAAGGGGGTTATTATGTTTATTATCATGATGTTTGTGGTTTTTGTAGTTTTTATCTTTGGTTTTCTGCTGGATATTTCCATTAACATCCGCCGCTTGAACAATAACGTTAAGAAACTGATTAAATAAGTTAAAAAGATAATCAGTTAAATTTAGAGGGCTGGGACTAACCGTTCCAGCCCTTTTTGTTTGAGTATTGAGTATTTAAAGATGTCACAATTTGTGACATCCTTAGGGCTAACCGTAGATTGTTGCTCCAAGTTAGCCAAGAATTTTAGTTAGATTGCCCTATCTGTTGCGTCTATTAAAGTAGAAAGGTTCTTAGAGTTTTAAAGCAATAATTCTGTGTTGACAATGTGTGTACAATATGTTATATTTTAGCAGATAAAGGAGGTAACAAGTATGGCAACCATACCAAAAAATACACGCATTGATTTTCGCATTGATGACCAGCAGAAAAAATACCTGATGCATGTGGCTTCGCTGCGCCGGAAAAAGTTATCCGCGTTTATTCTGGAAAGCGCGATGAAGGAAGCAGAAGAATTAATGGCGGATAAGAATAATTTCCAGCTGAATCAATCGCAGTGGAAGGCGTTTTCTGCAGCGCTGGATGCCCCTGCCCGCGAAATCCCAAGACTAAAGAACCTTTTTAAGGGGCCGGTTATTTTTAATGAGTAAGAAGCCTTCTTTAGCTGCTCCCGCGTTATTACAAACATCCCATTGTGTCAGTGATTTTGACTGCGGTAATCAAGCGCTCAATACCTATCTTAAAAGATATGCCATTATTAATAATCAAAATGGTTCCGCAAAAACTTATGTTACAGCCAGGGGTAACCAGGTTATCGGGTATTATACGTTAACTATTGGCTCTGTTAGTAAGCAAGATGCTCCTTTACGTGTGGGCAAGGGGTTAGCAGGTTATCCTGTTCCGGTTGTGATTATTGCGCGCCTGGCGGTTGATAAAACTGAACAAGGCTCTGGCATCGGAAGGGCTTTGCTGCAGGAGGCTTTGCTGCGGGTTACTTATGCTGCTGACAGCATTGGGGGAAGAGCGGTCTTGGTGCATGCTAAAGACCAGGCAGCCAGGTCTTTTTATGAATATTTCGGTTTCCAGCGTTCCCCGATCGATGAATTTCATCTGTATCTGCTTTTGAAAGATATTGAGAAGACGTTAAAGATAAAGACTGTATAAACGCTGCAAAAATTCCTCACTTAAGGCGCTCAAGCAACACTGTAACAAATTCTACTGATTTTTTTACCGTCATTCTGAGCCCGAAGGGCGAAGAATCTCAACTCAAACTGGTAGCTTGGCCGTCATTCTGAGTGAGCGTAGCGAACGAAGAATCTCGCTTTTAATCTAGGGATAAGCCGCCTTAAAGTCAGCAAAATAGTCGAGTTTTTAGTTTGACTTTTAACCACTCTGGCGGTATCATTTAGGCATAACTTTAAAGGAGCAAAAGTGGGGATAAAGGGGAAAATTTAAGGCATCTCTTCAGAAATGGAGGGGTGCCTTTTTTATTGGGGGGGGCTGGTGGTGGAGTTTTTGTAGAGTAGATGGAAAACGTTTTAATAGATAGAGGTTTAGAATACTTTATTTTACAGTAATAAATATAGTAAATAGTTGCATTTCTTATATTGCATTCTATTTTTAGGGGGGATTATGAAGTTTATTTATCCTGATAATCTTTTTTTAGAAATTGAAGAAGCTTGGCAGATTAAAAGTTACCAGAATGAAATAATACCTCCTTTGCCAGATAGGATCTATATAGAAGACATGCTTAACGTAGTTTATCATGCTAGCTTTCTTACTGAAGAAAGTCGTAGAGTTTGGTTTAGGATTATATTTGTTAATCAGGCTAGCTTGGTCAAAGTAGAAAGAGATATTTTTGATTATACGAATATTATTGTATTCCAACACCCCAGAGAATTTAATGTTTCAGAATTGTTAAAACTAGCTCCAGCAGCAGATCCTACTCAAGTATTGATTGGTGTTTATATAGATAATATATCAAATAAGCTTATAATTTGGGGATTAATAGATACTGGTGTTTCTTGGTGGGAATTTGTTAGAGAAGAGAGTAGCCATGGTGCACCTCCACCTGGAGGTTTGACAATATCTTCAAAATCTCCTGGACAGATTAATATTTCTAGGCAAGGTGATGTCTTGCTAATGCTTAAATATGGTAAATTATTTAGGCCATCACGAGAAGTTTTTGATGTGGGTCCGGTTGCTACTTTTCTGGAAAACGGAGCGAGAATTCTTTATGAAGAAATATGTAGTAAGTTGAAAATAGGATGTTTTGATTCAGACGAGGATGATGATTATCCCAAGAGATTCTATGTTTATTTTATTAAGCGTATACTTAATAGAATAAGAGAAAAATTTCACGGAGGAACATTAATAATAATTCCGGATTCGATCAATTTAGATGATACGCGCTTAACGGATAGACTATTAATAAAATATCCTTGTGAATATAGTAAAACATGGGATTGTTTAAAAGATGAGTTGGATAGATATAGAAAGTATTATGATTTGCATTTTAGATTACTAAAGCAGGAAGTTATAACTAAAGCTGAATATGAAGAAGTAAATTATTTAGAATACCTTGAAGAGTATTGTGATGAGCATACATCAAATGCGGCAGGGTTTATATCAGCCTTATCGGGAGTTGATGGAGCTGTTTTGATTACAGATAAATTACGGTTATTAGGATTTGGAGTAGAAATTACAGCCGTATCTCCTACATTAAAAGAAGTAAAAGTTATATCGGATCTAAAAAAAGGAATAGGTGAGTATCAAAATATTGATTTATTTGGTACCAGACATAGATCGGCTTTGAGATTCTGTTCAAGCTTTGAGAACTCTATCGTATTTATAGTTTCCCAAGATGGGGATGTTAAAGTGGCAAAGAGAGTTGCTTCTGAAGTGATTCTTTGGCCAGATATTAATATAGGAAGTTTAGGATTCTAAGTACGATAATAATAAAAGTGATAATTTCTGAAGATAAAAGGAATTTATTAGCATAATTTTGGTATATTTAATTTGACTATTTCGGGGATTGTGTGAATTTTAATTTGATGTTGAGATTTTGAATAAAACGTGGAGGGATGTATGAATGATGCGGTAAGATTAGCTATTTCGATTATTTTAATCGCCATCGTGGCTTTTTTAGGCTTCCCATCTTTAGTGAGAGTATTTTCTAACATTTTTAAGATATCATTATTAGAGGCCGTAAGTATTGTTACATTATTAAGTAATTTCATAATGATTGCCATAATGATAGTCACAATTTTTGTAAGTAATCAATCATCACTAGAACAAATAAATAGCATTAAAAATTCTACGCAGGTTTATATAAATAAAACTGAAGAATTTAATACAATGACCAAAGACGCTCTTATGTCAGCACTATTATTGGAATATAAAGATAATTTAAGACAAGCCCAGGAAATAGTTGATAGTGAGAATCTTTATATACAACAAACGTCAGATAGTTTTCCTTTTAATGTCTTTTCTCACGAAGCATACCAAGCCAATTTAAATAATGCAACTTTCAATGATCCTGTTTTATTGGAAAAAATAGTGCAAGCTTATGCTGCCTTTAAGTTATTCCAGAATTTTTTAGATTCTTCTAAGTTGCCGCAAATGACTAAAGAGTATAGGAGATCTAATATTGCAAAGCTAATTAAGATGATAAAAGAAAACTTAACTGTGTTTTTAGCTATAGAACAAGAAATAATTAGTTACAGGAAATTGCGTTTAGGTATTGATAAGCATTAAATAAATGTACCGTTTTCATTAAGCAGGTATTTTTCAAGTTAATTTGGAAGATACAGAAGAAAAATAGAAACGGTACCATTGTTTTAATTTAGCTGTGAATAACAAAGGACACAAAGTGGATAAAGAGCAATTTTTTACTCTTCATAGACATTGGATGTGGAGTAATGTTATAAAAACAGACTTTGCAATGGAAATTAAGAAACAATTAGGTGGTGAGGATACGCCTAAAGCTGAAATAATTATGCCTGATAAATACGGCGCTTATATGTCAATTTGGTATGGATTGCTATTTGTTGTGTTAGAAGGATTGAAAGAAGAAAAAGTAATTATCCCGGAAATTGAAGATGACATTAAACATATTTATGAACCGCTACGTCTTTATAGAAATGCTGTCTTCCATCCTCAGAAGAAATATTGGTCTCCCAAGCTTTTTAAAATCATGGAAGACGGAAATTCAGTTGACAAGATTTGGAAAGTTCACAAAAGATTAGGGGAGTATTTCCTTGAGGGAATTAATAAAATGTATGGGCAAAATGGACAATAATGATAAAAAATATAGTTAAAGAATATGAGGAAAAAATAGAAACGGTTGCATTGTTTAAGAGAGCAAAAGTTTTAGGCTTGGAAATGAGGAGGAAGTTATGAACTGGTTTGAGAGATATGGAATTGTGGGAATGTTTTTTATTGCTATGATATGCATGTGGGGTTTTTGTTTGTTTTCAGAGCCATCTTTCATTTTACTGAATCAGATTTATCAAGATAAAGGGTTTGCTACTTTAATTGTTGGATTCTTTGGGCTTCTTTTTCTGCCTATAGGCTATATTATTGTTATTTTCGAACAGCTTATATACTATCGGTTAAATATCTGGAAAAAGGTGCATTATCACTATTGGAATGAGTTGCCAGAATCAAAACAGAAAGGAATTATAGCTTTAGAAAAAATAGATAACAAAAATTGGTTTCCAAAAGTTGAAGAAAAGAGCGAAGATGAGCTTGAATCTCTGCTTGCTTATTATGATAGAATGCATATGGCGAATGTAGAAAATAATAAGTTTTTGTCTATTTTTGCTTCAAAGCGTTATGATGTAATTGCAATAAATAGAAGTTTAATTTTAACTATTTGCATTACAGGCGTCTTTGCGATTTGCTTGAAATTATTTATGTTTTCCTTGAAAATTTTTGGTACCATTATTGAATTGAAGGCTTGCAGTATTCTATGGAGTATTTTGGGGAGTATTTGTTTATTTTTATTGCCTTTAGTAATTGCTGGAGGTATATGGTTTATTTTACATCATTCTAGCGGCATATTGGAACACCAGATTATAGATGTTGGAAAAAGGAAATTTAGGGATTATTTATTCAATCAAAAAGACCAGACAGTCTCCCGTAGCAAAGAAGAAGTATCCGCAAATATTGATATTAAAATCGATGTTAAGAAAAAAGATGCTGCGTAAAATTATTTAAACATCGTGTAAACTTGTACATAAATATTCAAAGATTTGAGCTATTTCAAATGTTCCTGCCTCGCTAAAATTCAAGGGGATATAAAGTATTTCCCCCGTTCGCTAAGCGCTCACAGGGACTGCGGTGGATAAAAGCTGTAAGAAATTCTAAGGTGACAAATTGGTACCTTAGAAATAGCCACGTATTCGGTAAAACCCTATTCTTAACAAATCAAAAAATATAGTTAAATTCTGTTTAAAGGAGCAGTTTAAATAATCAATGTTGGCAAGAGCAGAGTGGAAAAATAAATGATAGCAAAAGAGAAGTCTCTTGGGATAGTGGTAATTAGCTGGATCGAAATGATAGTGGGCAGCCTTATTGCTTTTATTGCTGTACTAATTTTGTCCTATGATTATTTAACCTATATCGTAAAAAAGTCAAATAACCACAACTATAGTCTTGATGAATACAAGCTGATAGTTATCTTTTGTATAATTGTATTTAGTCTGACATTTTTGGCAGGAATGCTGACTAATAAGTTAAATCCTATTGGAAGAATCTTAAACATCTTTTTGTCCGTTTGCTGTATTATTTTCTATATTTGTGAATTTTTACTTTGCAAGGGCTTAATTTTAATTGAGTATTTCTTCAAGCCATTTAGCTTGGGTTTTTTCCCTTGGTTGATTACTTATGTTCCGATAGTTTTATCAACATGCTTTATAATCTTTTTCACGAATCCTAATGTGAAGGAGCAGTTTAAATAGGTTTTTGTTGTAAAGTTGTGGTAATTTGAGTGCAAAACATCGGGTAATAGAAAGAAGAGAGAATGATTTTTGATAGAATACCATTAACAATCAAGATAATAGGTATTGTTAATACTATTATTAATTTTTTGTTGTTGGTACCCCTGTTTTCTATATTGCAATCACCCGTACCTTCAGGTTTTTTGCAGTTTTTTATATTGGGATTAACTATTATCATCTTTATTAATATTATTTTTGGCGTTGGGGTTATTTTATTGATGAATTTAATGCGAAAAGCTTTTATTGTAATGCAGATTATTGGCTTGGTCATTTCTATTGCGCCCGCATGGTTCTTGTTTACTATTGGTTTAGGTAGCGCTGGTAGTTTTGGAGACAACCATACTGTTTGGGCTCCTGTTTTCTCTTTTTTATTTTGGCAACAGCTTTCAGGGCTTATATTTGGTATGATGTTTCCAGGAGTGCCAATGTTGTTTTCTATGTTTTGTATATTTTATCTTACTCGTTCTAAAGTTAGAGAGCAATTTAAGTAGTGTTACTCTTTCTGCCAAAATGTACTCACCGAAGTTCGTTTGCGGTAGTTATCCTGTAAGTTACCCACGTCTTTGTCCCTATAAACAAAAACACTACACCTGAACATTCGGAAATCCTCTAGGATTTCCTCATAGGTGTAGTATTTGTTCGCGGACGCTTAATTCTGAAAAACCCTGTGTCTAAGCGCTCGAATATTCTTTGGAATATTCTCGCAGACACAGGATTTATTCGCGGACGGCTTACGCCTATAACTTACGTCGCCTTGCGGCTCCGTAAGTTATCCGCTCATAAACAAAAAAGCCCCGAATGTTACCGGGGTTTTCTTGTAGGTGATAGGCCTAATAGCTCTCGCTATCGTTACTAGCCTCCTTGTTATGTTTACCACCTTTCACTTACATATGAAGTATGCCATATAAAATCCCAAATTTCAAGTCCCCGGAAAATATTTTTTTAAATCAAAAAACCTGCGATAAAAGTAGGTTTTTTGATTTACACCGGCCGTTATTCGCCACCTGGCGAATACTGGCCCAATACCTATCTGGGCCAGGTGCAATATTCGAATATAATTTAACCGTAACATCCTAGGCTTAGGCCGGTAGAATCCCCCCACTGCGACTAATGGGTGGTAGGATATCCCTATTTATAGTATAATGTTAATTATGCAAACCACGTCCATTCAATACCTTAAGGGCATTGGGCCCAAGCGCGCCAAGAGTTTTACCTCCAGAGGGGTAAACACCATTGAGGAATTGCTCTATTATTTTCCGCGCCGCTATGAAGATCGCACTAATTTTGCCAAGGTCGCTCAGGTTCAGGAAGGGCAAACCTATACTTTGAAAGTCCAGGTTTTGCTGGGTGCGCAGCGCAACTCCTGGCGCCGGCGCCGCTTTAGCATTACCGAAGCAAAAGTAGGGGATAATACCGGCAAGCTATCCTGTATCTGGTTTAATCAGCCCTATCTGGGTGATTATCTAAAAATCGGCGCATCGGTTATTCTCTACGGTAAAGTTGAACTTTATAACGGCAAACTGCAGATGAGCAACCCGGAGTATGAATTTTTAGACAGCCAGGATGATGACTCGTTAAATGTCGGCAGGATCGTCCCGGTTTATACCCTGCCCAGCGGCTTTAGCCAGCGCAGCCTGCGCGGCTTGATCAAACATGCCCTGGATGAATTCCTGCCCAAGGTCATTGATCCTTTACCGTTTGACCTGCGCAGCCGCCATAACCTGCTTAATCTGGCGCAAAGCTTATTAAATATTCATTTCCCGCAAGATTTAGATTTACAGAAACAGGCGCACACCCGCATCAGTTTTGAGGAATTTCTGCTTTTCCAATTGCCGCTGGTTTTAAGAAAACTAAGCCGCAAGGAAAGAGTAGGTATTCAGCACCAGCCCGAAGGCAAACTATTGGAGGATTTTATTTCCGGGTTATCTTTTCAATTAACCGGCGCCCAGCAGAAAGTTTTAGCCGAGATAAAAACTGACATGGCTTCTGCCCAGGCCATGCAGCGCCTTTTGCAGGGGGATGTCGGTTCAGGGAAAACTGCTGTGGCAACGCTGGCTTGTTTAGTGGCGATTCAAAGCGGATATCAGGCGGCTTTTATGGCGCCTACCGAAATCCTGGCCCGGCAGCATTATGAAAAAATATCCGCGCAATTCTCTCGGTTGGCTTTTGGCGGGCGTAAATTGCGTTTAGGTTTATTAACCGGGCTTGATAAGGAAAAAGAAAAAACATATCAGGAGATTAAAGAAGGCAGGATAGATTTAGTGTTGGGCACCCACGCCTTACTGCAGGAAAATTTAACTTTTAAAAATTTGAGTTTTATTGTGATTGATGAACAGCATAAATTCGGGGTCGGCCAAAGAGCGCTCCTGCCTAAAAAAGGCAGCAACCCGGATGTATTGATTATGACCGCCACGCCTATCCCGCGCACCCTGGCGATTACTCTTTATGGAGACCTGGATATTTCTGTGATTAATCAGCTGCCGGCGGGCCGCCTGCCGGTTAAGACCTTACAATTCAGCCATCAGGATAGCGATAAAGCTTATGCTTTGGTTAAAGAGGAACTTAAAGCCGGGCACCAGGCTTATATTATTTATCCGGTGATTGAAGAATCCTACGCTTTAGATATTGCCGGAGCCAAAAAAATGTTCGGTGAATTAAAAGCCGGCGAATTTAAGGATTTTCGCTTAGGCTTAATTCATGGCAAATTAAAAGCCCGGGAACAGGCGGAAGTGATGCTGAAATTTAAAAATAAGCAATTGGACCTTTTAATTTCTACCACGATTCTGGAAGTGGGTATTGACATTCCCAATGCTACCTGTATGATTATTGCTTCCGCGGAGCGTTTTGGTTTAAGCCAGCTGCATCAGCTGCGCGGAAGAATCGGCAGGGGAAAGCTGGAGTCCTTTTGTATGTTGATCTCTGATTGTCCGACCGAAGAGGCTAAGGCCAGATTAGCCGCGATGGTAGCTTCCGGAGACGGTTTCTATATTGCCGAGGAAGATTTAAAGATCCGGGGCCCGGGTGAATTTTTCGGCAACCGCCAGCACGGGCTGGCTGAACTAAAAATCGCCAATCCTTTATTGCAGATGCAGCTTTTAAAAGCCGCCCGGGAAGAAGCGATTAATTTACTGCGTCAGGATGCGCACCTGGCAGAGCGCCCGCATCAATTACTAAAAGTTAAACTGCTCCAGAGGTTTCCGGAGTATGAAAAATTAATGTTAGTGGGGTAATCTATGCGTATCACTACCGGAAAATACCGTAACCGTAAACTGCACATGCCCAGTGGCATTCGCCCGACCCAGGATAAAGTGCGTAAAGCCGTCTTTGATATTTTAGGGGATATCAGCGGATTAACCTTTCTGGAGCTGTTTGCCGGCAGCGGGGCGGTGGGGTTTGAGGCGCTTTCCCGCGGAGTTGCGGAATTGACCTTGGTGGAGTTTAGCCGCGATTCCGTGATTGCGATTAGAAGGAATATTGATCTGCTTAATGCCACCCAATGCACGCTTTACCATTTAGAAGCGGAAAAAGCGGTTAAATTGTTAAGCTTAGACAAAAAAACCTTCGATATCGTGTTTATTGATCCGCCATATAATCAGGGAATGGGAAAAAAAATCTTGCAAACCCTGGAGGGTTATGATATATTGGCGCCTTGCGGCTTAATCATTGTGCAGCATTCCAGGTTGGAGGAGCTGCCCAAGGATAATTCAAAATGGGATTTAATCAAAGAAGCTAAGTACGGTGATACTTGGCTTTCGATTTTTCGGAAGAAAGAATAGTTTAGAGGGTTGATTAATGTGCCAGATTGCTTTATATCCAGGGACATTTGATCCGGTAACCAACGGCCATATTGACCTGATTAACCGGGCGCATGAGATTTTTTCCGAGGTGATTGTGGCGGTAGCGCATAATCCGCAGAAAAAACCGCTCTTTAGCTTTAAGGAAAGAATGGCCATGCTCAAGAAGGCGGTCCTGGGCATGGACGGAGTAACCGTCACGCATTTTGACGGGCTGGTCGTGGATTTTGCGCATAAGATGAAAGCCAAAGTCCTGATCCGCGGGTTGCGTATGCTTTCGGATTTTGAATATGAATTCCAGATGGCGCTGACTAACCGCAAACTTTCCAGCGATGTGGAGACGATCTTTCTGATGCCGCATGAGTCTTACAGCTATCTTTCGGCAAAGTTAATTAAAGAGGCCGCAGCGTTGGGGGCGGATATCTCCAGCTTTGTGCCGGATTTTGTGGAACAGGCTTTAGCCAAGAAACTGCGCCGCAAGAAATAAGCCTGGAATGATGTTGGGTTAGTTAAGCATGAAAATTACGATTAATCAGGTCCCGCAAGAGGGGCTGTATTTTAAAGAAGCGATTGATCCAAAAGATTTGGATTTGGATACAGCGTTGATTAAGTTCCGTTCTCCGGTAAAATTGATCGCGCAGGTCAGCCGGATTACTAACGCGCTGATTGTTGATTTAAATATTCACGGAGTGGCTTTTGCCGACTGTTCCCGTTGTTTGAATGAATTTGAGTGGGTATTTGATAAGGACGTCCAGCTGAGTTACCCTTTGGAATCCGGCGATGTTTTTATTGATTTAAACCCTGATATCAGAGAAGAAATAATATTAGATTACCCCATTAAGCCTTTGTGTAAAACAAACTGCAAAGGGCTGTGTTTAAAATGCGGTAAAAACAAAAACGAAGGAGGATGTAACTGTGGCTCTACCTAAACGCAAGCATTCGACAGCACGCGGCCGTAAACGCCGTACACATTGGAAGATTAAAAAAGCAACCCTAACCCCTTGTCCGCAATGCAAGCAATTAAAGCTTCCGCACAAGGTCTGCCTGGTCTGTGGTTTTTACGCCGGGCGTCAGGTTATTGAAATTAAAATAAAAGAAAAGAAAAAAAAGAAATAACCGCTTAAAAAATTGAGCACCCTAAAGATTTTATTTAGCGAAATCCTCCGGAGCGTTAGCGAAGGAGGAGAAAAGAAAAAAAAGAAATAATATAGTAAGTATCGCCAATTAGGGGATTCCTTTTATAAAAAAAGAGGTGTCCCCTAATAAGCAATTATCGGATACAGGAATTTTCTAGCGCGGAGATTTAGATGATAAAAATAGCCGTTGATGCGATGGGCGGGGATCACGCTCCGGATGTAGTGGTGAGCGGCAGCCTGGCTGCCTTAAAAGAGTTTGATGTAGAAATTATCCTGGTGGGCGATGAGCCTAAGATTAAGGCCCTCCTGAAGAAAGCCAAATATACCGGCGATCGGATCAGTATTAAACATACTACTGAAATGATTGAAATGTGCGAGCCGGCGGCCAACAGCGTCCGGCGCAAAAGAGACTCTTCCATTGTCGTCGGCCTGGAACTGGTAAATGAAGGCAAGGCAGACGCGTTTTTTTCCGCCGGTAATACCGGGGCGGTAGTTTGCGCGGCGACCTTGGAGTTAAGGCTCCTGCCCGGAATCGAGCGGGCCGGTATCGGTATTGTTACGCCTACCTTAAAAGGAAATTCCCTGATTATTGATGTGGGCGCCAACATTGACCCTAAGCCTACGCAGTTGTTGCAATACGGGATTATGGCGGATGCCTACTGCAAAAATATTTTGAATAAGCCTAATCCGGCGGTCGGCCTGCTTAATATAGGAGAAGAAGAGAAAAAAGGCACGGATTTTATCCGGGAAGCCTACGGGTTATTGGAAAAAAGTAAATTAAACTTTACCGGTAACGTGGAAGGCAAAGACCTCTTTAGCGGTAAATGCGATATTATTATTTGTGACGGTTTTGTGGGTAACGTCGCTTTAAAGGTTTCTGAAAGCGCCGCCGAAGCGATGCAGACATTTTTAAAACGCCACTTGTTAAGTAACATTTGGGGCAAGATTGGTTTAATTTTTATGATCCCCAGCCTTAAGCGTTTTAAAAAAGAGATTGATTACGCCGAGTATGGCGGAGCGCTCCTGTTGGGGGTTAATGGCGTGGTGATTATCGGACACGGCCGCTCCAGCATTAAAGCGATTAAAAACGCTATCCGGGTTGCCAAGGAAGAAGTCGAACGGCAGGTAAATGCTAAAATCCTGGAAGCGATCAAATAAAGGAATAAAGTGAAAAGAGTAGGGATTATCGGGGTAGGCGAATACCTGCCGGAAAAAATTCTTACCAACGCCGATCTGGAAAAGATGGTGGATACCTCGGATGAATGGATTACCACCCGCACCGGGATCAAGCAAAGGCATCTGGCCGCCCCAGGCCAGGCAGCTTCGGATTTAGGAGTGCGGGCGGCGCAGCAGGCTTTGGCAGACGCTAAAATTAAAGCCGAAGATTTAGATTTGATTGTTGTGGCCACTATTACTGGCGACATGCCTACTCCGTCTACCGCAGCGATTATCCAGAATAAATTAGGCGCCAAAAAAGCAGTGTGTTTTGACCTGTCGGCAGCTTGCGCGGGTTTTGTTTACGGAATATCCGTAGCCCAGCAGTTTATCGCCTGCGGCACTTATAAAAATGCGTTAGTGGTTGGTGTGGAAGTTTTGTCATCGGTTACCGATTGGCTTGATCGTAATACTTGCGTATTATTTGGTGATGGGGCAGGGGCTGCGGTTTTAGCGCAAGTCCCCAAAGGCGGGATCATCTCAACATATTTAGGATGTGATGGCTCCAAAACCGATATTTTAAATATTCCCGCCGGGGGCTCGCGCCAGCCGGCAACCGCCGCCAGTATAGAGCAGCGCCAGCATTATCTTAAGATGCAGGGTAATGAGCTATTTAAGATTGCCGTCAATACGATGACCAGGGCTGCGGAAACCGTTCTGGAACAGGCCGGGATGACTTTTAAAGATATCGATTTAATTATTCCGCATCAGGCCAACGCCCGGATCATTATGGCGGTAGCCAAAAAATTAGGTATCCCGGAGGATCGGGTTTATTTAAATATCGAAAGATGCGGAAATATGTCCAGCGCTTCCATGGTTACCGCCTTATGCGAAGCCGTGCAGGAAGGCAAAGTTAAAAAAGGGGATACCATTCTTTTGGATGTATTCGGGGCAGGCCTGGTTTGGGGCGCCTGTATTATTGAATGGTAGGCTATCTTTTTGCCGGACAGGGCAGCCAATATGTGGGTATGGGGAAAGATTTATATGACTCTTTTCCGCAAGCTAAATCTGTTTTTGAACAAGCCGACAAAATTTTAGGTTTTTCTATCAGTGAGCTTTGTTTTAACGGCCCGCTGGAAGAACTGACCAAGACCAATAATTGCCAGCCGGCGATTGTGGCGATGTCCATTGCCTGCTGGCAGGCATACTTAAGTAAAAATCCGCAAATTGACGGTTATATGGCAGGCTTGAGCCTGGGAGAGTATTCGGCTTTAGTCGCCAGCGGGGCTATTAGTTTTCAGGATGCAGTTTATCTGGTGCGCCAGCGCGGACAGTTTATGGAGGAAGAGGCAAAAGCGCATCCGGGGAAAATGCTTTCTATTATCGGTTTGGATCTGGCGCAAGTCAAAGAAATTTGTGTTGCGGTAAAAGCGGAAGTAGCCAATATTAACTGTCCGGGCCAGGTGGTTATCTCCGGATCTCCGGAATCAATTATTCAGGCGCAGCCTTTAGCCAAAGAAAAAGGGGCAAAGCTGGCAGTAATATTAGAGGTTAGCGGCGCGTTTCATTCTTCCTTT
>JAQTQG010000034.1 GCA_028712375.1 Candidatus Omnitrophota bacterium
CTTTTTCCGCTACATGCGCAGGAACTTCGCTGTAGAAGGAAGGTTCCATTGTATACGATGCGCGGCCTTGTGTCAAGGATCTTGTTACAGTTGCATAATTAAAAACTTCTGACAGCGGAACGTTCGCCCGGATGCTGCGCAAATTCTGCACCTGTCCAAGCGCCACAATTTTTGCACGGCGGCTGGAGAGATCGCCGATAATCTGCCCCATAAATTCTTCCGGGACAATTACTTCAATGTCCATAATCGGTTCCAATAAAACCGGATTGGCTTTTTTCATTCCGTCTTGGAATGCAATAGAACCGGCCATTTTAAAAGCAAGCTCTGAAGAATCAACCTCATGGAATGACCCGTCAACCAAAACAACTTTCACGTCGGTAACCGGATATCCCGCCAAAACACCATTCTTAGCTGCTCCCATAATTCCTTGTTTTACTGCAGGAATAAATTCACGCGGAATAGCGCCGCTTTTAATTTTATCTTCAAAAGTAATTCCTGTCCCGGGCGTTTCCTGCGGGCTCATTTCGATAACGCAATGGCCATATTGGCCGCGACCGCCGGATTGTGAAATAAATTTTCCAACACTGGGAACACTTTTTCTAATTGTTTCACGATAAGCAACCTGCGGAGCACCCACGGTCGCTTCAACATTAAATTCACGTAAGATCCTGTCTACAATAATTTCCAAATGTAATTGGCCCATTCCGGCGATTAAGGTCTGTCCAGTTTCCTGATTGTAAGTAACGCGGAATGACGGATCTTCATCTTCTAATTTATGCATTGCCATGCCCAACTTTTCCTGGGCATCTTTAGATTTAGGTTCAATCGCCTGCTGAATAACCGGCTCCGGAAACCGCATCGCTTCAATAAGGATGGGATTTTTTTCCATACAGAGAGTATCTCCGGTTTTAGTATCTTTTAAACCAACTAAGGCAGCAATATCGCCAGTAGAGATACTTTCAGTAACTTCCTGGTGGTTAGCGTGCATTTTAACAATTTTCGTAACACGCTCTCTCAAACGTTTAGTAGCATTATAAATATAGGTCCCGGAAGTAAGCGTTCCGGAATAAACTCTGGTAAAATAAATTTTACCGACAAAAGGATCGCTGGCGACTTTAAAACATAAGGCGGTAAAAGGAGATTTATCATCAGCCACTACCTCCTCAAATTCGCCGGAATCCGGATTAGTCCCCTTAACCGGCGGCACATCGATCGGAGAAGGAAGATAATCTTTTACCGCATCCAAAAGCAGCTGAACACCCTTATTTTTAAATGAAGTTCCGCAAAGCACAGGGACAAATTTATTGGAAATACAACCCCGGCGGATTCCTGCTTTTAACTGCTCATTAGTAATAGTCTTGCCGGCCAGATAATCTTCCATAATCGCATCATCTGCTTCCGCAACTTTTTCCACCAGAATCAAACGGTATTTTTCAAATTCCGCCATCATTTCAGCAGGAATTTCTTTTTCTTCAATTTCTTTCCCTAAATCATCTTTATAGTGGAGCAACCTTTTGTCAACTAAATCCACTAAGCCGTTAAAATTAGCTTCGCGGCCTACAGGCAGCTGTATAGCAGCAACATTGCCCCCTAATCTTTCATGCATTTGTTTAACTACAGCCTGAAAATCCGACCCAGTACGGTCCATTTTGTTCACAAAAGCCAGTCGTGGAACTTTGTAACGGTCTGCCTGACGCCAAACTGTTTCTGATTGCGGCTGAACTCCACCTACCGCACAGAAAACCACAACCGCTCCATCCAATACCTTCAAAGACCTTTCTACTTCGATTGTAAAATCGACGTGTCCGGGAGTATCAATTAAATTAATGGTAATATCTTTCCATTTACAAGTAGTGGCGGCAGCGGTAATCGTAATGCCTCTTTCCTGCTCCTGAACCATCCAGTCCATGGTTGCCGCGCCATCATGCACTTCACCGATTTTATAATTTTTACCGGTATAAAATAAAATACGCTCGCTGGTTGTAGTTTTACCCGCATCAATATGGGCAATAATTCCGATATTTCTAAGTTTTTCTAACGGTATCTTTCTCATATTTACCACCTAAAATGCGCATAGGCCTTATTAGACTCAGCCATCTTATGCGTATCATCCCTCTTTTTAATTGCCGAACCTTCACCTTTATAGGCAGCAATAATTTCATCAGCTAATTTTTCCTGCATAGGCTTACCTTTTCTATGCTGTGCAAAATCCCTGATCCAGCGTAAAGCAATAGAAGTACCACGCTCTTGCCTGACCTCAATCGGAACCTGATAAGTAGCCCCGCCTACTCTGCGCGGTTTTACTTCCAGGCGAGGACGGGCATTGTCTAAAGCCTTGTAAAATACTTTTAAAATATCCTGCTCATTCAGATTCTTGAGCACGATATCAAAAGCGCTATAAACCAGCTTTTCCGCAACCGCTTTTTTACCATCGTACATAACCATATTCATAAACTTAGCGATTATCTTACTATTATATTTAGGATCCGCTAAAATAACTTTTTCCTGCGCTTTTCTTCTTCTCATTTTCTTTCCTTTTAAATTAAATATCTATCCTACACCCTGCGCTGATTGGTATTGCGCAGGTGCGCGCTAGGTAGCGCGAATTATTTTCCTTCCTTAGGTTTCTTGGCTCCATATTTAGAACGCCCTCTTCTACGGGCGTTAACACCGGAAGCATCTAATGAGCCTCTGACGATATGGTAGCGCACACCCGGCAAGTCTTTTACCCTTCCACCTCTAACTAGAACAATCGAGTGCTCCTGAAGATTATGCCCTTCGCCCGGAATATAACCCGTAACCTCCAATCCCGTAGTCAACCTGATCCTGGCGATTTTACGCAAAGCCGAGTTAGGTTTTTTCGGTGTCATCGTACGTACCTGCAGGCAAACCCCTCTTCTCTGAGGGCAGGCCTTTAAAGCCGGTGATTTGCTTTTCTTTTTCTTGGAAATTCTACCGCGTCTAATTAACTGTGAAATTGTGGGCATAGGTTATTCCTTTTCTTCTTTCTTTTCAGTGCTGTCTTCAACGGTTACTTTTACCGCTTCAATATCGCGATGTGCCTTAAATCCTGTGCCGGCCGGAATCAAGTGCCCCACGATAACATTTTCTTTCAAGCCAAATAATTCATCACGCTTACCACTGGTTGCCGCTTCCGTTAGAACACGTGTGGTTTCCTGGAAGCTAGCCGCAGAGATAAAACTCTCGGTAGTAAGCGAAGCTTTAGTTATACCTAAAAGCAATGGCGTAGCTTGAGCGGGTTTTCCGCCCTTTTTAATCACGCGGGTATTTTCTTTCTGAAACACCCACTTATCTACTTGTTGAGTAGCTAAAAACTCCGTATCACCCGGGTCCTCTACTCTGACTTTTTTAAGCATCTGACGGATAATTACCTCAATATGCTTATCATTAATCCGTACCCCTTGCAAACGATAAACCTCCTGCACCTCATTAACCAAATACTCCTGCAGAACTTTATCGCCGCAAACACTTAAAATATCCTGCAAGACTACCGGGCCGTCAGTAAGCTGTTGGCCGGCAGCAACTTTATCGCCTTTATAAACATTCGGATGTTTACCATGAGGAATAATATATTCTCTAGCCATACCAGTAGCAGATTTAACAATAATTACCCGCTGATTTTTCTTAGTCTCCCCAAATTCTACAAATCCGTCGATTTCGCTAATAACTGCCGGATCCTTCGGGCGCCTGGCTTCAAAAAGCTCAGCTACCCGCGGTAAACCTCCGGTGATATCGCGAGTTTTTACTACGGTGCGCGGAATTTTCGCCAAAAGATCGCCGCCGCCTACTTGCTCGCCATCGCGGACAATAATATGCGCTCCGATCGGAATAGGATAAATACCCAAAACTTCTTTTTTCTCATCCAAAATAACTACCTGCGGATGATATTCCGGTTTATGTTCAACCACTACGCGTTCAGTCAATTTAGTAACCGGATTAACTTCTTCACGCATCGTGATATTTTCACGTAAATCTTCAAAGCGCACTAACCCGCCCACTTCAGTAAGCACAGGCAGCGTATACGGATCCCAGTGTACTAAAGACACTCCTTTTTTCACTTCGGCGCCATCTGCAAAAGAAATAAAAGCGCCTTGCGGAAGCGAATAACGTTCAAATTCGCGGCCTTGCGCATCATTAATACTAATCGCGCCGTTTCTATTTAAAACTACATATTCTTTATTTTTAAGCGTTACTCTCAAGCTGTGGTATTTTATAAAACCTTCGTTTTTAGCCTTGATAAAGGACTGTTCAATAGTCCTGGAGGCCGTACCCCCGATATGAAAAGTTCTCATAGTCAACTGTGTACCGGGCTCACCGATACTCTGAGCAGCGACCACGCCTACCGTTTCACCTAACTCGATCAACCTGCCGGTAGAAAGATTGCGCCCATAACATTTGGCACAAACCCCTCTTCCACTCTCACAAGTCAAAACACTGCGAATACGGATCTTTTCGATTCCCAGTTTTTCAATCTGATCTGATTTTTCTTCGGTAATCTCACTACCTTGAGCGATAATTACCTCATCGGTAATAATATCCACCACATTGTCCAGGGCTACTCTTCCGATAATCCTGTCCTTTAAACCAACCACTTCTTCATCGCCCTCAACAATCGCTGAAACCGTGATACCATTTAATGTGCCGCAATCATCATCGCAAACAATTACTTCCTGGGCAACATCCACCAGTCTGCGGGTTAAGTAACCGGCATCTGCAGTTTTAAGTGCGGTATCGGCTAAACCTTTACGGGCTCCGTGAGTAGAAATAAAATATTCCAGAACATTTAACCCTTCACGGAAATTAGCAGTAATCGGATTTTCGATAATTTCACCGCTAGGTTTGGCCATCAAACCACGCATACCGGCAAGTTGCCTAACCTGCAACCGCGAACCACGGGCGCCGGAATCAGCCATCATAAAAATAGGGTTAAAAGAATCCATCCCCTTAAACAACAAATCAGAAATATTATCCGTAGCATGCGTCCAAATATCAATGACTTTAGATTTACGTTCACTATCAGTAATAATACCTTTACGATACTGGTCTTCAACTTTAGCCACTTCATCTTTAGATTCTTTTAAAACCTGGGGTTTAGCCACAGGCACAGTCATATCATCTATACCAATAGATATGCCGCCTAAAGTACCCATTTCGAAGCCTAACCTTTTAATATCATCCAGCAGCTTAATCGTTGTAGTATGCCCGAATCTTTTATAACAACTTACCACAATATCACTAACCTTGCTTTTCTTTAAATCACAATTAACAAACCCGAATTCGGCAGGCAGAACCTGATTAAAAATTACCCTACCAACCGTAGTAGTAATCATCTGATTCTCGCCGATTACTTTTTTCTGATCAAAATCGTATAATCCATTGACCCGGATTTTAATTTTAGCATGTAATTCTACCGCCCTATCATCATAAGCAATTAAAACTTCATCGGCACTGGAGAAAATCATCCCTTCGCCGGCTGCCCCTGCTTTTTCGCGGCTTAAATAAGCCACGCCTAAGATTATATCTTGGGTCGGAGATATTACCGGCCGTCCATCAGCAGGAGAAAATATATTATTAATCGCCATAATCAAAACTTTGGTTTCTAGCTGGGATTCTAAAGACAACGGCACATGCACTGCCATCTGGTCGCCATCAAAGTCGGCGTTAAAAGCAGTACACACTAACGGATGGATTTTTATGGATTTTCCTTCAATTAATAATGGCTGGAAAGCCTGGATACCTAAACGGTGCAAAGTAGGCGCACGGTTCAACATAATCGGATGATCCTTAATTACCTCATCCAGGATATCCCAGACTTCGATCTTACCACGCTCCACCATACGGCGAGCGCCTTTAATCGTATGCACAAAACCTTTTTCTCTTAACTTCTTAATAATAAACGGTTCAAATAACTCCAAAGCCATTTGCTTAGGAAGGCCGCATTCGTGTAATTTTAACTCCGGTCCGACTACGATTACCGAACGGCCGGAATAATCAACACGCTTACCTAAAAGATTCTGACGGAAACGACCCTGTTTGCCCTTGAGCATGTCAGAAAGTGACTTTAATGGACGATTATTAGCGCCATTAACCGGCTTGCCGTGACGCCCGTTGTCCAGGAGCGCATCCACTGCCTCCTGAAGCATGCGCTTTTCGTTACGGATAATAATTTCAGGAGCACTTAACTCCATTAATTTCTTTAAGCGGTTATTACGGTTAATCACCCGGCGATATAAATCATTAAGATCGCTGGTAGCAAACCGGCCACCCTCTAATGGGACCAAAGGACGTAAATCCGGAGGAATGACCGGAACAATCTCCAAAATCATCCATTCCGGTTTGTTGCCGCTTTTCTTAAAATCTTCAACAATCTTTAAATTTTTAATTGCTTTACGATTATTCAAAACATCCTTGGATTTCTCCAAATCTTTCCTGAATTTACGACAAACCGCATCCAGGTCTAATTCTTTCAAAAGCTCGCTGATTGCTTCAGCACCAATTTTAGCTTTGAAGTTTGATCCATATTTACTCAAAGCTTCCTGGTACTGCTCATCAGTAAGTAATTCTTTTTTCTTAAGAGGAGTGGTGCCGGGGTCAACCACCACGTACTCCTCGTAATAAATAATTCTTTCCAGGTCTCTTAACCCGATATCCAAAAGCGCGCTCATACGGCTAGGTACGGCTTTAAAAAACCAGATATGCGTGACCGGAGTAGCTAAATCAATATGCCCCATGCGTTCACGCCTTACGCTTGAACGATCTACCGTAACTCCGCAACGGTCGCAAGTGATACCTTTAAATTTTATCCCTTTATATTTTCCGCAGTTACATTCCCAATCGCGGACAGGGCCGAAAATCTTTTCGCAGAACAAACCGTCTTTTTCCGGTTTAAGCGTGCGGTAATTAATGGTTTCAGCTTTCTTGACATCGCCCTTAGACCAGGATTTAATTACCTGGGGTGAGGCAATCTTAATTGAAATACTATCAAAAGATACGATCTCTTCCATTATTTAGCCTTTTCTGTCTTGATATCAAGGCATAAGCCTTGGAGTTCTTTGATTAAAACATTAAATGACTCTGGAGTCCCGTGAGTTAAGCGTTGTTCACCTTTAACTATCGCTTCATATATACGTGTCCTTCCGCTGACATCGTCGCTCTTAACAGTAAGCATTTCCTGTAAGGTGAATGCCGCGCCATATGCTTCCAATGCCCAAACTTCCATTTCTCCCAGCCTCTGTCCTCCAAACTGCGCTTTGCCACCTAAAGGCTGCTGAGTAACTAAAGAATATGGTCCGATAGAACGGGCATGGATCTTTTCATCAACCAGATGGATAAGCTTCAGAATGTACATATACCCCACAGTAACTCTTTGGTCAAATGGCTCACCGCTATAGCCATCATAAAGAGTAATTTTACCATCTTCCGGAAGGCCGGCTTTTTTAAGTAACTCCTTAATTTCCGATTCCTTGGCTCCATCGAATACCGGACAGCTGCAATTTATACCCAAAACCTTAGCTGCCCAGCCTAAATGGCATTCCAGAATCTGACCGACATTCATACGTGAAGGCACGCCTAATGGATTAAGCACTACATCTACCGGGGTGCCATCAGGCATATAAGGCATATTTTCTTCGGGAATAATTCTGGCCACTACACCCTTATTACCATGACGGCCGGCAAGCTTATCTCCTTCTGAAAGCTTACGCTTAGTAGCCACATAAACCACAACCCTCTTTAATATTCCCGTAGGTAATTCGTCCCCGCGGCGAACCTTTTCAATCTCTTGTTCCTCTTCAACTAAAAGTTCCTGCATTTGCTCATCAAAAGATGCCGCCAATATCTTTGCTTCTTCATTATCAGTCAAATCAAACTTTTCAACCTTTTTCTTATCCACTCCTAACATCTGGGATAAACGTAAAGTTTTTTCAGTCTGCAAAAATTCAACTTCCTGTTTATAATAAGCTTTGAGTTCACGAATTTTAGCTAGTTCTTTAGTTTTTTCTTCTTTAGTTTTACGGCCGCGATCTTTACGCTGAAAAACATGCACATCAATAACCACACCCTCAACTCCCGGAGGAACAATTAAAGATGTATCCCGGACATCCCCGGCTTTTTCGCCGAATATCGCCCGCAACAATCTTTCTTCAGGGCTGGGTTCAGAATCAGTCTTGGGAGTAATCTTACCCACTAGAATATCTCCGGCAGCCACTTCTGCGCCCACACGGATAATACCCTCCTCATCCAAATTCCTTAAAGCTTCTTCACTGACATTAGGAATATCGCGAGTAATCTCTTCATTGCCTAATCTGGTTTCTGCGGCTTCAATATCAAACTCTTCGATATGAATAGAAGTAAATGAATCAATCTTAACTAATCTTTCGCTGATTAAAATAGCATCTTCGAAGTTATAACCTCTCCACGGCATTAAAGCTACCAAGACATTCTTACCTAAAGCCAACTCACCATTTTTAGTCGCAATACCATCAGCAATCGGCTGATCCGCCTCTACAAAATCACCTAATTTTACTAATGGCCTTTGATTTATGGAAGTGTCGGCATTGGTGCGCAGGAATTTTTTCAAATGATAGATTTTTTTGCCAATCGTAATTGCTGAAGCATCAACACTGGTGACTTTTCCGCTGGACTCAGACATAACTACCGTCCCGGAATCCTGGGCAACTTTAGCCTCCATGTCGGTCCCCACCAAAGGCGCTTCGGTAATCATTAATGGAACAGCCTGTCTCTGCATGTTTGAACCCATCAGTGCGCGGTTAGCATCATCATGCTCCAAGAAAGGAATCATGGAAGCAGCCACGGAAACCAGCTGCTTAGCAGAAACATCCATATATTGCACATCTTTGCCAGGAACCTTCGGAAAATCATCCTTATACCGGCAAGTGACAAATTTATCGACAAAACGCCCTTCGCTGTCTAACGGAACATCAGCCTGAGCAATAAACTTATCTTCTTCAATATCCGCAGTTAAATACTCAAACTTTTTAGTTACCCGGCCATCCTCGACTTTACGATAAGGAGTTTCAATTAAACCTAAAGAATTAATGCGCGCAAAACAACTCAATGACGCAATCAAACCGATATTCGGGCCTTCCGGCGTCTCAATCGGACAAACTCTGCCATAATGCGAAGGATGGATATCTCTAACTTCGAACCCTGCCCTTTCGCGGGAAAGACCACCCGGGCCTAAAGCGCTTAAACGGCGCTTATGCGTCATCTCAGCCAAAGGATTAATCTGATCCATAAATTGAGACAGCTGGCTGCGGCCAAAGAAATCGCGAATCTGATTACTCAATAATTTGGAATTAATCAGGTAATGCACATTCAAATTATCAAACTCACCCAAAATACTTAATCTTTCTTTAATTGAACGCTCAACGCGGGAAAGCCCGATACGCACCTGATTCTGTACTAATTCGCCTACACTTTTTACACGGCGGTTACCTAAATGATCGATATCATCGATCTTTCCGGTACCCGCATTTAATTTGATTAAATATTCAATTACCTTAATTACGGTGTCAGAATCCAGTATCCTTTTTTCCAAAGATACATCCATGCCTAATTTACGGTTCAAAATAAAACGACCGGCTCTTTCCAAATCGTATCTGGCCGGATCAAAAAATAATCTATAGAACAAACCTTCAGCTGCCTCTTTAGTTACCGGCTCAGTAGGGCGCATTTTACGGTAAAAATCAAGATATGCTTCTTCTTTATTTTTAGTATAATCTTTCTTTAGAGTATTTACTATTTCAGGATATTCTTTGCCAAAAGCAGCAAAAATCTGGCTGTCTTCGGAAAAACCTAAAATCCTTAAAATCTGGGTTGCGGGAAAATTTCTGCGGCGGTCAACATAAGCAGTTACTGTTTCAGTAAGATCGTATTTAAACTCCAGCCAAGCACCACGATAAGGAATAACCCGGCCGTAAAATATTTTTTTGCCCGTAGGATGCATCTCTTCTTCGAAAGAAACTCCGGGGGAACGCTGTAATTGGCTAACCACTACACGCTCATCACCATTAATAATAAAGGTGCCGGTTTCAGTCATCAAAGGAATTTCGCCAAAATACGCATCCTGCTCTTTTGTTTCATGGGGCGTAGTTAAGCGGAATTTCACCTTTAACGGAGCAGCATAGGTTAATGAACGATTTTTAGACTCGCTCATTGTATATTTGGGCTTGCCTAAAGAATAGCTGATAAAATCCAACTTCACCGAGCGGTCAGAATTTTCTATCGGGAAAATTTCCCCGAAGACTTCCTGCAGCCCCTGATTCTTTTTTTCTTGCGCCGGAACATCCATCTGCAAAAACTCGCGGTATGTATCCAACTGAACATCTAAAAGATCAGGTAAATCATAAACTTCTTTGATCTTAGCAAAATTTTTACGTTTAATCATATTCTTTATGGCTTAAATCACAGCCTTTTTAATTTACTTATACTTACTCAAACTTACTCAGGTTTACTTTAATTCTACAGTTGCACCGGCAGCTTCCAACTTCTTTTTCATTTCAGCAGCTTCATCTTTATTAACACCTTCCTTGATGGCTTTCGGAGCAGCGTCAACCAAATCCTTGGCTTCTTTTAAACCTAAATTAGTAATCGTACGCACCTCTTTAATTACAGCAATTTTATTTGCACCGGCATTAGCTAAAAATACTGTAAATATAGTTTTCTCTTCAGCAGCAGCAGCTGGAGCGGCACCGCCGGCAGCAGGTGCAGCGGCTACCGCGACATTAGCGCTTACGCCGAACTTCTCTTCCAAAGCCTTCACTAGATCGGACAATTCCAAAACACTCATTGTCTCAATCGATTTAATTAACTCATCTAACTTCTCTGCCATTTGATCCTCCTTTGTCCACCTGGACAGCACCCGCGCAATACCAATCTACGCGGGGTGTCTATGTACGGATTGTTGTTATTTTAACTTAGTTTGTCTAATTTGATCCAAGCACACTACTAATTTTTTTAAAGTACCATTGAGCACGATCACTAATTTTACAATCGGACTGTTTAAGGCTACAACAACTTTGCCTCTTAACACATCTTTAGAAGGCAAAGTGCTCATTACCTCAATATCTTTTAAAGTTAATAACTTATCCTGCAATAACCCGCCTTCTAACACCAGCTTTTCATGCTCTTTACGGAAGGCGCACAAAACCTTAGACGCGTCTACCGGTTCATCTTTGAAGAAAATCATCCCACAGGGTGTTTGAATGGAAGGAATCAGCCCATCTAATCCCAATTCTTTCATTACCTTGCGGGCGATGCTGTTCTTAACTACAAAAAGATCCGCCCCGGAGCTTTTGAGCGTTTTTCTCAAATTACTCATATCCGGGCTGGATACTCCCGAATATTTAACAACAATTACTCCCTGCGAAGCTTTAAAATTATCCTTAATACGGCTGCCTGAAGTTTCTTTAACTAATTGTCCGATTTTTTTCATCTTAGCAAACGATCCTTAATCCTGGATTCATAGAAGTAGTTATACTTAAACTTTTAACAAATTTACCTTTTACAGAAGCCGGCCTGGACTCGTTAACCGCTTCGATAACTTTAGCAGCGTTATCATTAATCTGATCTTCACTAAATGAAATTTTGCCTACCGACAAATGCATTCCGCCCTGTTTATCTACGCGGAATTCCACTTTTCCTCTTCTTAAATCTTCAATCGCCTTAGAAATATCATTTGTCACCGTACCGGTTTTAGGACTGGGCATCAAACCGCGCGGGCCTAAGACTTTACCGAGCTTACTTAAATCTTTCATCATCTCAGGAGTAGCAATTGCGCAATCAAAATCCAAAAATCCCGCTGCCACCTTATCCATTAATTCCGTAGCGCCCACATAATCAGCTTTAGCTTCTCTTGCTTGACGTTCATGCTCACCTTTGCAAAATACTGCGATCCGCACTTTTTTACCGGTACCATGAGGAAGAACCACTGTTCCACGAATCATCTGATCACTTTTTTTAGTATCTACGCTCAGATTAAAATGTAAATCCACCGAACCGTCAAATTTCGGTTTACCCATCTTCTTCAATACCGCTACGGCTTCCTTTAACTGATAAAATTTATCCGCCGTAACCTGCTTAACTGATTCTTTATACCTTTTGCTCTGCGTTTTCATGTTTTATCCTTCAATGGCAATCCCCATGCTGCGGGCAGTGCCTTCAATACTTTTAATTGCCTGTTCCATATTGTTTGTATTTAAATCCGGCAGCTTAAGCCTGGCAATCTCCTCAATCTGCTTTTTAGTTACTTTACCAATGGTCTCTTTTCCGCTGATACCTGAAGCTTTAGCTAAATTTGCCGCTCTTTTCAATAAAATCGATGTCGGGGGGCTCTTTATAATAAAGGTAAAGGACCGATCCTCAAAAACGCTGATTACTACCGGCAGGATTAACCCATCCCGACCTTTAGTCTGATCATTAAAAGACTTGCAGAACTGCATGATATTTACGCCATGCTGGCCTAATGCCGGGCCTACCGGAGGCGCAGGATTAGCCTGTGCTGCCGGAACGTGTAATTTAATCTGTGCTTTAATTGCTTTTGCCATTATATCTTCTCCACCTGCCAGTACTCTAACTCTACCGGCGTAGAACGACCAAAAATCGAAACACTAACCTTAACTTTTCCTTTTTCAGGATAAACTTCGTCAATTGTCCCGTTAAAATTCAAAAATGGGCCTTCATTAACTCTAACCTGCTCACCTTTTTCAAAAACTATTTTAGGGGAAGGTTTGGCTGCGGTTTCTTTTGTGCGCTTAAGAATACTATCTACTTCTTCCTGCGGAAGCGGAACTGGCTGCCTACCCAACCCGATAAAACCGGTAACTCCAGGAGCATTCTTCACAAAAAGATAAGTCTGTTCATTCAAATCCATTTCAACCAAGAGATACCCCGGGAAAAATTTTCTTTGCGTAATCTTCTTTTTTCCGGAACGCACTTCAGAAACCTGTTCGGTGGGAATAATTACGCTAGAAATCGAATCCTGCAAATTTGCCGCCAAGACCCGCTTATCTAATGAGGTTTTTACCTTTTCTTCAATTCCAGTTTGTGTATGAACAACGTACCAATTCTTCACCCCGTACCTACTCCTTTATTCTTTTTAACCCGGCACCTTTTATTTGAATCTAAAAATAGGTGCGGGGTTTATTTAAAAACCACACTTAGGAACCTGGATAAACCCAAATCCACTATCCCGATAAAAACTGTCATAATTGCCGTAACGGTAATTACTAATACCGTAGAAGCCAGCAATTCTTTTCTGGTTGACCAAGATACCTTACTTAATTCGTTCTTTACTTCGTTAAAAAAATTTATAGGTTTTGCTAATATACTCATAACCTCAACTCCTAAACCTTCGCCGCTCTTTTTATCAAATCCACAGAAGCGGCAGGACTTGCCCCGTTTCTCTGGACTTATTTTGAAACGAGACTGCGCCTAGCCTTTATTACGCCGCTCATTGCTTCAAACTCAGGAGCGGCAGGACTTGAACCTGCAGTCACGGTTTTGGAGACCGTTGGTTTGCCATTAACCGACGCCCCTATATCTAATCGCCTCATCCCGACTTATAACTTTACGTAAAATTTTTATTTCAAATTTTACGTATTCGCCGGAATAAGTTATTTAATTTCTTTATGCGGGGTATGCTTATGACAGGAATTGCAGAACTTACTAAGCTCAAGCCTATCTTGATGCAACTTTTTATTTTTGCTCGTCGTATAATTTCTATTTTTACAAACCGTACATTCTAAAGTTATCGTTTCACGCATATTTATTCTTTCAATCCCGGACTATTTGTCAGGGTAAATTAAACTATTAACTTCGCTCCATTATTTTACTTACACCCGGCGTTGCATCCAGTATTACGCTGGTGTAGCCTTGCGGCTAATTTAAGCTGGAGACGAGAATTGAACTCGTGACCCCGTCCTTACCAAGGACGTGCTCTGCCAACTGAGCTACTCCAGCAGAAATGGATTCGCTTTGTCGGTTAAGCCACAAAACAAAAAAACAACCCCCAAGAAATTATTCAATTTCTTTCTTTTTTTTAAAATTACTTTTAGTTTTAGCGTTAAATCAATAGGTATTTGTGTAAGTACAAGAGTTTATACTAAGATAAGATATTTGTCAAGATTTATTTTATCTATTTTTTACAGATCCGGCAAATCGCTCAAAATGGCAAATTGTTTTAAGGAAATATCCTCGGGCCTTACATTTTTATCGATACCGGTAGAATCAAAAAATCGCTCAAGCCTCTCCCGGGGTAAAAATCCTTCCAGGCTGTTTCTTAGAGTCTTTCTTCGTTGATTAAAAGCGGTACGAATTAATTTAAAAAATATGCTCTCATCTTTAACTAATACCACCGGCTCATTCCTAAAAACTAAAGACAAAAAACAGGAATCAACATTCGGCGCGGGCTTAAAACTATTACGGCTGATTTCAAAAAGAATGTCGCATTGAGCATAATACTGCACAAAACAACTGAAAGATCCATACTCCTTAGATCCCGGCAACGCCCGAGCCCGGCGGCCAAACTCTTTCTGCACAGTCATAAAAGCAGAACTGATTCCTTGACGATATTTAATCAAATGTTCAATTATCGGGCTGGAAATATAGTAAGGTATGTTGCCGATGATTTTTATTTTCTGCTTTATTTTGTTATCTTGCAAAAATTCGGCGATATCAAATTTCAATATATCGTTCTTAATGACCCGGCAATTGTCATAGATAATCAACCCCTGCTCAAGCAATGGATGGAGCCGCCGGTCAATCTCCAAAGCAAAAACCTGTTTGGTATTCTGTGCCAAAGCTTGGGTTAAATCACCCCGGCCAGCACCAATCTCTAAAACAATATCCTCTTTAGTTAA
>JAQTQG010000006.1 GCA_028712375.1 Candidatus Omnitrophota bacterium
GCAGCGGAATCAATCTTTTCTAAACCCAGATTCAGATTATAAACAGAATTCCATTTTAATTTTTGAAAAGCATCCTTTAGCTGTTTTGGCAAACTTTCAATTAAATCGGGCATTTCCGGCAAGGGAATGGTAGAAATTAGAAGATCGAATCTTGCGTTACCGCCGGAAGAAAAACTGATTTGTTTTTTAAGCAAATCGATCCGGGAAACCCGGCAAACTGTATGAATATTTTTAATCTGGCCGGCTAAAGCTAAAGGAAGCTGATCTATCCCCCCTTGCTTAGGATACCAAAAAGTAGAATTATACCCAAACTGCCTTTTATTCGGCTCGATCGTCCCATCAATTACCTCCTTCAGTGAAGGAGCGGGGATAAAACCATCCAACCATTCACAGGTCAATTCACGCGGAGGATATGTCCAAAACTTAGTATTATAAGGAATCATAAAATGCCGGGCAATTCCGTTGCCGAAAGTGCGCATAATCCAATCATAAAATGAATAGCGGCTACCGGTTTTTTTGTAATTATGATTATACGCTTGAATAAACCCCAAAAGGCAATCTTGAATGACCGGTTTCGGTAAACCATAAAGATTGGCTTGGAAAGGATAATGAGTAAATCTGCCTGAGGAATAAATCCAGGCGCTTCTTTGATGTTTAGCTAAATTATTGCCGAGCAAATTTTTAACTAAATCAAATGCATAGCGGCGCTTAAAGTGCAGTAAATGCCCGTCACAGTCAAATATAAAACCGCCTATTTTTCTCGAACGGCATAACCCGCCTGCGGATAAACCTTGTTCAAAAACCTGGCAATCAAAACCTCTTTTTTGTAAATGCCAAGCAACGCTCAACCCGGCCAGGCCGGCGCCCAAAATAAGTATCCGTTTTTTAGCCATTAGATGTAACTCTTGTTAAAACAATAGTTTATGAACAAGGCAAGATAGTTAAAATAAGTAAAACTTATTTTTAAAAAAGCGTAAAAGTATCCGCAAATTAAAAAAAATATGCTGCTAATCAACCGGTAATATTGTTACTTATTATACAAGGCAGGAGTGGAAATATCAAGAAATTATACGTGTTGCAGAAAAAATAAAAGAGAGATGTAATAGCTTCTTAATAAAAAGGTAAGGATATTTCTCTCTGTTAAAATTTCCGTAAAAATATCTTAATTTTATTCTTATTTTAAATAATAAGCATCCCTAAAAGCAGCCACCAGATAAAAGAAACCTCAGGCAGAAAAAAAGTAAAGTCCAGAAAGTTATGAATTAAAAAAACTGTGCTGGATGCTAATAAAATAGTAAGCCGATCCCTGTAAATAGGCTTTTTTAAGTTTATAAAACTAAATTTAAAAACCCTTAATATAATCCAAATCAAAGAGAGCAAGCCAAAAATCCCCATCTCCGCCAGGATTTGCAAATAAGAATTATGCGCATAACGGCTTAATTGCAGATTAAAGTTGCCCGGGCCAACCCCCACTAAAGGATGCGCCCTGATTAAATTCAAGCTCTCCTGCCAATAGCTTAACCGCATAACTACAGAAAAAGCGGGGCGCACATATTCTTTTGGGGCTCCCGAACGCCAAATAAATATAGCAATGATCAATAAAGATATCCCGGCTAAAATAACAAGCCCTTTCCTCCCAAACCTGCCTTGCAGGCAAAAATAAACAACCCCCCCGCAAAACAGGCTGAAAAAAGCAACCGGAGATTTTGTAAATAATAAAGCAATGCACAATAGCGGAGTAACCCAGAGACGATTCTTGCCCAATAAAGTTAAAGGAATAATCATCGCCAAATACCCCCCCAGAACACCGGGAGTAACAAAGGGCAGGAAAACTCTTTTACGCTCAATGTACTCAAAAGCAAAAGGGAAAGAAAGCTTATTCTCCTTCAGGTATTCGAACACATGATTAAAGCCAAAAAAATACTGATGAATCGCTATAAGGCTTATTACCAATCCGGTAAAAATAACTGTCCGGATAACCGATGCTTTGTATTTTTCTGATAAAGAAGCCCCGATAAAGAATAAGCCTAATGCACTAATATACTTATAAAGCTCGGCAAAACTGGCAGAAAAATTACGTGAAAAAATTGTTGAAATCAACAATACAGACCAGAAAACAACGCAGGGAACTTCCAAAGCTGTAAGATCGGCGGTAAATAAACGACGGGGAATTATATATACGGCGTATGCGGTTAAAAAAATAAGCAAAGCTGCAGAATAAACAAGATTTAGTTCCGGAAAGGCAAGCCCGCAAATAAAAGGACGTAAAAAAATCAGCAGCAAAAAAATAAGCATAGCGTAATTATCTTAACAGATAAACTTAATCTTAGAAAGAATAATCCCATCTTTTGTTTTTAAACCGCCTGTTTTCCGGGCGCCTTTAGCCTTTAGCCAATAACCCGCCGCGGAAGATAAAAAACACGGCCGCCAGAATACATAAACCTGCCCATAAGTAATCCTGTTTTAAATTTTCTTTCATATAAAAAACCGAAAAGGGCACAAAAATTGTTAAAGTGATTACTTCTTGCAGAATCTTAAGCTGCCCCAAATTCATTACCTGATGGCCGATCCTATTGGCAGGAACCTGCAGAAGATATTCCAATAACGCAATTGCCCAGCTTATGATTGCCGCCACAATCCAGGGCTTTTCATTATAATTTTTCAGATGCCCATACCAGGCAAAGGTCATAAACACATTACTGCATATTAACATTATGGATGTAATAATAATCTGTCTCATCTTCACTGCTCCTTCTATAGAATAAAAACTATTAAGAATATTACAACGCTGGCTTTACTATTTATAATTCTCATACCGAAAACACAATACCTTGTTAAAAAACAGCGCGGCGACACCTTTATCCGGACAACATCAATCTGCACGCCGGTATAGCTGCCACCCTGTTTCCGGGGTAGTTAATACATGAACCGGAAAATACTGAATCAGCCTCCCCTTATCCAGGGTCTTATCTTCGTCTAAAAACGCGGGGTTAATCAAAAGATACCTGCCCGCTCCATTATAGGGAGAATTAAAATTAAAAAGCTTAACGTGGATCCGCCGGTCAAATAAAATATGGATGGCTTCGCGGCTGCAGGTAAAGACATAAACAACAGGCCGGGTTCCAGTCTGCAGAAAAAATTTATTCAGCAAAACTGCTTCCTTAAAGGTAAGCACATTTCTTTCACAGCTGCCTTTTTGTTCCAAAAATGCAATATCTCCGCGATAACGCTGCTGAGCTCCAAATAAAAATAACCCCCAATTATATTTACTAAGCCACCAGGACTGGAAAATAAACGAAATGGCCAAACTAAAAATAAACCAAGCTCTTAAAGCTTTTTGCGGCAGCCTGCGATTACCTTCGCTAGCGGTGATTTTTTGATCGGCCATAATTACTCCGGCTAATGTTACCAATATGGTGGAAGCCAGAAACACGCGGTTAAAATGTAAACCCATGCTCCAAAAGGTAAGCTGAAAGATAAAGATAACCGCGATAAGATTTAATATTTTGTGTGACCTGCAAAAAAACGGCCAGAAGAATATACAAAAAACCAGAGGATAAGGCCATCCCATAGATGTAAATCTCGCTACGGTCATCGGAAGAAAATTTAAGAAGTTGAAAACTCTAGCCAATAGTTCTAAACCGGTGCTCAAAACAAAAACTAAATAAACCTGCAAAATAACCGGCGGCAATCCCGTAATATTATAAGAGGACTTAAGCTGCTCCATAGTTAATGTATAAGCGCCGTTCTGAAAAGGCCAAAAACACTTTGTCGGATAAATCGGATTACCGTATAAAACAGTATTCGCCCAGTATCCCGGCGCAGAGATAAATACAAAAATAACCGCCAGCGCTAGCACTTTAAATAAAGAAATCGTAACGCGTTTAGACAGTTTTATTAAAAAGAAAACGGCAAAACTTATGCATAACAAGACAGGAATAATCCCGGAAAAACGGTTCCCAAAAGCGAAGGCGGAAACCAATAAAGCGGCTAGCGAAAGATAAAAGGCAATGCGGCAGGATTCTAGCGTTTTCTTATTACGCCAATAAATAACAAAGGACATTCCGATAGACAAAAATGCAGCTAACTCAAACATCATCACCACTGCATCAATTTTTAAAGAAAGCGCCAGGTAAGATAAATCCGGAGTACTTAAAAACCCCGCCAGAGCCGCTAATGACCAAAAACGGCTTACTCGAATAAGCCTTAAAAAAGTATATATACCAACACTGCAGAATAATAAATTAAACAACCGGTTTAACCGTATTAAATAAGTATCATTTGCCAATCCAAACAATAAAGCATCCCAGTTTTGCGCCAAATGTGAACGCGCGAAGGCAACAAACATATCCTCTTTAACAATATCCCGGAAAGTCCTGCCTCCTGCAATCAGTTTAGACAAATACCCATAATAAAGTGTTTCATCCATATCTGACCACGGTAAAGTCATCCGGTATAAATACATGCATAAAAGAATGGTTAAAAAAACCAATATAATTTTTTCTTTAGCATTAAATCTGTACGGGGCCTGGAATAAATTAAGCTGCGTATAATTACGGATAACCGGCCAACTCACCAGTAAAAAAATAAACCCGATTGTGCTATTTAAAAAATACCTGAAGAATAAAGAAACGTTGGTAAAATACCCCCACACTAAAATAACAGACATCAACCCGCTGCTTACTGCCCAAGCCAAAAAAGACAAAAATAAAAAAAAGTATACACGCTCCCTATCGCTGCCGGAAAAACTTTTCCTATAAATTTCTCGGCCGTATTTACAAAATAAATTCAAAGTGGCAAGATAGAAACCGCATACAGTAAAAATAGCTGATAATAAATTAAACATATTTAACTCTTCCGGATTTTCCTAAACCTTATTAATGCAATTATTTTTCTTTTTCTGGCCTGAGCGTTGTTCCATTTTAGGGCACTGCCGCTTAACTGCCTAAAAATTATTACTCAACGTTGAGAAGAATTAATCAAATTGTTAGACACATAATCATATACCGCTTTCATAGCAGCGTGGGATTTTTCCCCCTTGCTATGAATTTGGTCTTCTTTCGATATTCTTAAATCATACATGCTTTGCGGCAAAAGATGTTGATGTAAATCAAGATAATCAATATGAACGGTTTTTACAGCGCGCATAATTTCTGCGTATTGCTGCTTTTCCAAATCATTATACTCATTAAGCGGCTTTAAATACGGCCAGATTACCGCAACCAGGCGAAGGTGCCGGGCGTCGCAAATGTCTTTAATACCGGCTAAATAATCCGCTCCTTCACTACCTTGCGGATCAATATCTGCCTTTGCGCTCTGTAAATTCATCAAGTAACGATTTAACCTCAAAACTAAAAACCGGTAAAGATAAGAATGCTGCATAAGAAACAA
Source organism: Candidatus Omnitrophota bacterium (assembly GCA_028712375.1). Lineage (GTDB taxonomy): Bacteria > Omnitrophota > Gorgyraeia > Gygaellales > Profunditerraquicolaceae > UBA6249. Next base: position 5,392 of record JAQTQG010000006.1, read on the forward strand.
ATTCGGCGGGTATCTCTTCAGTAATTCACTACTTACATAATAACTGCAGCGGACGACGCCATGCTCATCTTTATAATAAACACTAGTATCAATGCCGAAATCATTCAAGCACAAAAAAATAAGCACCGAATCCGGATGATAACTCAAGCCTTTATATTTCAAATACAAATAATAGCGCCTGACATCATAACCGCCCACGCTACCATTCCAAATTTCAAAATTATATTTTACGCGTAAATAATCATTGCTATTTAACAGATCCTCCAGAAAATCCGTATCCAACCCCTCGCCTACAGAATCGCCAAGGACCAGTATGCGGTAGGTATTTATGTTTTTTTTCAGCGGGTATTGTTTGCTCACTAATCCATACGAATTCATCCCAGAAAAATTTGGTATATTCTCATATCCTAATAATAATGCCGGGCGCTTGCGCCACATCAACTTACTTAAATATTCATCAGCATATGGCTTATAAGAATTTACCTGATACCCAAACCCCGGATTTGCCCGCAAGAATAACTCAAGAGAAACTAAAGCGGCTGCGCTCCCCATAAATAAAAAAAGTATAATAAACAACATTCTTTTCATATCTGCCTGCTTTAGATTCTGCTGATCTAAATAATATATTAATTCCGGACTAACCCTCTAACTAAAGAGGATAGTTTTTAAATAATTCTTACTTACTCCGGGGGAAATTAACCAGTTGGATTTATTTAATTTATTTTCATAATTTTGGCATGGTCTTATACTCCTCAAGCGCGGCATTACTACAGAGTATAATCTTTGGCTAGACAACATATAAAACGCAGAAAACTCTCTAAACATCTTAATATGGCTTAACTCTGCTGGGGATCAAAAAAGCTGCTTTGTCTGGTACCGCTATTAATAATAACAGTAAAATTTCACAAAAATTAATGGCAGCTAAAAACAGGCTAAATTCCCCGGGCAAGCTGCCGGCGTGATTTAAAAAAGAAAAATCCCACCACGCCGAAGGTGAGCACCGGAGACGCCCACTCCGGGATATAGATTCCAAAACTTTTTAAGATCATAAAAACACCCAAGAAAAGTACCGAATACATAGCTCCGTTTTTCAGATAGATATATTTCTTCACCCGTTCAATATTGCCTGCGGTAAGCTGACGCACAACTAAAGCGCCTAAACCGTTACCCACCAGGATTAATGGTATTGAAAACGTGAAGGCAAAAGCCCCCAACACTCCATCAATAGAAAAAGTAGTATCAATTACCTCCAAATACAGGATCTTACTCACGTCGGAGGCCGAAGAGCTTACCAGTTGTTTTTCTTTTTCTTCGGCGCTGGATTTAAATCCATGGGTAATAAAAAAAGCGCTGGAACCAACCACCGCCCCGAAAGCCATCAAAGGATGTTTTTGTAAAGCAAACCAAACAATAGCACACAAAATAAGGGAAGCTACTGCGTAAAACCAGAATCCGTTGACATAAAAAAATTTCTCCGTGGGTAAGCCAAAATTTTTTTCTTCTAAAAACAACCATGAAAAAAACAAAAATACCAAAAATACCCCTGCGCCAATAAGCAGTATTGGGCCGGACTCTTCTATAGCAGAAATAGCTTGCGGGTCATTGGAAAATGTAGCCGTCAACGCCCCGTAAAAACCCAATTGAGGAGCAGTGCACCAAACAATCATCCAGGGCAGGAGACCGCGTACTACAAATACGGCAAAAACAATACCCCAGGATAAAAACCACCGCCTGGCCCAAGTTTGCATCTTAGAAAGCACTTCAGCGTTAATAATCGCATTATCAATGCTGCTAATGGATTCAAACAGGCAAAGCCCGAAAACTGTAAGAATGATTGTAAATATGTTCATTATGACGGGAAGATAGATTTGGTTGCCCCGCATGGACTCGAACCATGATAACAAGATCCAGAATCTTGTGTCCTACCATTAGACGACAGGGCAATAAAACTATTGAATTTTGTCCTACCTCCCGCCAAAAAGACGGCGGGATTTCGCTGTATATAAAACCAAGGTGCTCAAATTAGACGACAGGGCAATAAAACTATTGAATTTTGTCCTACCTCCCGCCAAAAAGACGGCGGGATTTCGCTGTATATAAAACCAAGGTGCTCAAATTAGACGACAGGGCAATAAAACTATTGAATTTTGTCCTACCTCCCGCCAAAAAGACGGCGGGTCCTTGCACTAAACATAAGGATTTCACTAGATTCTTATGGGTGTTCAAATTTCGCCAGAACAGAATTCATCGGGCTCAAATTAGACGGCAAAACAATGAATTCATTAACCTACTATACTAGCTGCACTCACAATTACTATTCTTAATGATAAAATGAGCATAACGCATTGTCATTTCCAATGATTTACACATTAATAATTATCTTAAGCTATTTTAAGTCTGCACCCAACATAGCCAGATGCGAGCGGAACTCCAGCGTAAGCCATGGAATCGAAAATTAATTATACCCGCTCTTTTTAAGGCTGTAAAGAAGGATTTTCCTTCACCCTAAAACACATAAATACCTACTCCATTAGGTATTTATTTTTAAAAACATACACATTTGTTATGCCCGCAGATTCCTTGCACAAAGCATTATCCAGGTAAAGTTTATCTTTTTTCCCGGGAAAAGAATAATGAAACTTTACAATTTTTAATAATATGAATTTATCAAAATTTTGCTTAAAAGATTTGTATAAATATTTTGTATGGTTCCAAGCGTACTCCGGCAGGATTTCCTCAATAATCAAAAAATCACAACGGCTTATCTGCCTGCTAAAATCATTATTTATTTTTTTATCAGGCATAAAATAAGCCTGGTCAATTACTGTATTATAAAGTTTAACGGGCATTTTTTTAACTATGCGCAGATAATCAAGCGTAGCAATAATCCGGGGGTCTTGGGCAATAAGCAAAATTTTTATTTTTTTCCTATGCGCAGACTGAACAAAATTATCCGATATAATCTTTATCACCTCTTCCATCCTGTTTTCCCAATCCCCTTCATTAACCATCGAAAATAAACCGCTTTCAATTATGCTTCCTCCCGGGACAACGGATGAATTCCTGAAAAATCTATAATCGGCCGGGAAAAGATACCCGAATGAAATTACCAAATACTGAATGACGCCGAATAAAACTAAAATCCAAACCAATAATTTTCTATATCTTATAAAAGCAAATACAAATCCTGCTATAAGAACGGCAATATAAGTAAAAATTGGTAAAATAAAACGATCTTGCTTATTAACCGACAGTGAAAAAATTACCAGCAGCCCTATAACCATCAGGGGAAGAAAATATTTTCCTCTTTTAAGATGGAAAATCAGGCTGGCGAAAAAAAGTAAGAAGAAAACCCAAAGAAGCTGGCGATTAATCAAAGCCTCCAAATAAAAGAATGGATTTAGAAAAGTCCTTTCTTGAAGATTGTTATACAAATCTGGTAATCCGCTGCGCAAAACTTTAAAGTAATAACCAGCTGCGATCGCTCCGGCGACGAAAATTAAAAAAGCAAAGTTTTTCATAATTTTTTTATTTGTTAAATTTCCTTTCTGCAAGAAGAAATACGCTGCAATCGGCAAAAAGAAAATAAAGTATGCCTGTTTGGACAAAGCACCTAAGCCGATAACAATACCGGTAAGCAAGGAAAATCTAAAGCTATCGAATTGGTTTAAAACAAATAAAAAGAACGTCAGCGCCACCATTGCAGATAAAGCAAAATCAATTATCAAAACCCTTGATAAAGCAAAAACGGATGGGAATACCGAAACTAAAAAGGCTGCGAGGATACCGGTTTTATAATCATACAATTTTTTACCAATCCCGTAAGTAGCAAATAATAAAATCGTAAAATAGAGCAAATTTGACATGATCACATTGTTTTTATCAATACCAAGGGCGAGAAAAGGGCTGGCCGTAATAAAAAATAGGGGCGGTTTTAAATCCGGAGCAAACAAAACATTGCAGGCATTAAGGATAGAGTCAAAGTCTAATCGAATATTTTTTAAAGTTTTAAAATTATGGTTTATAAAATCAAAATAAATAACGCCATTGACATCCAGGCAATATTGGCTTTTATTTAAAATGGCATAATTGCTTAAACCCTGAAATAAAATAAGGATAAAGATAAAAAATGCCGCTAATAGTCTTTTATCGAACCGCTTAAACATATAATTACGCCTGCTGCCTTAGAAGTAATTTATTTTATAGAATACAGGATATACACCGCCATTCCATTTCTTTGGTAGAATTTTTTCTCTTCAATCAAGGATCTACCAGAATCTAAAACGATTTTCTCAAAGATGCGGTATATTTGAGGACGATTGGTAAAAACCGGGCTGTGAAATATATACAGGTTGGCATTCTTATTTAAAGTAAGCTTGCATTCTTCAATAAAACTATTTTTTTTATCACTCTCTCCCCCTTCAATATAACCAAACTGACGGGGGATTATCTTGCCTGCGGAAAGAAAAACCAGGTTATGATAAATCCCCCAATCCATTACACAGGGGGAAAATAATTCATTCTGCTTAAGATAATCTACCAGCTCATAAACGGTATCAGTATAATTACCGGCACCGCCGGTTTTATTGAAATATAGATAGTTATTCCTCACTGTAGCATTGCATTCTGCCACTACAAAAACTGCTACAACTATATTTATTATTACAACAATTACTCTATTTTTTTTAAAGACTTCTATTATATCCATCCAGGCTAGCGCTAAAATAACCGGGAGCAGGGGAAATATAATAAACAAGTGGGGGCCGTTTAAGCTGGATAAAGTGAATGGCGATTGCAAAATAACCAGGCATAATAATAGGACAACAAAAGACACCTTCCCCCTGGAAAAACTACTTTTCCCGGAAAAAAATGAAAACGCTAACCAAAATAAAGAACCAAAAAATAAAAAAGGATAGAGTTGATTTACCGCTATCTGCTCCCGGGCAACCCCCTGCATCATTAAAGGGTGCAGCCCATTAAGGTAATTAATGAAAAATTCCATCCGGCTACTTAAATTTTCAAAATACAGGCCGTTATTAATAGAAAACTTTGTTTTAAAAAAATGTTCTGTTATATAATTAACGGTATTTCCTTTAACCTTAAAGTTATAAATAACAAACAATGCGAGCCCGCTGGTAAAACTTAACAGACCAAAAAACAGGTATCTAGCCGGACTATTTCGTATTTTGCTCAAGATTTTTTTATGGAAAATCAGGAACAAAATAATCAGGCTGTTAACAAACCATAGAAACCAAACCCGGATACTTATTCCTAACCCAAGAATAAATAAAACAACATAAAAATAGACGCGGTTACTTCCACGATACCATTTGAATAAACTGCATAACACCAATATAGCTGCCAAATGCAACATTGAAGCACTATTGAGCCCAAGTTTTGTCTCCAACAGGAACACGGAGCTAATTGTTAAAAAAATTATGCTGGCAAAAGCAACTTTACGATTAAAAAAATCTTTTAATAAAAAATACAAAGCGATTAAAAACCCCGCCTGCATAATTATAGGCACTAGCCTTAAAACAACTACGTTTGCTCCAAATAACCAGAGAAAAGGTGAAAGGATATAACCTTCCATTGCCCCGGAGTACTCTGCGCCCTGCATAATCGGTAAACACCTGCCGAATAATTTTACCGAATAATACGCAAACGGACCGATATTTTTAAGAATTTGCAGGCCGATACATCCGGAAAAAGCTTCATCTACATACAGCCCCGGCAGGCTGATATTTATAATTTCTAAAATTAAATAAATGAGAATAATTACCGCTAAAATTATTTTTTCGTTTTTTTCCATAAAACCTGCCATCTTAACGTTACTCCCGGATAACCCGCGGTTTCCCGCTCTTGAACGATTAACAGCAAACAGAAAAATGACCGGCGGTTGTTTTCATGATAAACGCAAAAACAAGCATTCAATTATTTCTTACCGGCGAATAGCCTGAAAACTATTAAATATTCTAGCATAAATCCCGATATTATTAGCAATTTAATAACCACTTTATAGCTAAAATACGCAATCCGGCAGGGCCATATCTCTTCCTTAAAAAACAGCCGGATTCTTAACGGGCAAAATCTCAAATTAGCAGTTTACGGTGTTCTGCGGGGTAACCCATATACTTGTCTTATGATTTTGTTAATTTTATCTGCGGGGCGAATAAATCGTAGAGCTCTTTTTCGTTTCGCATTATCTGCTCTGATTTGGCAATAACTATAGAATAGGGATTTTTAATAAAATACACCAAATCCGCGGCGTGGATCGCAGATAATCTATGCGAAACTATAATAAAGGTGGTTTTACTATAAGCCTGCCGTATATTCTTAATAATCTGCTCTTCGCTCTCTGAATCCATAGAAGACATTGCCTCATCAAGAATAAGTATTTTAGGATTTTTAATCAAAGCGCGCGCAATAGCAATTTTTTGTTTTTGCCCCTCCGAAAGTTTACAGCCATTTTCGCCGATTATAGTTGAATATTTATTAGGTAAATTATTAATAAATTGATCTGCCCCGGTCATCCGGGCCGCCCAGACAACCTGATCATTGCTTACTCTCTCCAGAGGGTATTTTATATTGTTAAAAATAGAATCCTCCCATAAAAATGGTTCCTGCATCGCAATACCAATCTGGCTTCTTAGAGAGATAAACTTAAATTCTTTTATATTGTGCCCATCAATCGATATTCCGCCCTGCCAAGGATCATACAGCCTCAATAAAAGATTCAGCAGCGTGGTTTTACCGCTGCCGGATCGTCCAGCAATTGCCACGCAGCTTCCCGGTTCAATAACAAAACTCAACTTCTCCAACACCGGGATTGATTTATATCCGAAACTTAAATTTTCAACCACAATACGGCCCTCATCCATAAGTATCTCTTGAGCCTGGGCAGATTCAACAACCTTGGCTTCTTCGGATATCAACTGTTCAACCCTGCCGCAAGAAATAAACCCCCGGATAGCAACGCGCCAAAAAGAAGCAAAATTCTCCACTAATCCGAATAGCTGGCTTAAATAAACAATAACTACCGTTAAGGTCCCCAACGTCAACCTACCCCTGATCACCTGATATCCACCGTAAAAAACAATACCGCCGATAACCACTTTGCTTATAGCATTGCCGGCGAATACCGCTAAAATATCCAATTTGGAATTCTTTAACTGAAGATGCATATTGATCAACCAATTGTGTAAATACTTTTTTATCTCCGCGCCATCCGAACCGAAAGCTTTAACCAGTTTAATATGTGAAAAGAGCTCCGTTAATTTTTTAAACAAAAATTCGGTGTTCTTTATAATATCTTCCCCGATATTTTTTAATTTTCTATTAAAATAATACTGGGACACCCCCATAACTAACATAATAAACCAGCTTAGCAATGTTATGCGCCAGTCAAGATAAAACAAGACCAGGCAAGTAAATAATATGCCTCCTAAGATGGTGATGATTTTCCGAGGAACCGCCGTAATTAATTCAGCAATCCTTTCTGAATCGTAAGTTATTTTATACACATGTTCCCCGGTTGATTTACCTTGGAACCAATTTATGGAAAGTTTCTCAAAACATACGAATAAATCCCTGGTCAATTCTACGGTCACCTTAAACTTTACAACTCTTTCCAAATAATCCGCTGCGGCTTTCACTACGCCGCTGACAACAAAAACCAACGCGCTGGCAGAGAAAAATATAACAAAATTTTTCAAATCTTTCCCGATAATTGCTTTATCCATAATCAGCTTGCCGAAATAAGGATTTACCAGGGCAAACAAAACGGTCAAGCTGCTTAGAATTAAAATCAACAGTTCGCTTTTCCAATAAGGCAAAAGGTACCTGGCAAATTTAAAAAATAATTTATTTTTTATCATATTAGAAGCTTACCTCTTGCCTAAATCAGAATCCGGACTCTGCCGAAAACTATATTTACTATTTATTGTTGCTGCAAAAAAATAATAAACCGCCAACCAATAAAAAAGAAACTTATTATAAAACCCCATTTTTTTATTATCTATAGCGATAATATTATCGGCCCTGTTGACCGCGACGACTTTGCCGATGACCCAATCATATTCCACCGGCTGTTCAATAAAAAGATCCCGGTCGCCTTTGGTTAAAAACACAATCCGCTTTTGATTTCTAATTATTTTTATTAACCGATGCGCAAATAAATTTCCTCCCCGGTTGAAAGCAACGACATCCCCGGGATCAAAATCCACATCCCGGGCAGATTTAATGACCAGCGCATCATTTGGACAAATAACCGGCATCATACAATTACCTTGGGATTTTTTATATATATATTTTTCTTGCGGGATCATTATAGCAATATTCCAGATTTATTAAACACTGTATTTAACTGTTGATTTTTACTCCTGGGCAAAATCAAAGAAATTAGAATTTGACCTGCCGGGCGCGCGCCGGGGATCATTAGAAAAAATAAATGCATTCTGCTGACGATTTAGCTGGTCACAAACACCGCAATAAGGGAATTTATCAAAATTTGTTTTTTTATGCCCCTGCCTTAATTCTTCATACAAGCTACTGTGCATCACCTCTTCTATGCTTTGATCTCTTAAATTGCCCAAAACCAGGTAACCATTATAATCAAAACAGCAGGGAACAACTACCCCGTCCCATTGCACTTGCAAAGGCCCACACCATGGCCTGCCGCAACTTTTAGGCTTAACCGCCTGAGCCCTGTAAACTCTTCCGTCAATATAGTTATGCGGCCGCCAAATTTCAACAAAATCAGCTGTTATCCAGAAATTTTCGAAAGCCGCCGCCTGATGGGCATTTTCATCCAAAACAAGAAAAGAAAGCGAAATTTCCGGATGGGGCAAATGCCGAAGTTTTTTTTGTTCTATTAACTTTTGGACGTTCGCTAAAGTAACATTAAAAGATAATCCGCGATGCACTAACTCATAAACATCGCTAGTCAATCCATAAAAACTTATCCTTAGGCCGTCTAGGCCTGAAGTAATTATATTATCAGACATCTGCGAGTTAAGTAAAGAGGCGTTGGTAATGGTATTTACGCTTAAGCCTCTATCTTTAATATATTTTATGCGCTCTATAAAATAAGGATCCAGCAGGGGTTCGCCGAATCCTCCTAAAAAAATATGTTTTACACCGCAAGACACAGCATTATCAACAATTTTTTTAAAAAGCGGCCATTCCATTATACCCTGCGCCCGGGTTAATTTATCCCGCGGGCACATAATACAGCTGCTGTTACATAAATTTGTATTTTCAATCCTTACTTCTGGATTTGTTAGTTTCATCTTTTTTTTCACCTGATAAAAAAACATCTGCTTTTTCGGCTATGCGGCCCACTGTAATACTGTCAAAACACAACCTTTTATCAAACAAACAATACTCCGCGTTACAAGGTGAACATGCTATATTCGGAACAACTGAAGCATGCGAAGGAATGCTGTGCCCCGGAAGGCCCGGGCTAGTGGAACCATAAATAACAACACAATTAGTACGCAGCGCCACCGCAATTTCAGAAGCTCCCGAATCATTAACAATTAAAAGCTTTGCTTTCTCCAATAAAGCCGCATAAAGATCCACGGTTAATAAGCCGGCTAGATTCCAATGTTTTTTCTTCATCAAGCCAGACATCGCATAATCAACATCGGTGTTGTAACTGTTCAAAGGCTCAGCTATAATTACTTTTGCTTGATAGGTATCCACCAGATAATCTCCGATCTCTGCAAATCTAGCAACTGCCCAACGCTTATGCTGCACTGTCCCGGGAGTAACTACCACAATCAAACTATTGCTATCTATGCCCTGGTGGTTAAGAATACTCTTGATCTTTTCCCGAGAAAGATCATTTACCATCAAACCTGGCAAATTTACCGATACCGGAATATTACAGCGAAGAAGAAAGTCAATATAAGTATCTCCGGTCTTAACTGGCAGCGATCTCTCGGGCTCCTTAAAGCCACCCGCACAGGCAGGCTCGGCAATATTAAACACCTTTCTCCCTTTAATAAATTTGTCAAATGCCGGCAATTCGGATTTTTTCCCTCCCAATAAATACACCGCCTGAAATTTGAACCTTAAAACATCGGGGAATACCTTAAAAATGTTATGCAGCCATTTTTTTTTGTTGAAAAACACCCAATTGCTAACAAAAGGAATACACTTTACGAGATCTTTATAATTATCCGGGATAATTGCAGTTATCCTGGTCTGCGGGAAATTTGCCCGAAGGTTCTGCAGAACCGGTAAAGTAATAATAAAATCTCCTAATCCTGCAGTAGTCCGGTATGCAACGCAAATACCATCATTTATACAGGCATAACGCAAGCGCCATAAATTAGCCCCCCGCATAAACAGTTCAACTAAATAATTTCTTAATTTAAGACAAGCATAAAAAGCTTTTCTAATAAAATACCTGGTCAGTTTATGAAAAAGAATAAAAAACAATGCCACCGGTAATTTTGCCCCCTTGATCTTCATAGAATACTTCTTATTCCAACGGTTAACAATAACCAACTCTCTTTCGCTCCGCAATAGCAATAACGAAGCTAAAAGTAAGCTAGCGGCCCAAATTTTTGGCATGTTGATATACGGTAAAAAAACCACCTTAAAGCGGACATCGCGGATACGTTTAAAAGCTAATAATAAATCACGGAAATTATCCAAACAACCCAAAACATTGCATTTAGCAGTATTCCAGGCCAACGCATTTTTTTTACCGAGAGCAATAATCGAAATGTCGGAAAATTGTATGCCGGGATAATAAAATTGCACATAAGCAAGCGCGCATTTCCTATAGGTCGCGTAATCCGCAGTTAATATAAGTATTTTATCCGAAGTAGGCATTTATATTTCAAATATTCCCCAGCCCAAGCTGCTTTATTTCCCCGATTACCATTTCCGGAGTTAAGTCCTGCATACATTTTCTCTCAGGCAAGATACAGCGCCCCGTACAAGGACTGCATTGACAAGCGGTATTCCTGATAACTTTATAAGCAGGATGATTATACCCACTGACCACCGGATCAGTAGCGCCATAAACCACTGCAGCCGGAGTCCCCACGGCAAATGCAATATGCGCCGGGCCGGAATCATTACACACCACCAGTTTGGATTTTTTAATTACGGCAACTAATTGACTTTGGCTCAAGCTGCCGGTCAAATTTAAACAATTTCCTTCAAGCTGACTGGCAATTGCCCGGGATTTTAACAACTCCACAGTATCGGATGCTCCGGAAATAACAATTTTATACTTGTAGTGCTGGGCAATAAACCGGGCGACCTGCAAATACCCTTGCGCCAACCATGTGCGGACATCATCTCTTCCGGGGACAATCACGGCAAAGGCCGTATCCGGACCAATTCCCTGTTTAGACAAAAGTTTTTCTGTATCCTGCAAAACCTCAGGCGGGACACTTAAGGCCGTTCCTAATCCATCTGTTTTTAAACCATTCTGCATTAAATAGTTCAAAGAAAGCCACCTCAGCCCGAGGCTGCCATAAGTTTTTGCTTCACGCACTATCCTAAAATTATATATTTTTGCTTTATTAAACAGTAATTTAAGATAGCCGATAAACGGAGATTCCCCCAACACAAAAATGTTTTTAATATTTTTTTGATACAGTTGGCGCAAGACACGGGCGTCCACACAACCGGAATCCTCTTTTGGAGTAAAATACCAATAATCCACTCCCGGGATACACCTACTAATATCTTTAAATTTACCCCAACTCAAACAATTAACCTTGTGCCCGGGAAAATTAATATTAACCGCCCTTATATAGGGGGTAGTTGCTGTTAAATCCCCAATTCCTAATACACCTAAAATAACCAAATTTTCATTTGCGGTAGAAATTGATTGCCTGCGGACAAACATGCTCTGCAATAGAAGATACAAATACGCCGACCTTACAGAGAATAATTTATTCCAGCAAGACTTCAGAGTATTTATTAAATCGTTTCTCCAGGCATTTATCAGACCCCCGGGGGAATAAATAAGGCCTCCTAAATCCGGGACCCAAATTACTTTGACTTTAAACAAGCTTAAAAATAAAAATAATAAAAAATTTATAGAAGTTTTAATTATTTTTTTATCCGATAAAACAAATATAATTACAGAATATTTATTGCGCAGGAGGGATAAAATACCATTCAGATGCCCAACGATCAAACGGCATTTACTGACAGACCAGACGATTTTTTCTTTTTTTCCACAAAGTATAACGGTTAACTCCGCCTCAGGGGCTATCTGCCGGGCGATCGGTATAATACATTTCCTGTAAACATTATAACTACTGATAAAAGCTGCTAAGCTCGGCTTGTTTTGGCTCATTTAGCTGCAAGCGCCCTTACAAAATTTACCGCTGTGTTATCAGGCACAAACTCCAGTTCATAACAAGGGATATTTTTTACAATCTGTCCGCATAAATCTATAGATTTTTGATAAGCGCAATTATCCCACAGCGGAGCATGCGATCTTGAAATAAGTAAAGATACCGCCTGGCTGCTGGAAACACGGGTAGCCTTATTCGCCTTTCCATGTTTTAGAAAAAAGATGCCCTTCAGCGGCGCCCCGGATGGAGATACATTTCTAAATTTACCGAACCACGGAGTCCCGAAAATCCAGAACTTTTTATTGATTTTCCGGATAATCACTTTATCGTCATTAAGTAACATTGCCCCGCTTTTTATCCATAAATTAGCGGTGGTTGTTTTTCCGTATCCGGAATGCCCTAAAAATATGAACCCTACCCCTTTATCCACCACTCCGCAGGAATGAAAAAGAACGGCGTTCTTGGTATAAAGCAACGAAGAAACTAAAATCGGCCCCATCAAAGGAAGCAAAGGATTGATTTCCGGAGTTTTCCCCAGCCGATTGCGGTCGAATATTTCTCCATAGCTGAAGTTTTTATTAAAAACTGCGGCATGGTATGGCTGGGGTAAATATTTAATTTCGGGAGCGCTAAATAATAAAATTTTTTTATTCTCAGCCTGGTGCAAACCCCAATAATATCCATCAAAGATTTTTTGGCTGTTATTTAAAGATAGAAACTTTTTATCCACGTCTCTGCATTTAATCACCAGCCTGATGTCCGGCCGGGACATAGAACCCACGATAAACCTTTTTAGCATATGGATATTTTCAAGCTTGCTTAAAGAATTCTGAGATTCTAATGAAAATTTAATACCCCCGATTTTAAAACAGATTTTGCGCTTTACCATACATTTCCTTTGGTTAAGATTAATTGATTTGTAAAAAATAATGACTCCACATATTCTTCTGTGCCCAGGCTTTTTCTTGCCCGACAATATTCTTTTGCTGTTATTTTATCAAGAGAAATGCATTTTGAACACACATTGTTTGCCGGGCAATATTTACACCCTCGCTCTGCTTGGATTTTCTGCATGAGAGCAGATATCCTGCTGGATAAAACCTCTACCCCCTGCGCTGTCCGGCCAACCACTGTGCCGGAAAAACAAGTGCAGACCTTACCGCTTTCCCCTAACACCAGACGGCTTAAGTTGCTTAACGGACATTTCCTGTGCCAACGGCAACTGTCCAGAATTATTATATTTTTATTTTTTCCTTTTTTGAATAAAACCAGTTGGTTTTTCAGCGCAAGCATATCTTGATTATCGGCAATCTTATAAATACACCCGGAGTCAACAGAAGAATAATCTGCCAAATGCTTAAAATTAAGAGATCTTTTAAAACTATCCAATACTCTGTTTTCCAGGCCGGCAACACTTAAGCAACTGTAGCGGGGATGTAAAAAACTGGCCGTATTCACCAGCAAACTTAAATGCCCGGTTCTGCGGCCGGATAATAAAATTTCCACATTCTTGCCAAAAATAAAGCTGGACCCCAAGGCTAAGTTATTTTCCATCCATTGCACAGGAAATTTTTTAGCCGCCACAACCACATCAATATTTCTTTTTCTATTTTCGGTCCCGCCATATATACCCGTCATGTTCCTTAAAAAAACCTGCCCCGTAGCGTTAAAAAAGTTCAATGATTCTAAGTCATTGTTTAGGCGGGGAATCTTATACACATTATATGCATAATTAACGGGATTAAGTACCGGATCAGAAACAACTTGCTTAAACTTAAAAGGCGGGATTCTTATCCCCCATTGCAAATGCTCTTTGGCGATTTGCGTACCAGAAAATATGTTCAAAAAATTATGCACATAAGTAGTAGGATTTAATTCCCTGAGGAAATTGATCGTTTTAATCGCTTTCTCATACGTATCACCAGGCAGGCCGAAAATAACACTTATATTGACATGAAATCCAAGTTTTTTAGCAGAATAGGTAATCTTTTTTACCTTACCGATAAAATTCTTTTCCGCAGTAAAAATACCAGTTTTCTCCAATGCCTGCCCTTTGATTTTCTTTATGTTAAACAAAACATCAACAGATGCGCTCTCCAGCCCGAATTTAATATGCTCAAAACCTGCCGCGTGCAATTCCTTTAAAATACCTTCATCAATAAAATCCGGACGGGTCAGGAATGAAAATCTTAACTTTAATTTATGCGCCGATATTTTGTCACAAATCCGGCTAACCCGCGTTTTGTTAAAAGTAAATATATCATCCTGTATTGCTATTTTTCGATGATGATAATCGTGAATTTTGGAAGAAATTAACTGGAATTCCCGGATAATACGCCGGGTAGAATGATACCGGATAGTATGCCGGGACATCGCGGCAAAATTACAATAACTGCAATTAAATATACAGCCCCTGCTGGTTAACAGGGGAATTTCACTATTTACCCTCAAGACATCCGCTGGATCCAGAACCCCGCTAAGGTAAGGAGAGGGAATTGCATCTAAATTTTTTATTAAAGGCCTGCCTGGATTCCTGATAATTTTATTATTTAAACGATAAGTAATACCTTTTATTTTTGATAAATTTTTTCTTGCGCCTTGAGACAATAACTCCAACACAGTAAGCTCGCCTTCGCCTCTTACGCAAAAATCTAGAGCTTTTGTATCCTGCATAATATTCATATCCGAAAATGTAGCCGTGGGGCCGCCGGCCAGGGTTAGAACTGTGGGAGTTTTTTGCTTAATTGCAGAGGTAATTTTTTTAACCAGGAAATAATTAGCGTCAAAACAGGTAAACCCGGCAAAAACCGGACGTAAATCAAGGATCCGATCGGTTAATTCGCTGACGCTTAATTGATTACTGCAGATGAATTGCGAAGCATTTATTCCATTTTTTTTCAAATAGGCAACAATATAACTGGCACCTAGATGATATTGGCTGCTGCCGTCTTGCTGAAAAAAAATAAAAACACATTTGTTTCCTCTCATATTTAAGGTGCCTGATTAGTGCGAGGAAAAATTAAGATAGGCTGATAAGCTTATCCATTTAACAAGAAAAGGCGATTATTAAAAAATTCTAAGCCGGATTTAACCCGAAGCAGTACTGCATATACTGGATGAACAAGTACATGATGGCGTTGACGGGCCATTACCAGAAGAGGGTTTCTGGCATCCGGTTAAAACTGCTTCTTCGGCAATTAATTTAACCCTGGCAAGTTTTGGTTTCTCATAACGCGCTTTGGTCTTCTTCATATTCTCCCCCTGCTAAGCCATCAAATTTCTTATTTTTTTAAACCTTAGTTTTGCTGTTTTACACATAAATGCGACGGGAGTGCCGATTGCGGTTTTTTCGATCAGATTCCACCCGGGGCAACATCCGCAAAGTACGTATAATGAACAATTATAGCATTTATTAGTCCTATTTTTCAACTTAATTTTGCTTGCATAAACCCTGGGCAGCTCTTTAAAAAATCCCTCCCGGAAGGAACCTTGAAGTATATTATAATTGGGCAGGCGGGACAAAACACAACCCCCCAAACGGCCAGAGGGGTCAATGTTGAACATCCCCTTACCAGCTGAACACATATATACTGAATCAGCCGGTTTTTGCCCGTAATATATCTTGTAAAATTTCTTCCATTCTTGCAGCCTTTTTTTATTGCTCAAGTCATATCGCACTATTTCCTCCGGAGTCAACCTATACCCGCAGGGTTCAATCGAACCATCCAGATCCGAAGTGATCATCGGGTCATAGCGAAATGTGGTTTTAAACTTATCTGCTAACCGCTCTATTGCTTTAAACTCATGTTTATTTAATGTCATTAGCGCTGTTTTAACTTTAAATTTAATACCATACTTATGCAATAGTTTTATGCCATTAAAACATTTCTCAAATGAACCGTTAACCCTGGTAATGCTTTCATAGGTTTTTTTAGTAACACCATAAATAGAAATTTCGATACCGAAAGGCGGATATCTGTGCAATAAATCAGCCATCCTCCGGTCGATTAGCGTCCCGTTGCTCAGCAACGTTATTAAAAAACCTTTACTTTTGGCATACAGGTAAATTTTTTTAAAATCCCTCCTAATCATCGCTTCTCCGCCGGTCAAGGCTAGCCAGAGACAACCGGACGCAGCAAGCTGGTCCAAGACGCTGCAGACTTCCCGGAATGACATTTCTTTGCTTGCTTTATTCCTCTTGCCGATGTAACAATGCACGCACTTTAAATTACATTTGTAAGTAAGGTCTATCTGCCCTTGAATAGGAATATTTTTATTAACGGTTTTATTAAAAATCCCCTTATTAAATATATTGTAAGGCAACACGCAGATATTACTCATTGCTTCTCACCATTCTCTTTGCGCAACCTGGCTATTTTACAATAATAATTTTTTATCTTTGTATACCCTTTGGCGGAATCAGGATTATCCAAAAGGTTAAAACAAATACCGCAATAGGCAAGATAGGCGCATTTTTTACAAAAACAATCATTTTGGTCTCTTTCTTCTGCAAGTTTTTTTAAAAAATCCTGCCAACAAGCAGTAATTCCGCGCTTGACCAGATTATATTTCTGTTTTATGCACGGAAAATACCGATTTACGTCCAAATCCCCGCAAGGAGTAATGATCATCCCTTTTAAAGCAGAATTAAGCTGGTCCAGTTTTTGGCAATAATTTGTTGTCGCTATACCCCGGCGCTCATCTTCTTTAATCTTTCTGTAGAACTCTTTAAGCGTTCTACTTCTCGACTGCCCATACTCATTCTTTTCCACCTGCAAAACATCCTTAACCGTAGCCAAACAGGATTCAATGCTATCCAGGCAGGTATCATGAAGAGGGGGGAATAAAACCGGATTGCACATAAAACGTATCCCTCTGCTTATGGCAAAATCTTTAACCCGGCTAATCTGGTCTTTGTTTTGCCTGAATAACGGGGTTTTTATCCCTATTCTCACGCCATTCTTTAAAAGAAAATTTATTCCCGCCAAACATCTATTAAATGAACCGGCCACCTGAGTAATCTCTTCATAAATCCTTCTGTCGGTAGCATACAGCGATATCTGTATCTCAAAAGGAGGGTTCTTTTTGAAAAATTCAGCGGCGGCAAAATCAATTAAAGCAGCATTAGTATATATGATAATTAAGAAACCTTTCTTTTTTGCGTAACGATAAATTTTAAAAAAATCTCTGTGCGCAAGCGGTTCTCCGCCGGAAAGAACCAGCCATAAAACCCCCGCATTGGCTAATTTATCCAATATTTTATAAATATTTTTTAATTTTAACTCTCTTTTATCTATCTTGGCGGTAAGATGTTCATCCTCAATATAACAATGGATGCATTTATAATTACAGCGGTGGGTAATTTCCAATGCGCTTACTTTCGGCAAGGCATATTTGTCCCTTTCAAAGAACTTCGTATAAAATGAAGGGTAATCTAACTCCCGGATGATCATCTAAAATGCTCCTCTAACGCCTTAAGCCTGGCCCGAGTCACTTGGCAATGATAATCTCGAAAAACACTCCCCTGGCGGCTCAGCACGCTATGCGAAGCGCATTGGTAGCAAAAACGGAAGATTTCACATTCTTTACAAACACAGTCAAAAGAATCAACCTGTTGTTCTGCCTGTGCTAAATATTGTTTCCAAGCCGATGAAAATTTTATTTTCGTAAGATCAAATACCAGCGGTATACAGGGGAATCTCCGCGTATTATTGAACTCCCCAAAAGCATTAATGATAAAGGCGCGGTGCACTCTTTCAAAAAGGCATTTTTTTATACTCTTTCCCTCTTTATAACAAAAATAGTCCTGTTTCCAGCGGTCCAACAATCCATCGCTTAGTTCAACCTTAACCAACTCTTCCGCAGACAACCCCTGCTTCATTACGCGATCTTCATGAATAATTGTAGGGTCTACGTAAAGGTAATAGTCAAAATCAATGCCTAATTTTCTGGCATAATCTTTTGCGATAAATAATTCATGCCGGTTTACTTTTAATAACGGCATCCTCAACATACCAATCCTTAAATCTGACTTCAATAACAGGCTTAGTCCGTTCCTAAAGCGGCTAAACGATCCCTTAACCCCGGAAACTTTTTCATACACATTTTCGGTAACACCTAAAATGGATAATTGAACTTGAAGCGGCGGATTTTTCTCAAGGCGAGTAATAAGTTTTTTATCTAATAATGTAGCATTGGTTAAGAGCGTAATGACAAACCCCATTTTTTTAGCATAAAGATAAATATCGAGAAAGTCTTTTCTAATTAAAGGTTCACCTCCGGTGATCGTCAGCCACAAACAGCCGGCATCCCGGATATCTTTAAGAATTTTAAAAACTGAAGCAGTACTTAATTCTTTTTTATCCGAAAAATCGCAGCTTGTTGAACAGTGGATACAGCGATAATTGCACTTATAAGTTATTTCAAAACTGCCTTTATAGGGCAACCCGCGGGAAATTATTCTTTGCTCATTAATGGCGCGGAAAAAAGATTTTTTAACCATGTTTTCCAAAGCTCTTCGCAAAATATTTCGCCCTAAGTTTTGCTACCTGGCAATAATAATCTAAATATTTTCTTTGATCATTCTTCTGTTTTAAAATGGCTGAACACTTATCGCAAAATGCAAAGAAGGAGCAACCGCTGCACTCCCTGACGCTGGAATAGTTCTCCAAAGACTTTCTGTTTAAAATCTTCCAGCCGTCCCGGAAAGTACCTGAAATTAAACTATACCCGGGTGTACGCGGATACATTTTGCACATCATAAGCTTACCGCAAGAATCAATCATAAACGACTTGCGCCCGGCATCACAGGTATATTTCCTTTTCCCCGGCTGTTTATTACAAGACCCTTCAAATTGCTTCTGCCATAATTGACGCCTCAGGCTGCGTTGAGCTAAGTCTAGCGCAACAACTTTATCCGGAGCCAAAGCATACTTAAAAACCTCTCCGCTGCCATCAATCCCCGGCCTAATCACCGGGTCAAATTTAAAAAAGAAGTTTTTCGCCCGGGCCAGTTGGCCTATTTTTTTAATCTCCTGAACATTTAATGTCGTCACGGTGGTTTTTATTTCAGTACGGACACCGTATCTAAACAAAAGATCGATACCCGCCATGCATTTTTTATAGGAGCCTTTAACTCCGGTTATTTTTTCATAAACTTCTTTGGTCGCCCCGTAAACAGAGACCTCAACAAGATAAGGTGGTAAACCTCTAAACAGTTTTGCTATTTTATCATTAATCAAGGTGCCATTAGTCAGTATCTTAACCAGCAAGCCTTTACTTTTAGCGTATCTGTATATTTCAGAGAAGTCCTTCCTTAATAATGGTTCGCCGCCGGTAAAATGCAGCAAAATACAACCTGCCCGGACAATTTGGTCAAATATTTTGCATACTGTTTCATAAGACAATTCTTTAGCATAAAAATCATTCTTTAGATAACAATGCCGGCACTTTAGGTTACAATGTGAGGTTAATTCTATACCGCCCTTAATCGGTAAAAAGTTACTTTTAAACAGTTTGGTTATTTTTTCTTCGAATAACATTATTTTTAGCCCTGAAATAGTTAGCGCGCAAAGCCGCAGTTTCGCAATAATGGCTCTTCATCGCCTCAACTAGGTTAGCTCCGGATGCCTGAGGCTGTTTAAAAGCTGCTGCGCCTAAACAATAATCACAAAAATACCGTATTTTACAATTTAAACATTTTTTATTATCCTCAAGAATTGTATCGCTTATTTTTTGCAATTTTAACCAAGCCTCTTTTATCCTGCCACCCGCTAAACTGCTGCCTGGCACTCTAGCTAACATGCACATGCTCATCGATCCATCTGCACAAACACAAAAAGCGTTTTGACCGGCGCCGCACTCATCAAATATGTATTCTTTTTCCAACCGGCTTTTCTTTACGCTAATCTTATTTTTAAAATACTCTAATTTTTCCTTAAATTGCATTTCTGCATTTACTACTTCTTTTGGTTTTAATCTATAGCTAAAGGGTACAAGCGAGCCATCCAAGCCGGGATAAATAGCTGCATCAAACCTAAACGGCACATCTAGTTCTTTAGCCCACTTTCTAGCCATTCCTAACTCATGCTTGTTGATAGTCAACAGGGGCATTTTAAGGCTAAGCGGTATTTTGTGTGAAATTAATAATCCCAGCCCTTTTTTAAAATTTTCGAATGACCCTGCTACTTTGGTAACCGCCTCATAAGTTTTTCTGGTACACCCGTAAATTGAAACCTCCACAAAAAGCGGCCGCCAGACAGTAAGCATCTTTGCTAACTGCGGGGTAACAAGAGTAGCGTTGGAAAAAATTACAATTAAAAAACCCTTTTTCTTGGCATATAAGTAAATGTCCGGGAAATCTTTTCGCAAAAATGGTTCCCCGCCGGTAAAAATCAACCAAAGACAACCGCAAGAAGCAATTTTATCAAGAAGCCTTAAAATTTTATTTTTTGGCATGCGGGCTGTTTTAGAAGCAGACTTGGGAATATAGCAATGCACGCACTTTAAATTACATTTTAAAGTCGGCTCAAAAAAACACTTCAGAGGTACATCTTTATTGTGAGTTTTACTGTGCAGGCGGGCTCTAAAAACATTATGCAGAAGTTCTTGCATTTTCAATGCCGGGGTCCTTCTGACAACCCTCACTTAATACTTTCAATTTCTTCCAGTTGAGCTATAAAATCGTTTAAATCTTTCTCCGCTGTTGTCTCGGCTACTGCATACTCTTGGATAATCATTTTTTTTATTTTTTCAACATTAGTCTTACCGTCAATTTTTTCCCAAATCCAGGCAGCTAGCGGAGAAAGCGTATAAATACAATCGACCTCCTCAGTAGTTTTAACCATGGGCACCAGCAAAGCCTCATCATCTATCATTCTAAAAACAAACGAAGAATTTTTTTTATAGCACTTTTTCATATCCATAATTCCCTCCTTTTTTAGTATAGCTCCCGCAAAAAACCCTGTCAATCAGTATTTCCCCGGCCCTATTATACCGACTGGTAATTTAATTATAACCGGCCTTACACAAAACATTTCTAGCCGCCATTTTAAAATTGCCTAAGCGCAACTAACAACTTATGTTTTTCAAAATTATATACGGTATCCGCAGTTTATATATTACCTTTGTTTTAAAGCTATATGGACCAAGACCGTAAAACCTTGCAAATTGCTCCTGCGGAATATTTAATAAGTAATTAATCGGTTCATAGTAATTGTCAAAAAATAAAAAATGCCCATAAAGATACATTTTTTTATCCCGGGCAGATCCAGTATTCCTAAAAAATGTTTTGTTTTTAATAAATCTTTCAATGATTTTACGTTTGCGTGGTGAAATTTCCAATTCCTGCACAACACTAGGCGGAAATTTTACATCAAAAAAAAGCTTAGCTTGGGTTAAACAAAAAAATAAAGTTGAACCGATCCGGCTCCTGCGGCATTCTTTCAATACATAGTCCCAATCCATACTGTTTTTATATTCATTGAGCAAAATTGCAATATCGCATACATTCTTAATGCAGAGGATTTTACCAAAATGCCTAAGATGCAGAGCTAAAGAAAACAATTCATCTTCCCGGGAAAGATAAGCAAGCGGTGCTTGACCACTAATTGCATGGTTTTGGATACGCTGCCATAATAATGGCAGCTGTTTATAACTTCTTCGATAATCTAAAGCCCAATGAACCTCTACGGTAACCGGATAACTTGATTGGGACTCTTTAGTATAGACAAAATGATACTGGTGATTACGCCAGTAGCTTTGGCTAAACCCGTGGAGATCTTTTTTGTATCCCAAAGAAAGCATTACATCCTCTGCCGCTGCTAGATCAGTTTCTTCTATCAGGATGTCAATGTCGGAACTCTGCCTGCCCGGGCGGTTTTTATATAATGTGTTAATTAACGACATCCCCTTCAACGGAACGGAGTTAATATTCTTTTCTTTTAATGCAATAGTTACATCCCAAAAGGCATTCTTTAAATTCTCGGCATAGAAAATATTGGCATAAAAATTATTACGTAAATAGTTTTCAACTTCTCCGGGGAGTTTTAAATTGTTTTTTTTAAAAAAAAGGTGGGCAAACACCAGCAATTCATGATAACGCAGGTATTCCAATAAAATATCGTATTCTATTTCGCCATAGCCCAGGTGGTTTTTGAAAGTATTTTCTTCCCTATAGACAACGTCTCTTGCTATATCAAGCAACAACCCGGTCTCGGCGCTATCTGAAGTGCTGAATTCTAACATATTTACCTATTATAGTCAGTAAATTTTGCGAAGGTCTAGCTTATTATATTCGGTCTTTTGACAATCAACAAACATTTTTATCATTCGGGTAAGAAATTGTTTTATGCGGCTTGCCTGCGCCAACCCTAAGATTAGCTGCTGATACCCCACTGCTCCTTTAATATTTTTATTGTGGCTACTTGCAAATCAACACCAACACAGTGTATACTTAATTAGAAAGCATAAAGATGCTTAACTTTAACCGGGCAAGAGTGAGGAGTTGGTGGAAATAGGAAGACGGCCTCACGCCTTGCCTTTTTTACTAACCTGGCGGTAGCTCCACTATAAAAATAAAAAGCCGGAATATACCCGGCTTTTTATAAACCCAAACCAATCAACTATTAACCTATAGAATATTACCAGAGATTTTCTTTAACCCAATTATCAGCCTTTTCAATCATATTCGGGCCTTCATCGGCTGCCACTTGAGTGGTTTTTTTACCGCATTGAGCCGCATCACCATCAACACAAACCTTCTCTGCGCATATGGTAACGCAACCGCTGCCTAAAAAAACAAAAGCAAAAAGTACAACTGATAAAAACATCTTTTTAACCATTATTACCCCCTTTTGCCTAAGTTCAAACTCCATTTATATTCAACATATATATCTTTTATTATAATAGCAGATTCTATAAATTTAGCAAGCTTCGCGTAAAATCAGCCTGCTGTAAAAAAGGCCTTTTGATCTTTTTCCCAGAAAGAGATCAAAAGGCCCCCCTGTTGCATACCGTATTCCAAGAAACTCAAGATAAAAACGGGCAAGGGGAAATTCTATTGGCACCTTTTTCTGGGCATTGCCTGCCCGCTGGTAGTTTACCCCTTGCCTTAACTACTCACAACTTACTAATTAACTATAACATAAATTAACTACCAATTTCAAGTGAGGCGCAAAAAGATATTCCCATTCTCAAGCTATGGATTATTTTCCTTCGGTAAATTCTTATCGGTTGAGGATTTAATCAAACTCGATTTTTTTCTAGCGTTGTGAATTGTGGCAGGGGACGGCAATCGGTCCACAGTTGACAAATTTTTATTTTTTTTCTGATTAGCCAAAGCTGCTGCTTCAGCCGGTTTCTGAATTTCATCTTCGAAAGCCTGTGCGGTAGTCTTAAGCGATGAAGCATAAGCTTTATATAATAACTCCATCTGCGGCGTTAAAGTATTCGGGGCGCCGGAGGTCGACTGATCAATAGAAAATATTTCATCATTGTAAAAAGTTAATTCTATCCCCTCAAAATCCAGCTTGACGTATTTATCCGTCTGTTCGATAATCTTTCCCTCAACTTTCTGCCCAGATTTAAGCAGGATTGTTTGGCTGAAACTTAAACCCAAGAAAGAAAAGAAAAAAATGGCACAAAGACAATAGACCTTTATTTTGCCCATTTTAATAGCCTCCTTTTACTGCGTTCTTTGCCAAGATAGTAAATTACTTCAAATAAACCCGGCCCGATCGTCTTGCCGGTAAGGGCAACGCGTACAGGATGAATCAGTTTCTTGGCTTCAATACCCAGCTCTGCCACCAACTCCCGGAAACTGGCCTCAATATTAACAATATCAAAACATTGCAGATTATCCAGCCTTTGCGCAAAAAGATTGAGCTCTTTTGATAAATCCTGGGTTAAATATTTTTCTTGTGCTGCCGGATCCATCACCGGTTCATCCAGGAAGAAAAAATCTGCCCAATCCACAAAATCATTAAGGCGAGGCAAGCGAGCCTGGAATAGTTTTACTAAAAGCAGCAGGTAGCCCCGGTCGAAGTGATCCTTATTTATATAGTGCTTATCCTCAAGCAACGGCACCAACTCATCGGCTAATTTTTCCGGGTCAGCATCCTTAAGATATTGATTATTTATCCAGTCCAGTTTCTTTAAATCAAAGGTGGCGGAAGTTTTGTTTACATTTTTTATATCAAACAATCTCACCGCCTCCTGAATACTCACCAGTTCACGATTATCACCTGGAGCCCAACTAAGCAAAAGCAGGTAATTTAACAAGGCCTCGGAAAGATACCCCATTTTACGGTAATCGCTGATCGCCGTAGCCCCGGTTCTTTTAGAGAGCCTGCCCCCATCTACCCCCATAATTAACGGCAAATGCGCAAAATCCGGTAACGCAAAACCCAACGCTTCATAAAGCATAATCTGTTTGGGAGTGTTTGAAATGTGATCATCGCCGCGGATAATGTGCGTGATGTTCATTTCCGCGTCATCCACCACGCAGGCAAAGTTATAAGTCGGAGTACCGTCGGACTTAATCAAAACCTGGTCTTTGATCAGCGTAGAATCAAACTCGATCTCCCCGCGGATCAAATCATTAACCTTGATCTTTTTTTCCGGCACCTTATAAATTATTGCTTCTTTGCCCTCGGGAGATTTTTCAATATAAGCCAGGCCGGCTTTCAGCAGTTTATCCGCGTGCATCCGGTAACGCTCAAAACGCTCACTCTGATAATAAAGCTCATCCCAATTAAACCCCAGCCATTTCAAGCTATAGAGTATTTCATCTACGAATTCCTTTTTGGAACGTTCTTTATCTGTATCTTCAATCCTTAAAATAAATTTTCCGTTTTGAGATTGAGAAAAAAGCCAGTTAAATAATGCGGTACGCCCACCGCCGATGTGCAAATTCCCCGTGGGACTAGGTGCGAAACGAACTCTAACCATGATTTAATTTTTGCCCTTCTTCTAAGGCTTGCTGGTTAATCTTTAATATTTCCAGATTACCAGCCGGAGCGATAGATTTAAATACTTTTAATATATTTTTAACCTTAATAATTTTTTTAGCAGCAGCAAAACAACCCAATGCCGCCATATTGGCAACTTTAATATTGCCGATTTTTATGGCAATATCCGTAAACGGGAAAGATAAAACCTGCATTTTAGCATACTTATCAATTGCAGCTAAAGAAGAATTGAGAATCAAGATGCCATTTTTTTTTAGTTTACCCTTAAATCTTTCTAAAGAAGGCCGGTTAAGAATTATCAATGTATCAGCTTGGCTTATATAAGGAGAACCGATCTCTTGATCTGAAATAATCACCATGCAATGGCTGGTTCCTCCGCGCACCTCCGGCCCGTAAGCCGGAAACCAGGTCACCTGCTTGCCTTCAAGCATGGCAGTTTGCGCCAGGACTTTACCCAAGAGCATTACCCCCTGGCCGCCGCTGCCGGCAATAATTATGCGCTCAATCATTTAATCCTCCCTAAGGGAAACTCTTTACGCATAACAAGCTTAATCCAATCCAGCGATTCCTTCGGGGATAGCCCCCAATAAGTAGGGCAAGGAGAAAGCACTTCCACCAAAGAAAAACCTAAATTATTTATTTGATTTTCAAAAGCCTGCTTAATTGCACGCTTGGCTTTCAACACTTCCTGCGGGTTCTCTAAAGAAACCCGTTCGATATAACAAACTCCGGGTAACAATGCCAGCATTTCAGAAATTTTTAAAGGATAACCGTGAGCCTTTTTTGTCCGGCCTTCAATAGAAGTGGCGGTTTTCTGGCCCAAAAGCGTAGTAGGGGCCAGTTGCCCTCCGGTCATTCCGTATACCGCATTATTGATAAAAACTACAGAAAGATTTTCGCCGCGGTTGGCCGCATGAATAGTCTCATTGGTACCAATCGCCGCCAAATCCCCGTCCCCCTGGTAAGTAAAAACTACCTTTTCCGGATGCACTCTTTTTATCCCCGTCGCAACCGCCAGCGCCCGGCCATGCGCTGCTTCTGAACAATCAAAATTCCAGTAATCATAAGCCACTACCGCGCAGCCTACCGGGGCAACGCCAATGGTTTTTTCTCTGATGCCCAGGCTATCCACCGCTTCGGCTACCAGGCGATGGGCGATACCATGCCCGCAACCCGGGCAATAATGGGTAGCCACATCATACAAAGATTCACCACGCTTAAATATCTTTTCCATTATAATATTTTTTTAACCTTATCAATGATCTGTTCTTGGCTTAAAATCCCGCCGCCTGAACGGCCCAAAAATTCCACCTGCTGCCGGCCATTAACCGCCAACCGGACGTCCTGAAGCATCTGGCCATAAGACAACTCCAGCACTAAATATTTTACCCTGTTGTTTTTTATTTGAAAGGCCCTCTCTGGAAACGGCCACAGGCTAATGGGGCGGATTAAACCCACTTGTTTACCTGCGTTTCTTAGCTGGCTAATCGCGCTTTTAGCAATGCGCGCCATTGTCCCATAAGCCACCAGTATAACTTTAGCATCAGATAAAAATAAACCTTCAAAACGCTGTTCTTTCTGCTGAATAATTTGGTAGTTCTTCTGCAGCTTAAGATTAAATTCCTCCAACGCTCCTTCCCGCAGAAAAAATGATTTAGCGATGTTTGGTTTTCTTCCGGCGCAGCCACAAAGCGCCCAACTTTTGACAGGAGGAGTTTTAATTTTCCTGGAAGATAACTTAACCGGCTCCATCATTTGACCCAATACACCATCACCCAAAATCATCACCGGGGTGCGGTATTTATCCGCTAAGTCAAAACCGGACTGCGTAAGATCATACGCTTCTTGTGCCGAGGCGGGAGCCAAAACAATCACATGATAATCACCGTGCCCGCCGCCGCGGGTAGCCTGAAAATAATCAGACTGCGCCGGAGCGATATTGCCTAGCCCGGGGCCGCCCCGCATAATATTTACAATTACCGCCGGCAGCTGTGAACCGGCAAGATAAGATATTCCTTCCTGTTTTAAACTGATCCCCGGGCTTGAAGATGAAGTCATTGCCCTGGCCCCGGCAGCCGAAGCCCCATAAACCATATTGATCGCGGCTAACTCAGACTCTGCCTGGATAAAAACCCTTGCCGCCTGTCCTTTGACCGCACCAGAGGCGGGCAAATATTTAGCCATATATGCAATAAGTTCGTTTTGCGGAGTAATCGGATACCCGGCATAAAAGGTGCAGCCAGCCTGAATTGCCCCCTGAGCGATTGCTTCATTGCCGCTTAAAAGTACTTTTGTCTTAGCCATTATTTTAAATTCTAAACCCTAAACTTGAGTTTTTAAACTAATATTTTAACCTTTTAATCGCGAATTTCAAGTTCGTTCGGAAGCCCCGCGTTAACTACTCTTTATACACCTCAATACAGCAATCCGGACAAATTATTGCGCATTGCATACAACCGATGCAGTTATCCTTTAAATCAACTTCCACAAAATTCAAACCCTGTTTATTTAATTTTGTGCTTTTTTTAATTAAACCTTTGGGGCAGAAATTAACACACAATAAACACCCCTTGCACTTATCCTGATTTATTATAATTTTAGGCATTTTTTATCACCTGGCGGATATGCTCGGCAATTCCCGCGGCATTAAGCTTATAATTTTCCAAAAGTAACCCCCGGGAACCATGTGGAATGAATTCAAGCGGTAAGCCCAGACGCTCTACCGGCTTATCCAACTGCTGGGCAACTGCGCTACCAAAGCCCATATCCCGGAGCCCCTCTTCAATAGTAAAAATAAACTTTTTCTGCTCACTCTCTATTTTAATTAATTCCATATCCAGCGGGGCAACAAACCGGGCATTAATTAAACTCCCATTTAATCCTTCCCGGCTTAATAGCTCCAGGGCTTTCTTCGCCTCCACCACCATGCTCCCCAAAGCGATAATCAAAAAATCCTTGCCTGCTTTAATTAATTGTCCCCGGCCCAATTCCAAAGTATCTACAGAGTCTTTTATCAAGGAAGCTTCTGCGCGGGGATATCTTATCGCAACAGGCTTACCCAACCGTACAGCAAATTCCAGCATTTGTTCCAATTCATAGCCATCACCGGGAGCCATAATTACCAAGTTCGGGATACTTCTTAAATAAGCAATATCAAATATGCCCTGATGCGTAACCCCATCTTCCCCCACAATGCCCGCCCGGTCAACAGCGAAAATTACCGGCAACTCTTGTAAGGAAACATCTTCAATAATCTGATCGTAAGCCCTTTGCAGAAACGTAGAATAAATTGCTACCACCGGCTTAAACCCCTGCTTAGCCAGGCCGGCAGCAAAACAAACCGCATGCGCTTCGGCAATTCCGCAATCAAAAAACCTTTCGCCAAAACTATCCCGGAATTTATCCAGGCCTGTTCCTTCCGGCATAGCGGCAGTAATCGCAACAATCTGTCGATCAGTTTGTGCCAACTGCGCTATTTTATCACGGAATATTTCAGTATAACTTTTTGATTCCGGTAAAGGCTTCTTAATCGCTGCTTCGCCCGTATTAATATCAAAATGGCTAATACCATGAAATCTTACCGGATCTTTTTCTGCAAATGCGCAACCTTTGCCTTTTTTAGTAACAATGTGCAGGAGGCGAGGCCCTTTAATTTCCAGAATATTTCTTAAAGTAGAGGTCAAAGCACACAAATCATGCCCGTCAATCGGGCCAAAATAACGAAACCCCAGCTCTTCAAATAGCATCCCGGGGACAAAAAGCCCCTTTAACCCTTCTTCAAATTTGTTCATCAACTTAATCAGGCGGCTGCCCCGCGGAACGCGGGTTTTTAAAAAACTTTCCACGCTATCATGAAAACGGTTATACACCGGCAAAGAAATAATCTTATTTAAATAGTTGCTGATCGCTCCGACGTTAGGCGCGATACTTAATTCATTGGTATTTAAAACCACTAAAATATCTTTTTTCAGGTGCCCGGCATTGTTTAAACCTTCAAAACAAAGCCCTCCGCTTAAAGACCCGTCTCCGATTACACAAACTACTTTAAACTGTTCTTCTTTGGGCAAAAAATCCCTGCCGCAAGCAAGCCCCAAACCTAAAGAAACCGCGTTTGAACTATGCCCGCTAGTAAAGGGATCGTAAGCTGATTCGTCTTTGGAAGGAAAACCGCTTAACCCCTGATATTGCCTTAATGTAGAAAATTTGGAATTCCGCCCAGTTAATATTTTATGGGCGTAAGCCTGATGGCCGACATCAAAAATAATTTTATCTTTAGGGGTATTCAAACAATAATGCAAAGCTACAATCAACTCCACCGCCCCCAAGCTGGAAGCTAAATGGCCTCCGGTCTGTGAAACCACCTCGATCAGCCTTTGACGGACTTCACCGCTAAGGCACCCCAGCTGATCCGGGCTTAATTTCCTTAAATCTAAAGGTGAATTTATCTTCTCCAGAAACATATTTTATTTTTCTTCCGCGCTGGCGTCATTGAATTCTTCCAAAGTAATCTTATTATCCTTTTTCATTAACAACTCTACTTTTCTTTGCGCCTCCGATAAAGTCAAAGCGCAGGACTGCGCAATCTTGACCCCTTCTTCATATTTTTTAAGCGACTCGCCTAAAGTAATCTTTCCACTAGAAAGTTCTTCAACGATTTTTTGTAATTTTTTCAGGTCTTCTTCAAATAAGGCACTACGCGTTTCTTTCGCCATAAAATACCTCCTGCACTATGCTCGTAAATGTACCTTTATGTAACACTGTTTTTAATTTATCTCCCGGCTTTATCGCTGCTGCGTCTCTCAGGATTACATCTTGCGGCACAAGCATGCTTAAACTATAGCCGCGGGACAATATGGATAGCGGACTCAATGCTTCCAACCTTTCCACTAATGCGCTGCTGCGCTGGCCGGCTAGTTCCAAAGAATTACGCATTCCATAGTTTAACGCCGAGAATAATTCATCTATCTGTTGCTGTTTTTCAAACAGACGGTCACGCGGGCTCTTAAGCATATGTGTCAAAGCAATAAGCCGATTGTTTAAATCACTAATTATATCATTAATCGCAAGATCAAATTCATACCTGGCCGCGGATACCTGGGCCAATAAAGCATTTTTTCTATCTACAATGATCTTGGCTGCCGCCGAAGGCGTTTCCACAAAGACATCGGCCGCTAAATCGGATAAAGTAGTATTGATCTGATGGCCTACCGCCGAAATCACCGGAAGAGCGGAATTATAAATTGCCCGCACCACAATCTCTTCATTAAAAGACCACAGATCCTCCGCGCTTCCTCCTCCGCGGCTGACAATAACCAAATCTATATTTTTAAGGTTATTGAGATCCGCTATCGCCTCGGCAATTTCATTAGCGGATTGTTCACCCTGTACGCGCACAGAACGCAATACCACATCTACGCAAGCAGCGCCTTTTTTAAGAATCTGCAGGATATCGCGCACCGCTGCTCCTTTACTGGAAGTAACTATCCCCACCCTAAAAGGCATCTGGGGAAGCGGTTTTTTATGCTCAATAGCAAATAACCCCTCCCGGCCTAATTTCTTTTTTAATTGTTCAAAGGCCAATTGTTGAGCGCCCACCCCTTTAGGTTCTATATTTTCAACGATAATCTTATATTGCCCGCTAGGGCCGTAAACATCCACTTTGCCGAAGCAAATAACCTTTAAACCATCTTCGAGTTTAAACTTTAAGCTTTTATTGGCATAAACAAACATTGCCGCCCCGATTAAAGAACTCTGGTCTTTTAAAGAAAAATAAAAATGCCCGCTGGTTGCGGCTTTAAAATTAGAGATCTCCCCTTCCAGCCAAATCTGGCCGACTCGTTCTTCAAGCAGCCCCTTAATTACCTGGGTAATTTCTGAAACAGTATAAATATGTTTCTGGTTCTGGCTGGCGAAAGCCGAATTATTGTTTTCTGGTTTACTTATTCTCTGCATTGCTTACCTCTTTAAGCGCCGGTTTTTCTTCCAGCTTAACTTGCGCCGGCGCAGCCACTGGGTTTAATTCCGCCGATTTAGCCTCCAAAGGCTTTACTTCAGCCAAACCGGCCGCCGGTGGAACAGGTTTTACTTCTATCGGTTTATCTTGTGGTTTAATTCCTGAAGCCGTCTTTTCTGCCGGCTTATTTTCTATAGGCTTGGTTTCTTGTGCAGGTTTTACTTCAGCCGGGACGGCTGCCTGCAAGTCAGGTGTTTGGCTTACGCTAATCAAATCCGCCGGTGGAACAGATTTTACTTCTGGCGGCTTCTTCTTAAAAACTAAAAGCTGCACTGAATAAGGACTTAATTCCATTTCTTCAGAATAACCTTGGCTAAAATCTATATCTTTTTCTAAATTTGGCTTGAATTCACAGTTCCGGGCGCAGCTACTATCAATTACATATTTGCTTAAAATATAGATATCTTTTGCGTTCTTTAATGAAACTTTGATCTTGCGGTTAACCGTAGAAAATTTATTAACTAAATTATTTAATTCAATGGCCCGCGTAAGCATACCTTTGGTCTTAGCGCTAAGCCGCAGAGTAGCTAGGCTTAACTGGCCATCGAGGATTTTTTTCATCCGGTCGGATTTAATAATACCTAAAATTGCTTTTTGTTCGGCTCTGTTTAAATAAACTATATTATGCGAAAGATAATTCATCGCGGCTTGCGGATCGATATAGTTGTAAACAAGCAAAGCCAGATAATCTGCAGAACGTGTGGGGATTACTCCTACAAATTCATCGCTGAATTTAGCGGTAAACAAATCCTGCCCCAAGAGAGCAAGCATCCGCCAAACGTTATAATTAGCTTTTGCCTGCCCTTTGCCCTCTCTGCGGGAAGGATCAAAGGAAAAAACACCTAAATTCCTGATCGCTCCGGTTTCATTGTCCCCAAAATCTTCCAAACAAAAATAAGTCTGATAGTCTATGCCGGCTTCCTGCATATTTTTCAGCCGGCCGGGAATATAACTGGCAGAGATATGCGCATTCTTGCCTCTGGCTGCTAGGATATTAGCTGAACCGTCAAAGTTCCATTCATCAATCAGCAAAGGTAATGCGCTGTCAAACTTAAAATAAGTCAACCATTCACGAATAAGTGCAATAAAAGGTTTTTTGTAAATAGTATCCTGTTTTTCTTCCGCCTGATCGCTGGAATAAGCATGCCAAGAAATAAAATCCAAAGGCAGCCGATAACTATAACAGTATTTTATCAACTCATAAATTAAGCTGCGTTCCGGAGAAAGGATATTGTTAGGTTCAATATTTCTAAACCAGGCGCTTACGGAAGGCCCGCCTAAAGGTATGTGTATTTTAGTTTCCTGGCGCAGTTCTTTTACCGCTTCGCCCACCAGGCGGTAAAGGTTAAAATACTCTGAACGCCCTCCTATAAAAAAATCCCCGATATCCGGAGCGCTCCAAACTTCATACCAAATATTATATTTTTTCTCACAACTCAGCTTGCGGATAGTATTCTTGACCAACTCCTTATATACCTTTAAATTATGCGGAGCGCTATTCTGATCCAACACTGTGCCTAAACCGTTAGGCGTTCCATATAGATCTAAAATTACTGTTCCTCCGCTATCGCTTATTCTTTTAATTATCTCTTCATAATTATTCAAGAGCTTCTGGTAGGCATCTTTATCATTGGCGAGCTGTTGAATCTCCCAGAAATTATATTGAATGCGGTAAAAATTACGCAAGCCCAGATCCTTCTGCCAAGTGGACAGCGCATCATCCGAAGCTAAAGTCCGCGGAATGGTTCTATCGTGCTGCTTGCCGCGCCCGCTTAAATCTATGCTTGTTTTATATATTTTAGGAAGACTAACTGTGGGAGAGTTTAAGTCTAAATTAAATTCTAAATATTCTGTAACCTGGGCAGCAGAATTTCCCGCACAAAAAGGCAGAGAAAAGATTAAAGATAATAAAACTCCAAATACAACAGGCGGTAGTTTTTTAATCATTTAAATTTTCTTCTGAATTCTTAAAATGGAACGCGCCTTACCGGTTGTTTCATCTATGTCAATAAGGGCGCCATGTAATTGCACATTCCCTTCGGCAACTTCGAACCTGACTGGAATAGAACTCAAGAAACGCGTAAGCACATCTTCTACTCTTCTGCCGATTACCGAATCATAAGGGCCTGTCATGCCCACGTCGGTAATATAGGCGGTCCCCTGCGGCAGAATTTTTTCATCAGCGGTTTGAATATGCGTATGCGTGCCTAAAATAGCCGATACCTTGCCATCCAGATACCAGCCTAAGGCGACTTTTTCAGAGGTAGCCTCCGCATGTATATCTACAATGATAATTTTAGTGTCTTTGGATAATTCTTCAGCAGCCTTAAGCGCAGCCTTGAAAGGACACTCCAGAGCGTCCATAAAAACCCGGCCGTTAATATTAATTACGCCGACTTTGGCGCCATTTTTAGCTTTAAACACGCTGGCGCCGCGGCCCGGAGCCCCGCTGGGGAAATTTAACGGCCGCAAAATTCTTTCTTCTTGATTAATCAATTCGAAAATTTCGGGTTTCTTCCAAATGTGGTCACCAGAGGTAAGCACGTCCGCCCCGGAGGCAAAAAGTTCAGTAGCCACCCGCAAGGTAATCCCTGATCCTCCGGAGGCATTTTCGGCATTAGCAATTACAAAATCAATCTGTAATTCCTGCTTAAGGGGAGCAACTAACTTTTTAATTGCTTCTCTGCCCGGGCTGCCGACGACATCTCCAATAAAAAGTATTTTCATAGTTGATGACGGCACAATTTACATAAACAAAAATAGGTGGTTATAGGAATTTGAGCACCTCAAGTTTCAGTCCAGCGAAATCCTTGATCGAACATCAGTGAGATCAAGGATAATCCCGTAGAGTGTGGCAAAATTTAATAAAAATTTTGCCACAGATTCCGAGACGAGATAAAACATAATTTACTTAGCATATTCAATCGTGCGCATCTCGCGAATTACGGTAACCTTGATCTGACCGGGATATTCCATCCCTTCCTCAATCTTTTTGCGGATATCCCTGCACATGGTTATTGCTTCATTATCATTGATCTTTTCTGGCTGTACAATCACCCGGATCTCGCGGCCGGCCTGAATAGCAAAAGATTTTTCTACTCCTTTAAACAGATTAGCAATGGACTCTAATTTATCCAAACGCTTAACATAGATTTCCAATGTTTCTCTTCTGGCTCCGGGCCGGGCTGCGCTCACCGCATCCGCAGCAATCGCTAAAACCGCATACATCGTCTGTGCGGGAGCCTCTTCATGATGGGATTCGATCGCCGCAATTACCTCAGCGCTTTCATTATACTTTTTAGCTAAATCCGCACCCAACTTAGCATGCGTACCTTCCACTTGATGATCCACAGCTTTACCAATATCATGTAAAAGCCCTATTCTGCGGCCAAGTTTAAAATCTAAACCCAGTTCCGAAGCCATAATCCCCAGCAGAAAAGAAACTTCCTTGGAATGCTGCAAAGCATTTTGGCCATAGCTGGTGCGATATTTCAGGCGCCCTAAGAGTTTAATTATCTCCGGATGTAAACCATTAACTCCTGCCTCAAAAGCCACCCGCTCGCCTTCTTCGCGGATCTTCTCATCCATCTCCTTTTTAGTTTTTTCAACAATTTCTTCAATCCGCCCGGGATGAATCCTGCCGTCTGAGATAAGCTTCTCTAGGCTTAAGCGGGCAATTTCCCGGCGCACAGCATCAAAACCGGATAAAGTAACCGCGCCCGGAGTATCATCAATAATTACATCTACCCCGGTAGCCATTTCTAGCGCCCGGATATTTCTTCCTTCGCGGCCGATTATCCTGCCCTTCATTTCATCATTAGGTAAAGTCACTACGCTCACCGTTGACTCAACGGTGTGTTCTGCGGCACAGCGCTGGATAGCCAGGCTTAAAATTTCACGGGCCTTTTTATCCGCGATACTACGCACCTCTTCTTCCTGACGCCGGATAAAAACCGCTTTTTCATTATTTAATTCTTCATTCAAACGGCCTAATAAAATTTGCTTTGCTTCTTCCGCAGATAAAGAAGAAATTTTTTGCAAGCGCTCTTTTTCTTCGGCAACCAAAGCATGCAATTGATTCTCTTTAGACTTTAAAGATTCTTCATGCTTCTTAAGATTGTCATTATGCGCCTCGACTTCTTTTTCCTTTCTTTCGACCAGATCAATCCGACGGTCAATATTCTCTTCCTTTTGGGTTAACCTTTTTTCAAGATTAACGATCTCCAATTTACGGTCTTTAATCTCGCGCTCAAAATCCTGGCGCATACGGTATAAAAGATCTTTGGCTTCCAGCTCCGCCTCCCGGCGCTTATCCAAAACATCTTTTTTAGCTACCTCCAGGATATGCTCGGCTTGCAGTTCGGCACTTTTAACTCTTTTTTCCGCGATATATTTTCTTAGGAAATAACCGCAATATGCGGCAACCAGGGCACCAAATAAGGGTAACACTATGTTAAGAATCATTTCTCTTCCTCCCGTTTAACCTTAATTAACTATTCTAATGTGAAGCTTTTTTAGGAGTGCTAGGAAAAGATAACTTTCTTGACGCTTACATCATAGGAAGTGGTGGGGACTAGGGGTAAGATTTGGAAATCAAAAGCTAAGCCTATAGAAGGTGTTTTTTCAAGGGTGCACAAAAAACGGTCATAGCAACCTTTACCGCGGCCCAGGCGATTTCCTTTTTTATCAAAAGCTAGGCCGGGGACAATCACAAGATCCAGATCCTTTGGCTTAACCTGAGCACGCGCTACAGGTTCTAAAACACCATAAGGCCCTTTTCTTAATTTTACACAATCTTCTAATATAGCTGGCTGCATAGTTTCTTTATCTTTTCTACAAACTGGCACGCAGATGAGCTTGCCTATTTTTTTAGCTTCCCTAATCATTTCTTCAGTATTTACTTCACCACCAAAAGCAATGTAAAACATCACTATCTTGGCCTTTTTAAAAACCTTATCCCTTAAAAGTTTAGCAGTAATTAACCTACTTTTTCGGCTTCGGTCTTCCTCCTTCTGTGTTTTTAATCTTAAAAGGATTTTACTACGTATTTGAGCTTTTGTCAACCCAGCTCTTCCTTTAAGTAAACCTGTATTTTTCATAATATTAACTACCAACTATTGTTAAGCCCCTGATTTAAAAAACCGGGAGCAGAGCTATAAACAAGTTTCCCCTTCATGGGCATGCCCCTTATCCTCAAACGGAACCTCTTTGCCCTGCCGCTTGTAATAATCTTTCAGCGCCGAACGCAAAGCCTCTTCCGCCAAAACTGAACAATGCATCTTTTTCGCCGGCAGCCCGCCTAAGGCTTCTGCTACAGCAGCATTAGTAACCGCTAAAGCTTCTGTGATGGTTTTGCCTTTAACCATCTCGGTGACCATCGAGCTTGTCGCCACAGCCGCACCGCAGCCAAAAGTCTTAAACTTTACATCCACAATCACTTCTTTCTCTATTTTTAAATACATTTTCATCACATCCCCGCAAACCGGGTTGCCTACCGTGCCGACGCCACTGGCATCGATAATCTCGCCAACATTACGCGGATTGGTAAAATGCTCCATAACTTTTTCGCTATACGGAAGTTGTTCTGCCATATTATTTCATAATTAACTTGTGCGGCTTGGTTGATTTATCGAAATTTTTAGGTTTTCTTATTTCTTTCAAAGACGCTAATTTTTTCTTCTTATCCAATTCTTTATAGATTAAAATCCAGGCACAATCCTTTTGATTATCTACTTCACATTTACCTTGATTAACCCCGCCACAAGGCCCATTAAGCAGCCCTTTCGGACACAAAGTAATCGGGCATATCCCGCCCGTTTCATTTAAAACACATTCGGCGCACATTGAACATTTTTCAAAAAAATTACCCTGGGCATCCATTACCGCGCCAAACAATGAATCGCAGGCAGAAAATACCATGAGCCCTAAACGGTCATTATCCTGAAATGACTGCGCCCCTAAACCACAGGCTAATACTAAAACCGCCTCCGACTGTCGTAAAGCTGGCAAATTTTTAGCCAATTCTATCTTAAGCTTAGCAGCAACGCAAGGAGCAGACGGAATACATGACCCGGTAATAATTTTACCTGCTGCTTCCAATTCCTGTTGCATCTTGGCAATCTCCGGCTGGCCGCCACTTTTACAAGTAGTTGCACACTCCCCGCAGCCCAACAAGAATATTTTATTATACCCTTTTAGGCTAGACAACAAATCATTAAGCGGCTTTTGCTGGCTGATAATCATATCAGAAATTTTATCATACTTTTATTCCCTGCTCAAGGCAAAAAGAAAAGCTTTATTCATTACGGAAATATTCTTCCATCGTTTCAAAAAATTCTTTATTTTTGTTTCTTTTTTCGCCGATGATATCTTCCAACTCTAAATCATCCAGGCCAGAAAGAGCACCGCTATTTTGCACATCCACAAATTCTTCCAGCAAACCCCCCTGTTCTAAGAAACGGGAAACCTGAGTAAAAACAGACCCGCCGCCATCCATAAAACTGCGGGGAGAACGATCCAGGTGCGGTTTTAATAAAAATAAATTCACCTTAGCCCGCGTAGCCGCAACATAAAATAAACGCCTCTCTTCTTCAATCTGCTCATCAGTTTCTAAAGACAGGTAGGAAGGCAGGTGCCCTTCGGCGACATAAATTAAAAATACGGTATGCCACTCCAGGCCTTTGGCGGAATGTATTGTGGAAAGAGTAAGCGGGGCATCATCTTTATCCTGGCGCGCAGGCTCAACCAACATTCTTTCCGGAGGCTCCAGCGCCATATCCACTAAAAACTGTTCCGTAGTTTTGTAGCGCTGGGCAATTCTAAGCAGCGAATCCAGGTCATTTAAACGCTTATTAAAATCATCATACTTAATTTTTAATAGCGGCTGATAATAACCAAGAAAACTTTCAATAACTGAAGCCGGGCTATCGCACTCCAAATCCACCTCTTTCAATAATTCAAACAGTTTCTTAAGTTCGTCGTTTTTCTGCCAAAGTTCCTCTAGCTTAGACTGATCCAGAATTGCTTCAATAATTTTAGCCGCACTTTTAGGGCCAATCCTGGGAATTAACAAAAGAACGCGTAACCAGCTTACTTGATCATGCCTGTTATAAGCAATGCGCAAATAACTTACTATATCTTTAATATGTGCTGCCTCCACAAATTTCTGTCCGCCGTATTTTGTAAATGGAATATTCCGGCTGGCCAGCTCCACTTCTAAATCATTAGAATGCCATCCGGAACGAAAAAGCACGGCGACATCTTTTAAAGCCACTCCTTCCTCTCTTAATTCCAGGATTTTTTCTGCCACAAAAACAGATTGCGCATTCTCATCCGGACAGTCAACAAAAACAGGAGTATTACCGCCTTGTTTCCTGGTGTAAAGGTTTTTCTCAAATTTCTCTTTAGCTTGAGCAATCACGGCGTTTGTCAAATTCAGGATTGGCTGAGTAGAGCGATAATTTTCTTCCAAAGTAATAATTCTTGTCCCTTTAAAAATCTTGGGAAAATCGATAATGTTTTTGAAATTCGCACCCCGGAACGAGTAGATGCTTTGCGCATCATCACCTACTACCATAATATTAGCGTGGTCGGCGGCCAACAAGCAAGCAATGTGCGCCTGCAGTTTATTCGTATCCTGATATTCATCAACCATAATATACTGGTATTTGGCGCTTAAACTGGCGCGGACATCTTCATGCTTGGTGAGCAAATTCTTCAAAAAAACCAGTAAATCATCGTAATCCAAAAGGGATTTTTGATATTTATACTTAATATATTCATCGCGGATTTTTTTAATCTCTTCGACAAATTCAATAAATTGCGGATATTCATCCATTAACACCCCAGAAATTTCCTCGGATTTATTCACGCTTTTGGAAATTACCTCTAAAATAGCATGTTTGCGCGGAAAACGTTTTTCGGTTTTATGAAAGTTCAATTGTGTGCGAATCAGGTTTATCGCGTCTTCGCTGTCGGCCTGGTCAAGAATAGTAAAATTATTACTGATTCCTAAAAGTTTAGCATACTTTCTTAAAATCATATTGGCAAAAGAATGGAACGTCCCGCCGGAAACATGCTTGCAACGTTCATCCAATAACAGGCTGGCCCGGCGCAGCATCTCTTCGGCAGACCGGCGCGTAAAAGTAAGCAGAAGTATATTTTCCGGAGTTATGCCTTGTTCAACTAGATAGGCAACCCGGTGCACTAAAACACGCGTTTTGCCGCTGCCGGCTCCGGCAATCACCAAATGCGGGCCAGTAATCGATTCAACGGCTTTAAGTTGTGCAGAATTTAATTCCTGCTGATAATTTATTTTTTTCATCCTGCACCTTCTTTTTAATTAATATACCAAACCTACGTTCTTAATAATTGAATATTTAAAAGGTGTCGGATTCATATCCGGACACACCTTCGGTAATTCTCAACAAAACAA
This sequence comes from Candidatus Omnitrophota bacterium, assembly GCA_028712375.1. Classification (GTDB taxonomy): domain Bacteria; phylum Omnitrophota; class Gorgyraeia; order Gygaellales; family Profunditerraquicolaceae; genus UBA6249. The sequence goes on from JAQTQG010000006.1 coordinate 45,139, forward strand.
CACGCTGCTTTAGCGGTTATTGAGTTAGTTTTTCAGCGGGCTATTTTAGACGCTGGGTTTTATATACGCTCGGGTGATCTTCTGTTGGGCGAGCGGACGGTCATCGGCATCAGTCGGAGTATTTTCAATTTTTTGCGCTACCTCTAATCCTTCCACAACTTCACCGAAAATGGTATGGCGCATATTCAACCAAGGCGTTTTAGCACAAGTAATAAAAAACTGGCTGCCGTTGGTGTTTGGACCGGCATTGGCCATCGCCAATATTCCGGGGCCATCAAAAGTGACCGCGGGAGTCACTTCATCTTCAAAGGATTTACCCCAAATTGATGTCCCCCCGGCTCCGGTTCCCGTAGGATCTCCGCCCTGGATCATAAAACCTTTAATCACCCGGTGGAAAATCAAACCATTATAATATCCTTTTTCTACCAACTTAATAAAATTTTCACAAGTTTTTGGCGCAATATCGGTTTTTAGTTTAATTTCAATATTCCCCTGGCTAGTTTCCAAAACCACAATTTTATCTTCCATCGCCGAAACCCCTCCATAATAAAAAGTTAACCCTAAAATTAATATTACCGTAACGATTTTCATCTTCACAACTACTCCTGCGTCCCTTCTTTTTTTTGCTGCTCTTTAGTATCTTGCGTTCCTTGCTCCGGCTCCGCATCCGGCGCCCTGGTTTCTTCTGACGCCACTCCTTTTACCGGCTTAATCTCCTCAGAAACATCCCCGCCGGAAAGTGATTCCGGGGGCTTGCTTTGCTCAGCCTGTTTACCCTCCTGTTTGGATTCTTCGCTTACAATTTCAACTGGTTTTTTAATTTCTTCGGGCAGATTCTCCTTATTTTCCTCCGGAACAGCCTGCGCTATTTTAATATCTGCTGCCGGGCTTGTTTCTTTAGCCAAATGCGGTTTTTTATCCTGCTCCTGGCGCAAATGCATAATCTCAGCAGCAAAACTTTTCAATTTTTCTTGAGCAGCTTCCAGCTCTTTTTCTATCTCCGTATATTCTTTATTTAATTGATTGAACTCTAATTTGGGAACCCACTCGCTGATTTTTTCTTTACGATTGAATTCCGCGATTGTTGCCAAATGCTCATTAATCGTTTTCAACTGGCTTTCAATCTGATGTTTCTGCGCTTGCAGCTGATCTTCTTTAAGCCGGCAAGCCATATCCTTAGACTCCAAATCAGACTTTATCTGGCGCATTTCCCGGTCTAAATTTACATTTTTAGCAAACTCTCCCTGCAATTCATTTTCCTTAGCCAGAAATTTACTATTTAAATCCGCATTCTCTGCTCTAACTTTGGCTAATTCCGCTTCTGCCTTGGCCACCCACTCTTCCCTGCGTTTTAGCTCAACCAAAAATTCCGCCTCTTTCTCCTGCAGTGTCACCGTACCGGATCTTTCGCCCGCTGAAGCCGCCCTGGCTTCTTCCAACTGACTTTCTAGCTTAGCTACCTGACTTTGTAAACGTTGAATTTTCTGTTCTTTACCCACGTCTTCCACGGGCCCCGCATTAACCTGGTGCTTTTGTTTTTTTGAAGAAGCCGGACCTTCAGTAAACACGCTAAAGACAGCATAAATAACCGCGCTTACGCCTAAGACTACCAAAATTTGCATAATAAGCATCATTTTGATTTTCCCTTTCCTGCCGGACCATTTTGTGAATGGCTGTGCATATCTTTATCCGCCGCAGAAGAAGCTTGCCGTAACTTTTCTAAACGCTCTTTAATTTTAGCCTCATGCCCTAAGTCCGTTGGCTCATAATAGCACATTTTCTTTCTCATATATTGTTGTTTTACATAATGGCCTGGATAATCATGGCTATATTTATATTCTAAACCATGCCCAAGTTCTCGGGCACCGTCGTAAGAAGCATCTTTTAGGTGATCCGGGACTTCTTGAACTTTATTTTCTTGAATATCCCGGGTGGCTTTTTCCACCGCCAGGTAACTGGCATTGGATTTAGGAGCGCAGGCGACATAAGTCACCGCTTGCGCCAAAGGTATCCTGGCTTCCGGCATCCCCACAAATTCACAGACCTGTAAAGCGGCATTAGCCAAAACTAATGCTAAAGGATCCGCATTGCCCACATCTTCAGAAGCTAAAATACAAATTCTGCGGGCGATAAACCGCGGATCTTCTCCGGCATAAAGCATTTTAGCCATCCAATAAATCGCCGCATCCGGATCAGAACCACGCATAGATTTAATAAACGCGGAGGCCGTGTCGTAATGGCCATCGCCATCACGGTCATAAACCACTGCTTTTTTCTGAATAGACTCCTGGGCAATCTCTAAATCGAAATGAATATATCCATCCTTATCCGCCGGAGTAGTAAGCACCCCTAACTCCAGGGCAGACAAAACCCTGCGCGCATCACCTTCGCAACTTTTGGCCAAGAAATTAAGTGCTTTTTTATCAAGCTTGACTTTAAAATTACCCAACCCTTTTTCCCGGTTTTTTAGCGCCAGATCGATTATATTTAATAAATCGGCGGATTGCAGCTCTTTTAATTCACAGACAATTGAACGCGACAACAAAGCAGAAGTAAGTGAAAAATATGGATTGTGGACCGTAGCGCCAATTAATACTAGACGGCCCTCTTCCACATCCGGCAGGAGGACATCCTGCTGCGCTTTATTGAAACGATGGATTTCGTCGATAAAAAGGATGGTTTTCTTTTTTCCTTCCTTGGCCCTTAATTTGGAGGCGGCAATAATTTTTCTTAGCTCTTCAACATTAGAGGTCGTAGCGTTAATTGCTACATAGTTGGCCTGGGTAATATTTGCGATACACCAGGCCAAAGAAGTTTTTCCCACTCCCGGCGGGCCAAATAAAATAAGCGAAGTAAGCCGATCGGCTTCAATAGCCCGGCGCAATAGTTTGTTTTTACCTAAAATGTGATCCTGTCCAAATAGCTGATCAAGAGAAGTTGGCCGCAGGCGCACGGCTAAAGGAAGATTTTTGTTTTGGCTATTTAAATTTTCTTCGGTAAATAGGTCCATAAATTTTTGGTTCAACTAAAGATTTAATGCTATGGGTTACCCGCCACAAAGATTGGCGGATTTTGACCTGGCCATGCCTTAAACATCCTGCCAGGTCAAAAAAAATCCCCGCAAAAGTGCCGTTGGACTGATATTCTGAACCGGTTTGGCTTCAGATGGGAACCCTATCTTTAAGCACACGTGCCTAAAAGAATAATGGGGCTCCCGTGAAAATAGTGTTGGTTCAACAATTATCAAAATTCCAACGCGCACCGCAGGGATATCTAAAAGAGCTGTTTTTCATTCTTGCGTAAAAAGTATAACATATACGAAACAAAAATCAATCCCCCAACACCCCAGCCTAAAGCCCGGGGTTTGCTCAGGATTGATGCTGAGGCGGCATGTTCTTTTTCCACTCCCTAAATGGAGGGGGCAAATGCCACCGAGTGTATTAAGGCTACCTCAATTTGGCTTCAAATTGCCTGCCGAGTAATTCACAAAGCAAATCATGAACAGGCTGAACTTCTTTTTCAGTCAAAGTACGCTCACCCGAAGCATAAAAACATGATAAAGTAAACCCCCGGTAGCCCGCTGGAATTTGTTTACCTTGGTAATAATCCGCGATCTTCACGTCACTTAAAAGGGGCTGCCCTTTTTCCTTTAATTGCACAAGTATTTCCTGAACGGAAAAATTCTCCTTCAGAATAAAACTTATGTCTCTGGTAACACCGGGATATTTAGGAAGAGGGGTAAATTTTTTATTCAACCGGGCAAAAGAAAAAAGTTTCTCTAAAGAAATCTCGCACAGAAAAACACTCCTGTTTTTTATTGCTAATGAATTTAGCGATTGATGATTAAGCTCAAACATTGCGCCTATTTTTTCTTTTTCAACACAGATCTGCACTAAAGAATCATTCTGGCTGATAAATTCGTAACCGCTCACCCCTAACCGCCCAAAGACCTTTTCTAAAATTCCTTTAAGGTTTAAAAGGCCGGCCTCATCCTTAACTTTACCCTGCGCGGTAAAAAAACTTTTTGTTCCACTCAAAGCAATGCCCAAAGCAAGGTTTTCTTCGGGCTCTTTTTCCGCTTTAAAAATACCGGCAATCTCAAATATGGCAACATGCTCTTGTTTCTGATTAAGGTTAAAACCAACGGCGCGGCCAAGGCCAAGCATCAGTGTCGGCCTTAAAATTTCCTGTTCTTGGCTTAACGGGTTCATCACCTCTACAGGCTTAACACCGGAAGCAAAACCTGCATCCACTAATCCGCGCCGGTCAATAAGGCTATAAGTAATCGCTTCGTTGAGTCCTAACCCCAACAGCGCGTTTTTCACTTCCCTAACCAGCTCTCGTGTCCCTTCCACGGCTATATCAGGCTTGACCGAAGGAATGGTATTGGGAATACGCTCATAACCAAAAATCCGGGACACTTCTTCCACTAAATCAATCTGCTGCTTTACGTCCTGCCTAAAACAGGGCACCTGCACTCTCAGGATATTCTTTGATTTTTGTTTAATTGAAAATCCCAGCCCGGCAAGAATCTGTTTAATTTTGGCGGCGGTTAAGCTTACTCCTAATATTTTACAAACATAAACAATATCTAAATCAACCTGTGTTACCTGAAGGCTGCTTAAACCGCTTATTGCAAAACCGGATTCCTCTGCCCCACAGAATTCTTGCAATAATTGCGCTGCCCGTAAAGATGCCCGGGCAACCATCTCTAAATCCACGCCCCTTTCAAACCGATAACTTGCTTCACTTGTCTTGCCGATAGATTGGCGGGATCTCCGGATGATAACCGGATTAAATACTGCTGCTTCTAATAAAATATTTTTTGTGGTAAAGCCTACCTCTGAATCCTTCCCCCCCATTACTCCGGCGACGGCGATAACCTTTCCCGAATCAGCAATCGCCAAAACGTCTTTAGAAAGATTGCTTTCCAAGCCATCTATGGTTAATATTTTTTCTCCCGCCTTAGCCCGGCGGACGATAATTTTTTCCTGATTAATTTTGTCTAAATCAAAAGCATGTAAAGGCTCTCCCAGTTCGAATAAAACATAATTGGTTATATCTACTACATTATTTACGCTTCGGCATCCGACTAATTCTAGTCTTTTTTTAATCCATTCTGGGGATGGGCCGACTTTTACGCCTCTGATTATGCGGGCGGTATAAAGAGGACAATCTTTCTTATCCTCAATTTCAATCCTAAGCTTACCATTATGTTGTTTTACTTTAGGATGCTTCTTTCCGGCTTCCGGTAAACATAAATTTTTTAGTTTTGCGCCTGTAATTGCCGCTACTTCCCGGGCAACCCCAAGAATACTTAACCAGTCCGGGCGGTTAGAAGTAATCTCAATCTCAAAAATAAAATCGTCGTCTTTGGCTTCCAAGGCCACCACTTCTAGCCCGGCCATTGTTAATTTATCCGCTAACTCCTTGGGAGGAATCTTAATATCAACGAAATCTTTTAACCAATTATAAGTAACTCTCATTTTAGAATTGCCTCAAAAATCTTAAATCATTCTCAAAAAATAAACGTATATCGTTAATCCCGTATTTAAGCATTGCGATCCTTTCTACGCCCATCCCAAAGGCAAACCCGGTATATTTCTTAGCATCAATACCAACGTGCTTAAAAACATTGGGATGGATCATCCCTGAGCCTAATATCTCAAGCCATCCCTTTCTGCCGCATACAGAGCACCCTTTGCCTTTACAGATTATACAAGAAATATCCACTTCTGCGGAAGGTTCGGTAAACGGAAAGAAATGCGGCCGAAAGCGCATTTTTATATCATTGCCGAATACGGCCTTGGCGAAAGTTTCCAATAATCCCTTAAGGTCGGAAAGTTTTATATTTTCATCGACCATAAAACCTTCAATCTGATGAAACATAAACGAATGCGATGCATCTACCGCATCCGGCCGGTACACCCGGCCCGGAACAACTATCGCCAGGGGAGGCTTTTTATCTTTCATCAGGCGCACCTGCGCTGGAGAAGTATGGCTGCGCAGGAGCATTTTACTGTAATCTTTTAAATAAAAAGTGTCAAATGCTTCCCGGGAAGGATGCTCCAGCGGAATATTCAATCCGGTAAAATTATTGTACTCTGTTTCTATCTCCGGTCCGCCAAGAATAGAAAACCCCATTTTTCTAAATATTGCGCAGACCTCTTCAGTAACCCGGGTGATCGGATGAAGCACCCCTAACTCCTGAGCTATCCCCGGCATCCCGATATCTAAATTAGATTTTTTTACAACAGTATTACCTGCCGTTAATTCTTTTTCTTTTTTAATAAACAAATCCAGCGTTTGGTTCTTTAAAGCATTTACCTGTTTACCAAAAGCCCCTCTTTGCTCAACCGGCAATCCGGCAATCGCGCCAGTTAACTCCGCAAGCAGGCCTTTACGGCCTAAATATTTAGCCCGTACTTCTTCCAGTTCCGATAAAGAATCAATCTTGGCTAAATCACCTTCTATTTGCGTTTGAATAAGATTAATATCCATATTAAAAATAATGCCCCCGATAAAATAAGCCCTAAACGGACTTTATCAAAATTTAGCTTCTCCTGAATTACCCCCCCATCGCTCACCTTGCGTAAGCTCTGGGCGTGAATATCTAAATCTCCTCCATGATTAGCGCAAGCGCGATTGAATATGCCGGTAATTTCCAGGTTATCCCCGCGCTCTTTATAATTTCCAGCAAATTTTATCTCTTTTGCCAAAACAGATTTTACCCAAACCCCGAGAGCATTCTCCCCGTCGTTGATGGTTACCCAGGAAAATTCCCCTCGCGACATCACTTCCCCCACCACCTCTCCGGAATAAGTAATTAGTTTGCCATCATATTGCTTGGCATTACTAATTAGTTCCCGGCTGCTTAAGCTTTGTGCAAAAACAATAGCCTGAAAATTTATTAAGCTCAAGAATAAAATTATCGCAATTAGTCCAAAAAATTTTTTCATTTTCCTTTAAGGCTGGCAAATATAAACCCCAAAATCGTAAACACAGACATAAATTCCAAACGTCCTGCCCACATCTGCAGCATATAAGTAATTTTTAACATTGCCGGCATAGCAGTATTGGTAATCCCACAGGATAAACCCACGTTAGCCGCTGCGGAAGTAGATTCAAAAAGCGACTCTAAAAAAGGATACCCATAAAACATACCAACTAATGCGCCTAAACCATATAAAATTAAATAAGCTAGCGTGATCATTAAAGCGCTTCTGGCCAGCTTATCCTCTAAAAACACCTCCCGGATATGGTGAAATTTTTCAACGACAATCGCTCTCTCCGGCATAATAATCCGCTTGAGGTCTTCTTTAAAAGACTTTAGGATAATCCCGATACGCAACATTTTAATTGCCCCGGTAGTTGAACAAACTGCCCCTCCTAAAGCCATCGCTGAAATGATCCCCGCTAAAGCCAAAGGGTTCCAATCCACGCCAAACTGCTGGGCATATATCGTCTGAAAACCTGTTCCGGTGTGCCCGGAAATAAGCTGATAGAACCCTTTACGCAAAAGCGTTACCGCCGCCGGATACGCCCCTGTCTGCGCTAACCCTACCGCAACCACAGAAAAAGTAACAATAACCGTGACAAAAAGGGTGCGTGTTTCAATATTTTTAATTAGCTCCTTGCGATTACCCATCCATAGGTGATAATGCAGTTTAAAATTAAGCGCCCCCAGCACCATAAGAATGATAGTAATCGCTTCATAGGCAAAGCTGTGATAATAAAGTATGCTTTGTGACTGCGGGCTAAATCCTCCGGTATCGAAGGCTGCCATAAATATGCAGGCTCCATGAAAAAAGGAATTGACCGGTTTCATGCCACTCAATACCCCGGTTATTCCCAAAGCAAGCGTCCCCAAGATCAGATAAACAATACTAACTAGCCAGATAAACCGGGAAGTATTAATAACGTTGGGCATGATTTTTTCATCCCGCGCCTCACCTACATACATCTTGAATGCCCCGGAAAACCCGCGCACAAAAAATGAAAGGGCAATTACTACGATTCCCTGGCCCCCTAAAAACATAGTCAGGTGCCGCCACAAATTATGCGCATAAGAAAGATGGTCCAGGTCCTGAACCAAACCCAGCCCGGTAGTAGCAAATCCGGACATCGCATCAAAACATGCATCTAAGAAAGATTTCCAGTGGCCGCTTAAATACAGCGGGATTGCCCCCAGAACCATAGCCACCAGCCAAGACAAACTGACTACAATCATGCCTTGCATCCAGTTCAGATCTTTATCTGTACGGCAGATTTTAATTAAAAACAGACCTAACAAAACAGATATTTCAATGCTCACAAAAAAATCTAAAGCGGGGTTTAACTCTCTAAAACACAAAGCAACCAGGGCAGGGATAACCATTGTCAAGGCTAACCCTAAAATTATTTTACCGAGGTAAAAACCAATAATCTTTAGATCTTCGCGGCGGGGCTTAAGAATCATAGCTTAAAATATATGGCTAAGCAGATTAAAAATGCCGCCAACATGATAAAAAACACATAAGAAATTTCTGTGGCTATGCCGAATATAATGTTTAAGGTAGGTTTAAATTTCATGGTCTTTAAAGCTTTCCGGCTAAAAGACTGAGCAGCTGAGGTTCATTACCAATTAAAGTAAGCGCAATAACATCGTCTCCGGTTTTAAACACCGTATCGCCTTTAGGAAGGATCACTTCTTCTCCCCGAAGGATAGAAACCAATACCGCATCTTTAGGTAAAGCGATATCTTTAACCTGCTTGTTAACTACCGGGGCGTCATTTGGCAAATCTACGCGTACAATCGCCAGCTTCCCGCGCTTAAAACTCATTAAATTTACAAAATCCGAAAAAGAAACCTCTTCTTCGATAATCTTGGCAATAATTTTAGTGGAATCAACGGGAACATCTATGCCCAATTCATTAAAGGTATGTTCATTATCAGGATTATTTACCCGGCCCACAGTACGCTGTAAATTAAACCTTTCTTTAGCCAGCTGGCAAATAATCAGGTTATCTTCATCGTCACCGGTAACCGCGGCTAAAACATCCGCCCGCGCAATGCCTGCTTCTTCCAATATTTTAGGATCACAAGCATCGCCATTAATTACCAAAACGTCTAACTCTTTGGCCAACTCCTCACAAATTTGGCGGTCTTTATCTACAACACTTATCGTATGTTTGCCCTGGCAAAGCCTTCTAGCTAAAAAATAACCCACCTTGCCTGCGCCGACAATTAAAATATACATTCCTATTTTTCCCCCAAATGGAACTTTTCCCTAACCCCCTGCAGGCTGGAAACTTTTACTACCCCCATTAAAATATCTTTATTTTTTAAAACGGTTTTGGGTTCGGGGATAACTACTCCCTGCATCCGGCGCAAGGCCGCAACTATAAAATCTCCCGGAATATTTATATCCTGGATGGTTTTGCCGACCAAATCATTCTTAACTTCAATTTCAATAACCCCTAAATCCTTGGATTCAATTAAATAACTGGAAAACCTGCTTTCAATAATTTTATCCCTGAGCATAGCGGAAAAAAGCATTGTACCGCTGATAATGTCCAAACCCAGCGCCGCGTAAATATGTGCGCGTTGCGGATCATAGACCCGGGCAAGCACTTTAGGCACGCTAAAAATTTTTTTCGCTACCTGGGCACTGATTAAATTAGTATTATCCCCATCGGTTACCGCACAAAAAGCATCCGCTTTTTCAATGCCTACTTGTTTCAAGAGGGCCAGGTCAAATCCATTACCAACCATTGTCAGGCCGTTAAAGGTGTTTCCGAGGCGATTAAGCGCATTCTGCGCCTTATCGATAACTACGACATCGTGGCCTTCTCCAGACAACAATTTGGCCAATTCGGAGCCTACTCTACCACAACCAACAATAATTATATACATAGCGACTCTTTATCCTTTTACCTGCCAGTTAAATGCCTGGAAAAAGATTTTATTTTTTAACTATATCCACCAGCTTTTTAAAAGCCGGGTTATCTCTTACCGCTAAATCCGCTAAGATCTTACGGTCCAGAGTAATTTTGGATTTCTTAAGCCCATCCATAAATACACTATAAGATATCCCCGTCTCCCGGCAAGCTGCGTTAATCCTGGCAATCCAGAGACTGCGGAATTCGCGCTTCTTGTTGCGGCGATCCCGGTACGCATACCTAAGAGCGTGAACTAATACCCTCTTGGCCTGCTGGTATTGTTTGCTCCGATCTCCCCAGAATCCTTTAGCCTGCTTAAGGACTTTTTTCTTTTTTTTACGCGTTGCTACACTATGCTTAGCTTTTGCCATTATTGTTCTCCTTTAAAATCATTGCCCATTCTAATTATAGGGCAACATTGATTTAATAAATCTGACTTCTTTTCTGCCTGCCAGCGTCCGGCGTTTTTTTAAGTCGCGCATTTTTTTGGTTTTTTTAGATGAAGCTAAATGGCTTTTTCCGCCGGCGGAATATTTAACCTTACCCTTCTTGGTAATTTTAAAGCGCTTAGCTACACCGCGTTTTGTTTTTAGTTTTGGCATTTTTTCTCCTTGTCCACGTGGACAACACCCGCGCAATTCCAATTAGCGCGGGGTGTCAACCTATTAATGTTACACCGACGCAAATCTACAAGCCATCGGGTATTTTATTATATCTTACTTCGGGGCAATTACAAAGGACATAATTCTACCTTCCAGCGCCGGCGCTTTTTCTACCTGTCCATCGCCCTGGGTATCAAGAATAAATTTATCTAAAACTTTTCTCCCCAAATCTATATGCTCCATCTGCCTGCCCCGGAAGAAAAGATTAACTTTTACCTTGTCTTTTTTCTTTAGAAAGCTTACTACCTGTTTAACTTTAGTCTCAAAATCATGGTCGTCAATATTGGGCTTAAGCCGGATTTCTTTCAACCGTCCCTGTTTCTGATGTTTCTTTGACTCCCGCTCCTTTTTCTCCAGATCATACCTAAATTTACTATACTCGATAATCCGGCAAACCGGAGGAGTAGCCGCAGCAGCTACTTCCACTAAATCCAATTCATGTTGATTAGCAATTTCTAAAGCCCTCTGCACGGACATTACTCCCAACTGGCTTCCATCATGGCCAATAACCCTAACCTGTGGTGCGTTAATTCTGTCGTTAATACGCGTAAACTTTTTTATAGCTTCCTCCTTTTTTACTTATGCTCTTGAATCTGATTAATTAAATCCCCTACAAATTTATCCAGGTCCACCGCTCCTTGATTACCGCTGCCTTTTTTACGCACACTCACCTGCTGCTGTTTGGCTTCCCGTTCTCCTAAAATCAAACAATACGGAATTTTATTTATCTCGGCATTGCGGATCTTTTTATCTAAAGTTTCATTATGCAAATCCATCTCCACACGGATATTCTGATTTGCTAATTTATTTTTTACCTCTTGAGCATAACTTAAAACGGTTTCTTTGAGCGGAATCAATAAAACCTGCGTCGGGCTTAGCCATAAAGGAAGCTCTCCCTTGTAATGCTCAATCAACGCGCCGATAAAACGCTCCAGGCTGCCCAATAAAACCCGGTGCAACATAATCGGCTGTTGTTCTTTTCCGGAAGCATCGATATAAGCTAAGTTAAATCTTTTCGGAAGCGCAAAATCGCATTGAATAGTGGCGCACTGCCATGTTCTTTTAAGCGCATCTTTTAGTTTAATATCAATTTTCGGCCCGTAAAAAGCACCGTCTCCCACATTAACCTCATAAGGCAACCCTTTTTCTTTTAATGCTGTCTCCAGGGCTTCCGTGGCGCTTTGCCAATCTTCATCCGAGCCAATGGATTTTTCCGGACGAGTACTGAGTTCGATTCCCACCTTATCAAACCCGAAAACTTTCATTGTATCAAACACAAAATCAATCGCCCCTTTAATTTCAGCAGACAATTGCTCCGGTAAGCAAAATATATGTGCATCATCCTGGGTAAACCCGCGCACCCGCAATAACCCGTGTAAAACCCCGGCTTTTTCCCGGCGATAAACTGTTCCCAGCTCAAACAGCCGGATCGGTAAATCTTTATAACTGCGTGTTTTAGATTTATAGATCAAGATATGCCCGGGGCAATTCATCGGCTTTAATATAAATTCTTTATCTTCGGCAGTAAAAGAATACATATTCTCCCGGTAATAATCGTAATGGCCGCTGGTCTTCCAAAGATCCACATCCATAATATGCGGGGTAATCACCATTTCATATCCGCGCTTCAGGTGTTCTGTTTTTTCATAGTCCTCAATAATCTTGCGCAAAATCGCGCCCTTAGGATGATAAAAAACTAACCCTGCGCCCGCTTCTTCATGATAAATATCAAAAAACCCTAATGCCGGGCCCAACTTTCTGTGGTCCCGCAATTTAGCTTCTTCTAAATTTTTTAAATACTCGTCTAATTCTTTTTGCGTTTCAAAACAGGTGCCGTAAATTCTTTGCAGCATAGGATTGGTTTCAATCCCGTGCCAATAAGCGCCGGCAACAGATAGCAGCTTAAAGGCTTTAATCTGTCCGGTAGATGCTATGTGCGGCCCCCGGCAGAGGTCTAAGAAATCCTTGCCGGTCCTGTAAATAGAAATCGGCTGATTGGGTAGCGTTTCAATCAATTCAACTTTGTAATTTTCTTTTAATTTTTGAAATAGCCCTAAAGCTTGCGGCCTCTCTAGCTCTTCGCGCAAAAATGGTTCATCCCGAACAATGATTTTTTGCATAACTTTTTCAATTGCCTGCAGGTCGGCATCTGTAAACGGGGTTTGTTTATCAAAATCATAATAAAATCCGTCTTCAATGGATGGGCCGATAGCCAGCTTAACCTCCGGCCAGAGCTCCTTTACCGCCTGCGCCATCACATGTGAACAAGAATGTCTTAAAGTATTTAGATCCATAATTTTTAAAGGAAAATAAAAATGGGCCCAAGTGGACTTGAACCACTGACCTTTGCGATGTCAACGCAACGCTCTAACCAACTGAGCTATGAGCCCGAATTTTTTGCCAAGCGAATAGCGAGTACCTTTTACCAATGACTCGGGATGGCTTTTCATCCCGAGGAATCCCGGCAGCTTTTTGCCGGGACTGAGCTATGAGCCCGAATTTTTTGTGCCCGCTCATAGCGAACACTGTTTACCAATGACTCGGGATGGCTTTTCATGCCGAGGAATCCCGGCAGCTTTTTGCCGGGACTGAGCTATGAGCCCGCGCACCAAAAAGTTTTTATCCAACGCGGTTCCGACGGTTTTTGTCGGAGCCTAATTTAATTGGGCAAGAAGGGAGTCGGACCCTTACGACCTTGCGGCCAACAGATTTTAAGTCTGTCGTGTATGCCATTCCACCACTTGCCCTAACTTATTGTTGCTTTATATAAAATCTAGGCGACGAGCGGAATTGAACCGCTGAATAGTTGTTTTGCAGACAACTGCCTTACCACTTGGCTACGTCGCCAAAACTACAATAATTTTTTAACTTCTTTGATAATCTGGTCTGTTTCTGCCAAACAACCGACGCCGGTGACCCCGCAAGCCAAGAGGCCCTTGCGGGGAAGAACAAAGTTTAATCCCGAAGATTTTAGTTTTGCAATATTTCCCTGGGTAATTTTATTATTATACATATTTTCATTCATCGCCGGGGCGACTAAAACTTGCGCTTTGCTGGCGCAAACTGTGCAACTTAAAAGATCATCGCAAATTCCGGCAGACAGTTTAGCAATAATATTAGCCGTTGCCGGAGCAATTAAAATTAAATCCGCTTTAGATGCCAAAGCAATATGTTCAATCTCCCAGGTATCCGGCGCATCGAATATTTCTCCGGAGTAAACCCGGTTACCGCTTAAACTCTGGAATACAACCGGTTTAATTAATTCCTGTGCTTCTTTAGTCATTACCACGTGTACTGCAAAGCCGCATTCTCTAAGCCGGCGAATCAAACTGCAGGACTTATAGATAGCAATACTGGCGGTTACGCCCAGAATAATATTTTTTTGATTTTTCTTCATTACTCTTTAGCTTTAAGTTTCCTGGCTTCAATCTTACCGGCAGCAATTTCATGTAAGGCTACCGTTGATGGTTTTACCGAAGCCTCGTCAGATACTAGTTTTGGCTGCCCTTCGGCAATCTCCAAGGCTCTTTTGGAAGCCAAAATCACCAATTTATAAATTGAACCCATGCTGCTGTTTAAAAGTTTCTCTCTACCTTGATAACCCATCTTTTACCCCCGGTGTGATATGTTAAATACTGCTTTCCTGCCAAAAAATATTTTTTAGCTCTTTAAGCGCGACAGATAACTTTTGGTTCAAAATACAATAGTCAAATGCACCGGCTGCCTGTAATTCTTTACGCGCAAGCAACAAGCGCTGCTCTATTTCCTGCTGGTTGGTATGGCGGCAACGATTCTGAATTCTTTCCTTCAGCGTCCCGAGCGACGGCGGTAACACAAAAATCGTTACCGTGTTTTCAGGATACATCTTTTTAAGCGCTCGGGCGCCCTTTAAATCCAGGCAAAGCCCTACATTTTTTGCCCCTTTCAGCTGCCGTTCTAAGGCCTCTTTAGGCGTTCCGTAATAATAGCCCAAATACCTGGTCCATTCAAGAATTTTTTTCGCTTTTAACAGCCGCTTAAACTCCGCCGCGCTGACAAAAAAATACTCCTTTCCTTCCCTCTCTTGCGAACGTTTCGGCCGCGTAGTGATAGAACAGGATTTTTTTAGTATTTTCCCGATTTTTTTATCTTGAATTAAACTAGATAAAAGGGTGGTTTTACCGGAGCCTGACGGCCCGCTGATCACAAAAATTTTGCCTTGGCTTTGCTTAGTAGTAAGCAAGCTACTGCTCTCTAGCTTGCAGCTTTGTTTCGTGGCAGACAAACCATTACTTTTTAACTTAAATTTATTATAACGGTTAAGGGCTATCACTACTCGATATTCTGCACTTGTTCGCGAATCTTCTCAATTTGGCTTTTCATCCCGACAGCGCGTCCGGAAATCACCAGATCAAAAGACTTAGCTGCCAGCGTATTGGCTTCCCGCTGCATTTCTTGAGTAATAAAATCCAATTCCTTACCCACTGCTCCTCCCTGAGAAATCTTATGCCCAAAATTATTAATATGAAAATAGAGGCGGTCTATCTCTTCAGCCACATCCGCGCCTTTTAGAAAAGCCGCGCGTTCTTCATCCGTTTGTATTTTTTTAAGCCTGTCTTTTACTGCCGCGGAAAAACGTTTTTTAATAAAAACCAGGTCTTGCTTAAGCAAAGCGGTTCTTTCTTTTAACAAGCCCGCTAAAGCTTTGCCTTCTTTCTGGCGCGCTATTAATAAATTTGCAAGTGCTTGTAAAAAAACGGGGTTAAGCTTCTCCCAAATGTGAGCACCTACCGGCTTGTCTTCTTTAAGCGATAGAATCCCCGGCAGGCGGATTAATGAATCCAGGTTAAGGCCATCTTTAATCTTAAACTCTTTTTTTACGCTGTTGAGCTCATGCAAATAATTCTTAAGGAGTTTACGGTTAACAAAAATTCCCTGGGCAAGCTGCCCTTTGATGTTGATGGCACAATAAATTCTGCCTCTTTTAAGCCTGCTTTCGATTTCTTTTTTCAACTTATCTTCCAAAGAAAGCAACCCTTCCGGAAGATGAAAAGCCGTTTCCAGGAATTTATGGTTGGTGCACCTTAACTCCACAGAAATTCTGCCGACAGAATTAATCTCTTTTTCAAAACAACCAAAACCTGTCATACTATTTACTATATTTTTCATTTATCGGCCCAAATTTTACAGGATAATTCTTTTTTCACAACATCCTTTGTCGCATAAAGATCGACGATAATCTCATCCGGAGTAAACCAAAGCTTAATTTCTCTCTCGGCTTCAGGAACATTGGATGACACGTGGACAACGTTTTCATAAACCCCTGAAGTAGTAATCCGCCCATAAGAACCGCGGATAGATGTTGACTCCGCCTCTTCGGGATTAGTCGCCCCGGCTAACTCCCGGCATTTAGTTATTGCATCATTGCCCCAATAAACCAGAGCCATGACTTTTTTGCGGTCATGAAAATCTCCCTGCAAATATTTAATAATTTCCCCAAAGAATGGTTTATCTTTTAAATGTTTATAATGCTCTTGTGCCAACTCTTTGGAAACGCGCACCATTTTCGCAGCCACAATTTCAAGCTTTGTCTCAGAAAGCCGCGTCAGAATGTTGCCAGTGAGTGATTTTTTTAATCCATCGGGTTTAATTAAAATTAAGACTGCCTGTCCCATTCTTTATTTTCCTCCTTTAATAACATTTACGATACGCTGAAGATCTTCTGGGGAATAAAACTCAATGTTAATATGACCTCTTTTTTTTCTTTTACTGATGCGCACCTTAGTAGCTAAAGCATGCTGCAACTGTTCTTCTAAAATCGCAACCATCGGCTCACGCTGCCCTTGCCCAACATTACGTTTGATAGATTTTGGCCGCACGCTTTTAATTAAATTTTCAAGCTCGCGTACTGAAAGCCCCTTAGCAATAATATCTTGGGCTATTTTTCTTTGGTGATTAGAGTCTTCGATTTCCAGCAAAGCACGACCGTGCGCGAAGCTAATCCGCCCTTTTTTCATTTCTCCCTGAATTTCATGCGGAGGTTTAAGCAAGCGTAACGTGTTGGTAATAGAAACCCGGGATTTACCTAACACTTCGCTTATCTTCTCATGGGTAACCTGGAATTTA